>NZ_WWJX01001034.1 GCF_009865215.1 Streptomyces sp. SID3343 | reverse complement strand
CGTCCCGGCGGCGGCGGCTTCGCCGGTCGTCCCGGCGGCGGCGGTCGTGGTGGCCCCGGTGGCCGCGGCGGCACGCAGGGCGCGTTCGGTCGTCCCGGTGGGCGTCCGGGTCGTGCGCGCAAGTCGAAGCGCCAGCGTCGTCAAGAGTTCGACAACATGCAGGCTCCGTCCGCCGGTGGCGTGATGGCTCCTCGCGGCAACGGGCGTCTGGTCCGGATGTCGCGCGGCGCGTCGCTCACCGACTTCGCGGAGAAGATCAACGCGAACCCGGCAGCACTCGTCCAGATCATGTTCAACCTGGGCTCGCTGCTGACCGCGACGCAGTCGGTGAGCGACGACGAGCTGCAGACGCTCGCCGCCGAGCTCGACTTCGTGATCCAGATCGTCTCCCCGGAGGAGGAGGACCGCGAGCTGCTCGAGTCCTTCGACCTCGAATGGGGCGAGGACGAGGGCGACGAGGAAGACCTCGAGGCGCGTCCGCCGGTCGTGACCGTCATGGGTCACGTCGACCACGGCAAGACCCGACTCCTCGACGCGATCCGCAAGTCGAACGTGGTCGCGGGCGAGGCCGGTGGCATCACCCAGCACATCGGTGCCTACCAGGTCGCGACCGTCGTCAACGACATCGACCGCAAGATCACCCTCATCGACACCCCGGGTCACGAGGCGTTCACCGCCATGCGTGCTCGTGGTGCCAAGTCGACGGACATCGCGATCCTCGTGGTCGCGGCGGACGACGGTGTGAAGCCGCAGACGATCGAGGCGCTCAACCACGCGCAGGCGGCCGGCGTGCCGATCGTCGTCGCGGTCAACAAGATCGACAAGGAAGGCGCGGACCCGACCAAGGTTCGTGGCCAGCTCACCGAATACGGGCTCGTGGCCGAGGAGTACGGCGGCGACACGATGTTCGTCGACATCTCGGCGAAGCAGGGCCTGGGCATCGACGAGCTGCTCGAAGCGGTCGTGCTGACCGCGGACGCGGCTCTGGAGCTCACGGCCAACCCGCACCAGGAAGCCCAGGGCATCGCGATCGAGGGTCACCTCGACAAGGGCCGCGGCCCCGTCGCGACCGTCCTGGTCCAGCGCGGCACGCTGCACATCGGCGACGCGATCGTGGTCGGCGAGGCGTACGGCCGTGTCCGCGCGATGATCGACGAGAACGGCAACAACCTCACCGAGGCCACGCCGTCCCGTCCGGTCATGGTGCTCGGCCTGACCGCCGTGCCCGGCGCGGGTGACAACTTCCTCGTGGTCGAGGAAGAGCGCACCGCTCGCCAGATCGCCGAGAAGCGGGCGGCCCGGGAGCGCAACGCGACCCTGGCCCGTCGCTCGAAGCGTGTTTCGCTGGAGGACCTGGACAAGGCCCTCAAGGCCGGCGAGATGCAGCAGCTCAACCTCATCCTCAAGGGTGACGGTTCCGGTTCGGTGGAGGCGTTGGAAGACGGCCTGCTCAACCTGGACGTCGGCGAGGAAGTCGAGCTGCGGATCATCGACCGCGGTGTCGGTGCGATCACCGAGTCCAACGTCAACCTGGCGATGGCCTCGGACGCGATCATCATCGGCTTCAACGTGCGGCCCGAGGGCCGTGCGCGGACGATGGCGGACCGCGAGGGCGTCGACATCCGCTTCTACTCGGTGATCTACCAGGCCATCGAGGAAGTCGAAGCCGCGCTCAAGGGCATGCTCAAGCCCGAGTTCGAAGAGGTCCAGCTGGGCACGGCGCAGATCCGCGCGGTGTTCCGCTCCTCCAAGCTCGGCAACATCGCGGGCTGCATGGTCACCGGTGGCACGATCAAGCGCAACACCAAGGCGCGGATCATTCGCCAGGGGGCTGTCGTCGCCGACAACCTCAACGTCGAGGGCCTGCGTCGCGAGAAGGACGATGTCACCGAGGTCCGCGAGGGCTTCGAGTGCGGTATCAACCTTGGTTCGTTCAACGACATCAAGGTCGAGGACATCATCGAGACGTTCGAGATGCGGGAGAAGCCGCGAGGCTGACCCTCACGGGTCCGAGCGTTCGAACGGCTTGAACCGAGTTCGAATCGATGAGTCGGTACGACGGATCCGCCCGGTACACACCGGGCGGATCCGCCGTCTGGTGCGGTGGCCGGCACGGTCACGGCGCCTCGGCGACACGCTGTGCCCGGGTCGCGACGTGCGTACCCGGTTCTTTTCGTCGGAGCCCCGGTGGCTTCGACCCGAGGCCTCCCGGGCCGGCCAGGCCCGTCGCCTATGTATGTGGGAACCGTCAGCCTCGACGTGCTGCTCGGCGATGTGCACTCGTTGAAGGAAAAACGATCTTTGATCCGGCCCATCCTGGCCGACCTTCAGCGCAAGAATGCCGTTGCCGCCGCAGAGGTTGAACATCAGGATTTGCATCGGCGCAGCGTGATCGGCGTCGCGGTGGTCTCCGCGACGGTCGAGCGGTGTGCCGAGGTGCTGGACAGTTGTGAACGGCTGGTCGCCGGCCGGCCCGAGCTGGAGTTGCTCTCCGCACGCCGAAGGGTGTTCGGGGACGACGACTGAGCGAGCGGGCCAAAGCGTGGCCCCGCCGCGAAGATCGAGTGGTACGAGTACACGAGCGGCCCCCGCCCCCGGTGATCCCGGAGGCGGGGCCACCGCCGAAATGCCGAGCAATCGCAGGAGGATCAGTGGCCGACACCGCGCGGGCGCGCAAACTCGCGGACCGCATCCAGGTCGTGGTCGCGGAGACCTTGGAGCGCAAGGTCAAGGACCCGCGCCTGGGGTTCGTGACCATCACCGCAGCCCGAGTCACCGGTGACCTCCGTGAGGCGACCGTGTTCTACACGGTCTACGGCGACGAGACCGAACGAGCGGCGTCCGCCGCCGCCTTGGAGAGCGCCAAGGGCGTCATCCGCAGCGAGGTCGGCCGCCAGACCGGTGTTCGGCACACGCCGTCGCTGACGTTCATCGCCGACGCGCTCCCGGACAACGCCAAACTCATCGACGATCTCCTCGCCCGGGCACAGCAGGCCGATGCGGCGGTACGCTCAACCGCCGCGGGCGCCGGCTACGCCGGTGACGCGGACCCCTATCGGACCCCGGCGGCGGACGACTCCGACGAAGAACCGGAGGCGGGGACCAAGCCGGATACACAGGAGGGCGACCGACCTTGACACCAGGCGTGGCGGCGGACCGGGACTCCGGGTCGACCGCGGGAGCGAAGCCGCGGGCCCAAGCCGGTCCCGGGGCGAACAACGGCCTCCCCCCGGAGGCAGGACAGCCGCCGACCGCGCCTGGCGCGGCCGAGTGGGACGAGGCCGTACGCCTCCTCCTGACGGCCGAGGACATCACCCTGCTGGCACATGTCAGCCCCGACGGCGACGCGCTCGGTTCGGCGCTCGCCGTCGGGCTGGCGTTGCGGGAACTGGGCCGGACCGTACGGGTCTCCTATGGCGACGACCCGCTCGTGGTGCCGTCGTCGCTGGAGTTCCTGCCGGGACAGGACCTGCTCGTGCCGCACACCGGCGTGCCGGACGAGCCCGAGTTGGTCGCGGTCTTCGATGCGGCGGGGATCTCGCGGCTCGGTCTTTTGGAGAGCCGGGCCAAGGCCGCCCGGACGCTGTTGGTGGTCGACCACCACGCGTCCAACACGCGCTTCGGCACCCATCACCTGATCGACGTCGAGGCGCCGGCGACCGCGGTGCTGGCCGACGAGTTGATCACCCGTCTCGGCGCGACGCTCACCGCCGACATCGCGACCGCGCTGTACACGGGCCTGGTCACCGACACGGGCTCGTTCAAGTACGTGGGGACCACCCCCGACACCCACACCTTCGCGGCTCGCCTGCTCGCCACCGGGATCCGGCACGACCTGATCCAGCGGGCGATCTGGGACACGTGCCGATTCGGCTACCTCAAGGTCCTCGCCGCGGCGCTCGCCCGGGCCGAACTCGACACCGACGCGGCCGGCGGCCTGGGCCTGGTGTCCACGGTGATCACGCGCGCCGAACGGGCCGCGCACGGCATCCGCCTCGACGAGGTCGAGGGCGTGATCGACGTCGTGCGCAAGAGCGGCGAGGCCGAGGTCGCGTTGGTGCTCAAGGAGGACGACGACGGCGCGCTGCGCGCGTCCGCGCGATCCAAGGGCGGCGTCGACCTCGGACGCGTGTGCGGCGCCTTCGGCGGCGGCGGCCACGCCTTCGCGGCGGGCTTCACCGCATACGATCCACCGGCCGAGGTGGTGGCCCGGTTCCGGGACCTCCTCGCCGACGCACTACTGCCGGTCGCTCCGGCGCCCGCAAACCCGGGAGACGACGCGTGACGCGCCGCAACGCAGGACCCCCACCGCCCGACGGCCTGGTGATCGTGGACAAGCCGGCCGGACTCACGTCGCACGACGTGGTCGGCCGACTCCGCCGGATCGCCGGCACCCGCCGGGTCGGCCACGCGGGCACGCTCGATCCGATGGCCACCGGCGTCCTGGTGATCGGGATCGAGAAGGCCACCCGCCTGTTGGGCCACCTCGCGCTCACCGAGAAGCAGTACGACGGCACCATCCGGCTCGGCCAGGCCACGGTCACCGACGACGCGGAGGGCGAGGTCACCGACACCACGCCCGCGGGCCACGTGAGCGACGAGCGGATCGCGGCGGGCATCGCCGAGTTGACCGGTCCGATCATGCAGGTGCCGTCGAAGGTGTCGGCGATCAAGATCGACGGGAAGCGCTCCTACTCGCGGGTGCGCGACGGCGAGGAGTTCGAACTCGCGGCGCGCCCGACCACGATCTCGGTCTTCGACGTGCTCGCGATCCGTCGCGAGGGCGACCTGATCGACATCGACGTGAGCGTCACGTGCTCGTCCGGTACGTACATCCGTGCCCTGGCCCGCGATCTGGGCGCGGGACTGGGCGTGGGGGGCCATCTGACCGCGCTGCGGCGGACCCGGGTGGGTCCGTACGCGTTGGATCAGGCCCGCACGTTGGAGCAGTTGGAGGAGTCCTTCGGGGTCCTGCCGATCGCTCAGGCGGCCGCCGCGGCCTTCCCGCGGCGCGAGGTCACCGAGGACCAGGCGCGGGCCGTGTCGCACGGCGGTCGGTTGCCGGCCGACGAGAGCGACGGGCCGGTGGGCGTGTTCGGTCCCGACGGGACGTTTTTGGCGCTTGTCGAGAACAAGCAGGGTGTGGCTCGGCCGCTTGCGGTGTTCGTGGGTTGAGCGGGGCCGGGCACGGGTGATTCTCGTGGGTCGAGCCGGTTGATCGCTTGTGGGCTTCGTGGGCGGGGTCGGTCGCCTGTGGCTTTCGTGGGCCGGGCGGCGGTTCGTCGCTTGTGGGCTTCGTGGGCGGGGCGGGGTCGGCCGCTCGCGGTTTCGTGGGTCGAGCGCGGATGACGGGCCCGGTTGTCCGGGGATTTCGGTGGTTGGGCGAGGATCACGGGTCGGGTCGTGCACGGTTTTCGGCGGCCGAGTCGGTCCACTCGGCGCGCAGGGTGATCGTTGCCACGGCGGGGCCGGGATGGCTTGGGCCCCCGCACGTGGGACGCTGGACCCGCGACACGTCACGGAAGAACGAGGAGCGGTCAAGGTGCAGCGTTGGCGGGGCTTGGAGGACGTCCCAAGCGATTGGGGACGCTCCGTCGTCACCATCGGGTCCTACGACGGTGTGCATCGGGGGCACCAGCGGGTGATCGGCCGGGCGGTCGAGATCGGTCGCGAGCGTGGCCTGCCGGTGGTCGTGGTGATGTTCGACCCACACCCCAGCGAGGTGGTGCGACCGGGGAGCCATCCGCCCCTGCTCACGCCGCACCACAGGCGCGCGCACCTGATGGCCGACCTCGGGGTGGACGCGGTGCTGGTGTTGCCGTTCACGCTGGAGCTGTCCCGGCAGACCGCGACCGACTTCGTCCGGCAGGTGCTCGTGGAGGGCCTGCGCGCGGCCGTGGTCGTGGAGGGGCGCAATTTCCGCTTCGGTCACAAGGCGGCGGGAAACGTCGCCCTCCTGGAGGAGTTGGGTGCCGCGAACGATTTCACCGTCGTCGAGCCGGAGCTGTTCGTGTCGGGCGAGGTGACGTTCTCGTCGACGGTCGTGCGCGGCCGGGTCGCCGAGGGCGATGTCGCGGGCGCGGCCGAGTTGTTGGGCCGGCCGCATCGGGTCGAGGGCATCGTGGTGCGCGGCGACCAGCGCGGGCGCGAGCTGGGCTATCCGACGGCCAACCTCGAAGTGCTTCCCTACACGGCGATCCCGGCCGACGGGGTGTACGCGGGCTGGTTGGTGATCGACGGTGAGCGGCTGCCGGCCGCGATCTCGATCGGTACGAACCCGACCTTCGACGGCGTCGACCGCCGCGTCGAGGCCTACGCGCTGGACCGCACCGACCTGGACCTGTACGGCATGCACGTGGCCGTCGACTTCCTGGAGTATCTGCGCGGCACCGAGCGCTTCGACTCGATCGACGACCTGCTGGAGCACATGGCCCGCGATGTGAAGCGGGCGCGCGAACTGATCGACGCGACGGAGTAGTTCGCACCCCGTTCGTATCGATGACGTCGCAGACGAGGGCCCGAACTCGGTGAGTTCGGGCCCTCGGTGTTGGTGTTTCCGCCCCGTCGGGCGGGGCGTGGCGAGGGCCGCCTCGGGCTTTCGGGTCCGAGGCGGCCCTGGTGAAGTCTCAGCCCTGGTGCGGGGGTTGCCAGCCGCCGGGCGGGGGCTGCTGGTAGGGGTAGGGCTGTTGTTGTTGCTGGTGTTGGTGTTGCGGGTCCTGGTACGGCGGTTGCTGTTGGGGGTGTTGCTGGGGCGGTGGGTAGCCCTGGGGTTGGGCTTGCGGTTGCCCGTAGTACGGCTGTTGCTGTTGCTGCTGGTACTGGGGTTGCCACTGTTGTAGCTGGTCGGCGGGCTGCATGCGCTGGAATTCCTCCGCGACCAGCGCGGCCAGCTCGAAGTACGACTCGCGGGTCTTGGGGCGCATCATGTCCAGGTCCAACTCGGCGCCGGCGGACAGGTGTTCGTCGAACGGGACGACGACGACCGCACGGCAGCGGGTCTCGAAGTGGGCCACGATGTCCTCGGTCTTGACCATCTTGCCGGTCTCGCGCACGCCCGAGATGACCGTGATGCTGTGGGCGACCAGGTCGGCGTATCCGTGCGCCACGAGCCAGTCGAGCGTCGTGCTCGCGCTGGTCGCGCCGTCCACACTGGGCGTGCTGATCACGATCAGTTGGTGCGCGAGGTCGAGTACGCCGCGCATCGCGCTGTAGAGCAGGCCGGTACCCGAGTCGGTCAGGATGATCGGGTACTGCTTGCCGAGCAGGTCGATCACCTGGCGGTAGTCGTCGTCGTTGAACGTCGTGGACACGGCGGGGTCGACGTCGTTGGCCAGGATCTCCAGGCCGCTCGACGACTGTGACGTGAAGCGCCGGATGTCCATGTAACTGTGCACGTGCGCCATCGAGTTGACCAGGTCGCGAATGGTCGCGCCGGTCTCGCGGCGGACTCGGCGCCCCAGCGTGCCGGCGTCCGGGTTCGCGTCGATCGCGATCACCCGGTCCTGCCGCTCGGTCGCCAGCGTCGCACCCAGGGCCGTGGTCGTCGTGGTCTTGCCGACGCCGCCCTTGAGGCTGATCACCGCGATCCGGTAGCAGCCGAGTACGGGGGTGCGGATGCGGTCGAGCCGCTCTGCCCGGCGGGCGTCCGCCGACTTGCCGCCGAGACGGAAGCGCGGGGTCTGCCGGCGCGGCTGCGGCTGCTTGCGCAGGAGCCGGTCACTGGTGAGCTCGACGGCCGCGGTGTAGCCCAGCGGTGCGCCGCCGACCGTGCGGGCGGGCGCGCCGGCGCCGTCGGGGTTCCAGGACGGCGGGTTGCCGTTGGGCGGAGTGCCTGGATTGTACGGGTATTGGGCTTCCGGGCTCTGGGCGTACGGGTTCGGCGGTTCGGGGACCTGCGGGGGCTGCGGGCCCTGGGGGCCCTGTACGGCCTGCGGGTCGGGGACGCCGTGGGGCGGTGTGCCCTGGCCGTACGGGTTCGGTGTCAGGGGCGGCTGTTGGTAGGGCGCGCCCTGGCCGTAGGGCGGCTGCTGCGGGCCCGGTGCGCCGTGTGGCGGGGTGCCTTGGCCGTAGGGGTTCTGTGGGCCTTGGGGACCCTGGGGACCCTGGGGACCCTGCGGGCCCGGTACGCCGTGGGACGGGGTGCCTTGGCCGTACGGCTGGTTGTACTGGCCGGGGCCCGGGGGCGGCGGCTGCGGTTGACCGTAGGGCGGGCGGCCGGGCTCCTCGGGCTCGCCGAAGGCGCGTTGCATCCACGCGTTGTCGGTGGGTTGGGGCTGGGGTGGCTGTTGCGCCTGCGGCGGTAGGGGCGCGCCGGGCGGTGGCGGCAGCGGTTGGCCGGAGGGTGGTGGGGCGTTGCCGCCCCAACCCTCGGCCGCGCCCGGCGCGGGGC
>NZ_WWJX01001033.1 GCF_009865215.1 Streptomyces sp. SID3343 | reverse complement strand
GTGGCGTCGGTGGCGTCGGTGGCGTCGGTGGTGTTGATGGTGAGTGGGTGGCGCGCGGGTGCGGTTCGGTGGGTGCCGGGCGGGTCGTCTGCTTGAGGTTTCGGGTGGGTCGACCGCCGGGCAGGCTGCGCGCTATGCGCCGGCCGGGTTGGTGCGGCGCGCGAGGCGGCGCAGCCGGCCGAGTCGGCTCGGCCGGGTCCACAGCAGGAGTTCGCCGCCCGGCGGGGAGACCACGCCGCCCTTTGCCGGGTCGCCCGCGAACCACACGTCGCCGCCGTCGCACTTGTCCAGGTGCCACCAGCGATGCGACATCGACACGACGGTCAGCGCGTACTGCGTTCCGTCGGTGATCGGGTCCTGGATCACGAGCGGCGGCCCCCACGCACCGTCGCCGTCGGCCGGATCGCGGAAGCGGCACCGGCACGTCACCCACGGGTGGAGCGTCAACGTGCGGCGCATCCGGTGTGCGAGGACGAGCGCACCGACGCCCACCACGAGCGCGACGATCCCCAGGCCGAGCAGCAGTGCGGCCCATCCTGCCCAGGCGCCGTCCTTCGCGTAGCCGGACGCGTGCAGGATCGCGAACCACGTTCCCGCCGCCGCGACTCCGGCGCCGGTCACGACCCCCGCGCGGACCCGGTACGCGCGCAATGCCCGTTCCGTCGCACGCAAGGAGAGGGCTACGCCCTCCGGCCGCTCGCTACCCATGGCAGCACCCTAAGCACGCGTGGGTCCCAACGGTGAACCGGCACGTGTCGGTCGTGTTCGGGGGCGGACGTTTCGCGAGTCGGCGCGACGTGAGACGGACCCGCGCGCGCCCTCGTGGCGTGCTTGCGTACGCCCCGCAGGCCAGGACGTTTCGCTCGGCCCAGCCCGCCTCCGCGGTCGCGTCGCGGGCCCATCGGTTTCGCGGGCCGCGCCTCGTGGGGTGGTGCGATCTGGGGTCGGTCGGCGTGCGCGGTGCTCGGTGCTCGGTGTGCGGTGTGCGGCGCTCGGTCGGTGGGCGATTCGCGGGCGGTCGGTGGGCGGGCGGGTGGGTCCGCCGGGGCGGTCGGGGCGGCTGTTTCGTAGGTCGCGATACACCCTGAGAGACACCCCTTGGGGGAGCTTCGGCGGGAGTTCTCGGGCTTGCAGTTATACCCTAGGGGGGTATAGTTTCACGGCAAGAGCACAGAGCACCGCACAGTCGACCGCCGCCGCTCGGTTGTCCACAGACACAGGGGTCACCGCCATGAACACGCCCACGCGTATCGCCGTATACGTCGGATCGCTCGCCGTCGCCTTCGGAGCCGCGACCGGAGTCGGTTACGCGGTCGGCCCGTTCGACGACGACAAGCCGAGCGGCCACACCTCCCACGGCGCCGACCCGACCGCGAAGTCGGGTGTCACGAACGCGCCGGCCGCCCCGGGCACTCCGGCCGGTGCGGACCTGCCACCGGGCCTGCAGGCCGTCCAAGGCGGCTGGGCGCTGCGACTGCTCACCGAGTCGGCCCGGGCCGGCGAGGCCACGCAACTGCGTTTTCGGATCGTGGGCACCGACGGCGCGCCGCTACGCGGATACACCGAACAGCACGAGAAGGAACTGCACCTGATCGTGGTCCGCCGCGACCTGGCGGGCTATCAACACCTGCATCCGGTACGCGACGCCGAGGGCGTGTGGTCGGCACCGTTCACCGCCGCCGAGGCGGGCTCGTACAAGGTCTTCGCCGACTTCAGGCCGGTCGGAGCCGCCGCCGGATTCACCCTCGCGAGCGACCTGCCCGTTTCGGGAAGCCAGACGCCGGCCCCGCCGCTCGCAGCGACCCGGACGGCGCAGGTGGACGGCTACACGGTCGAGCTCGGTGGGTCTTTGGCCGCGGGCGCGAGCACGGCATTGTCCTTCGCGATCAGCCGCGACGGCGTCCCGGTCGACGGCGTCGAGCCCTACCTGGGCGCCCGCGGCCACCTTGTCGCGCTGCGCGAGGGCGACCTCGCGTACCTGCACGTGCACCCCGAGGACGGCGCCGGCGATCGGGTGGCCTTCCGGGCGGAGGCGCCCACCGGCGGGGAGTATCGGTTGTTCTTCGAGTTCAAGCGGGACGGTGTCGTGCACGCCGCGCAGTTCCGCGTCACGGCGGACGGCGCGGCGGCGCCGGGGGCCCCGGCGGGGTCGGAGCCCACGAAGACGCAGCCCGCGCCGGAGCCGGCGGGCGGGCACGAGCACTGACGCTCTGCCACGAGCGCTTGCGGTCCCGTCCGGTCGGCCCGTCCCGTGAGTCCGTCCCGTGAGTCCGTCCGGTCGGCCCGAGCGGTCGACCCCAGCGGTCGGCCCGAGCAGTCGGCCCGTCCGGTCGGCCCGTCCGGTCGGCCCGAGCGGCGTGCGGGATGCGCTCGGGCGTGCGAGACCCACCCGGCGGCGTGGTGTCGGGTGGGTCTCGTGGGCATGGCGACGGTCGTGCGTTGGCGTTGTCGCTTACCTCAGTACTTCAGCCCGTGCCCGTACGGGAACACCGGGTCCTTGCCGTCGCGCGGGACGTCCGAGCGCTGCCCCCGTACGTCGGCCATCGAGCGCGGCAGTTCGAACGGCAGCCTGCCCACCGGCTGGACGCGACCGAAGAGCGCGTCCAGCAGGGGCGCGTCCGCACAGCCGTAGTTCGCGACGAGCGCGGCCGACTTCTCGGCGATCTCCGGGACGACCGCCGGGCGTTCCAGGTAGATGTCCACGACGGTGGGGACCGTCGCGCACAGGTCCAGGATCGGGGTCAGTTCGGCCTCGGTGAACTCCAGCGAACCCGAGTGGAAGAACTGTTCGAAACCACCTTCGCGCGGCTCGAACGGCGTCTTGATCCGCACGATCGCCACGTCCGCCTCGGCCGGGGTGGCGACCACGGTGCCGTACCCGGCGGCGATCTCGGCGTCGACGCCCCGGACGTACACGCGAGTGCCCTCGGCAAGCGGCAGGACCGACTCGTTCTTGAGCAGCGTGACCGACTTGCTCTGCGCGGCGCGACCCAGCGCGAGACCGGCCTCCGTGCCCACGATTGCGGCGGTGGCGTCGACGTCCACGAACGGGTGGTCGAACAGGCCGAGCACGAACTTCTCGCGCAGCAGCCGGCGCACCGACGTGTCCAACCGCTCGACCGACAGCCGGCCGGCCTCGACGAGCGCGACGACCTGCTCCGGGATGTCCTCGCCGCCGAACTGGTCGCAGCCCGCCTCGATCACCCGCAGCACGCGGTCCGGGACCGACAGGTCCTCGACGCCCCACGCCCGGGCGGGCATGGTCTGACCCATGATGTTCGCGTCGGAGATCAGGCCCCAGTCGGTGCACACGATGCCGTCGAAGCCCAGCCGCTCGCGCAGCAGGCCGGTGATGACGCCCTTGTTGAACCCGAACGCGACCTCCTCCATCTCGGTCTCGATCGGCATGCCGTAGTACGGCATCATCTGCGACGTCCCGGCGGCGAGTGCCTTCTTGAACGGCTCCAGGTGGTAGTCGAAGTTGCCGCCCGGATAGACCTGCTCGCGGCCGTAGGCGAAGTGCGGGTCCTCACCGTCCAGTTGCGGGCCGCCACCGGGAAAGTGCTTGGTCATGCACGCGACGGACTCGGTGTTGAGCGTCTCGCCCTGCGCGCCTCGGATGTAGGCGGCGACCATCTTGCCGGTGAGTTCGGCGTCCTCGCCGAACGTACCGTTGATCCGCGACCAGCGCGGCTCGGTCGCGAGGTCGATCTGCGGGTGCAGCGCGACCCGGATGCCGACCGCGAGGTACTCGCGACGCATCAGGTCGGCGAACTCGCGGACGAGTTCCTCGTCGCCGATCGCGGCCAGGCCGAGCGTCTCGGGGTACTGCGAGAAGCCCTCGGCGTACGCGGCGGTGCCCGGGTTGTCGGTGAAGTGGTGCCGGGGGTCGGTCGACAGCGATACCGGGATGCCCAGGCGGGTCTCCAGCGCGAGTTCCTGGATGCGGTTGTGCCACGCCGCGATGTGCTCGGGCCGACCGCCGCCGAGGAGGTTGAAGTGGTTCATCCCCTTGTCGGAGATCATCTGTCGCGTGGTGAAGTTGAACGGCTGGGCGTCCGGGTCGTCGCGCAGCGCGCCCTCGGGGCCCATGAGCGCGATGGTCTGGAACATCAGACCGGCCTTCTCCTCGACCGTCATCCGGCCGAGCAGGTCCTCCACCCGCTCCCCGATCGACAGCGACGGGTCCTCGTACGGGCAGGTCGCGGCCCGGAAGCGCGAGCGTGCGGTGGTCTGGCTCATGGGTCCTCCGTTAAAAACCTAGTGGTCAGTAGGTTTTCTAACACGTTTACCCCCGCAACCTCCAGCGTCGGCGACGACGGATCTGCGTCGACCGCGACGATGGCGACACCGCAGGGCGACATGCTTTGAGGTGACGGCGACATCGCAGGGCGACATGCCTCGGGGTGACGGCGACATCGCCGGGCGACATGCCCTGGTTCGAGTGGTTCGACGCCGCGTTCGCCACCGACGCACGGCCGGCTTCGGTTGTCATCGGGGTCGCGGGTCCACACGGGCGGTCCCGGCGGCTCCGTACAATGGGCCGAATGCGCGTCGGGGGGCGGCGCGATTCCGCAGGTCCGGTGCCTCGGCTCGGTCGAGGCGGGACGGCGATGGGTCGAACGAGCAACACACGAGGGGCGGACGCAGGTTGGACACCGTGCGGAGCGGCCTCGACGCGCTTCGGGACTTTCTCGATCACGGGGCCTGGACTCACTGGCCGATGCCGGTCTCGGTCACCCTCTTCGTGCTCGTGTGCGCGGTCGGGGTCGTGGTCCTGGTGCCCAAGTCGCTGTTCGCCCCGGTCGCCGGCGCCTTGTTCGGCGCGATCGGTGGCACCGTGGTCACCCTCATAGGGGCCACCCTGGGCGCGTTGGCGAGCCTGTACATCGGGCGCAGTCTGGGCCGCGAAAGGATAAGCGGCTGGCTGCACAAGCGTGAAGCGCTCGCCGTGCTCGATCGCAGACTCACCCGCAACGGCCTGGTGCCGATCACCATCCTGCGGATGATTCCGGTGATCCCGTCCTCGGTGGTCAGCTACGGCGCCGCCGCCACCGGGATCAGGACCGGACACTTCGTGATCGGCACCGCGCTGGGCATGCTGCCGATGACGCTCGTCCAGTGCGCGGCCGGGGCGTCGGTGCGCAACGGGCTGTCCACGCCGGTGGTGGTGAGCGTGTTCGTCGGCTGCGTACTGCTCGCCCTCGGCACGCTCGTGGTCCGACGGCGCGGCGCACAACCCGCCGCGCCGCCGGAGGGGAGCGCGCACACCGTTGCCCCGGTGGAGAGGGACGGTCGGACCGTTGCCCCCGCAGAGGGAAACGCCGGATCCGTGGCGCCGGTGGACGGAAGCGCCCGATTCGCGGCGCCGGTGGAGGGCTGCGCCCGATCCGTGGCGCCGCCGGAGGGGTGAGCGAGCCCTCGGGAGGTTCCGGCTCAGCCGTCGTGGCCGAGGTTGAACGTGTCCGGGTCGGGCCCGGTGCGCTCGCCCGTCTCCAGCGTCGCGAGCGCCGCCAGATCGTCCTCGTCGAGCACGAAGTCGAACACCTCGATGTTCTGCGCGATCCGCGCCGGCGTCACCGACTTCGGGATCACCACGTTGCCGAGCTGGATGTGCCACCGCAGCACCACCTGCGCCGGCGTACGCTCCAGCCGGTCGGCGATGGTCACCACCGTCGCGTCGCGCAGCAACTCGCCGCCCTGCGCGAGCGGGCTCCACGCCTCGGTGACGATCGCGTGCTCCGCGTGGAAGGCGCGCGACGCGAGCTGGGGCAGGTGTGGATGCAGTTCGATCTGGTTCAGCGCCGGCACCAGGCCCGTTTCCTCGATCAGCCGGGTCAGATGCGCCGGCCGGAAGTTGGACACGCCGATCGCGCGCACCCGCCCCTCGGCGTACAGCTTCCCCAGCGCGCGCCAGGTCTCGACGTACTTGTCGGCCTTGGGCACCGGCCAATGGATCAGGTAGAGGTCCACGTGGTCGAGCCCGAGCCGCTCCAGGCTCGCGTCGAACGCGCGCAGCGCGCGATCGTGGCCCTGTTCGCGGTTCCACAGTTTGGTGGTCACGAACAACTCGTCCCGGGCGATCCCGGACGCGGCGATCGCGGCCCCCACGCCCTCCTCGTTTCCGTACGCCCCCGCCGTGTCGACGAGCCGGTAGCCGCTCTCCAGAGCGCTCGTCACGGCCGCCGCCGCGCCCTCGTTCGGGACCTGCCACACCCCGAACCCCAACTGCGGGATGCGGACGTCGTTGTTCAGGATGACTTCGGGAACGTCGCTCACGTGAGTCGTGCCTCTCGCCCGTGGTCGGATCGGTGGTACGGCGCAACCTTCACCACCGTGGTGGACCTGCTGTCAAGGCACGGATGTGCTCCTAGGCTGGTTCGATGGGTGGTGCGATCCGTGGGGCGACGCGTGGTTCGGCGCAGGATTCGGCGAGAGGCTCGACGCGTGCTGTCACGTGGGGTTCGCGGTGGCACCCGGCGGGTGGTTCGGCGGATCGGTCGGAACACGTTTCGGGGCGCTTGCGCGCGCGTGGTCCGATGACCCGCGCGACGGCCGCCGAGCGGGCTCGCATCGTCGGAGTGGACCTGGCTCGGGCCCTCGCCGTCCTGGGCATGTTCGCGTCGCACGTCGGTCCCGATCCCGAAGCCGGCGGCGTGAACACGATTCTCCATGCCGCCTCCGGGCGCGCTTCGGCGCTGTTCGCGTTCCTCGCGGGCGTCTCGCTCGTGCTGATGTCCGGGCGCGAGCGATTGCGCGGCCTGGGGCGGGCACAGGCGGCCGTGGTCACGCGGGTGGTGATTCGCGCGGCGCTGCTGGTACCGCTGGGGCTGTGGCTGGGCGACCTGGACACCGGCGTGTTGGTGATCATCGCCTTCTACGGCCTGTACTTCCTCCTCGCGTGGCCGGCCCTGTGGCTGCGCACGCGCACGCTCGTGATCGTCGCGGCGGGGTGGGCCGTGGCGGGACCGGTGCTGTCGTACATGCTGCGCAAGAGCATGGGCGTGGGCGACGTGGCCTTCGGCGCCCCCGGGTTCGACGACCACGCCGGCCCGGGCGACCTGTTCGAGACGCTGTTCCTGACCGGCAGCTATCCCGCGCTCACGTGGCTGCCGTTCGTACTGGCGGGCATGGCCGTCGGGCGGTGCCGACTGACCGATCCGCGCGTGCAGCGCGCGATGGTCGGGATCGGTTCCGGACTCGCCGTGCTCGGCTACGGCGGATCCTGGGTCGTGGTCAACGTGCTGGGCAGCGGCACACGGATCGCGCGTGAGGCGGGCCCGCAGGGTGTCCACGACGCGATCCACGCGCGGGTCGGCTCGGTACCGGTCTCCGATCCGGCTTGGCTCACCGTGGCCGAGAGCCACACCGGCACCCCGTTCGAAATCGTCGGAGCCACCGGCGTCGCGCTCGCGCTGCTCGGCCTCGCGTTGCTCGGGTGCCGCGCGTGGATCGGCCGGATCGTGCTCGATCCGCTGATCTCGGTCGGCGCGATGGCGCTCACCGTCTACACGGCGCATCTGATCGTGCTCGACAGGTGGCTCCAGGTCGGCCACTCGTGGGAGCGCCTGGCCGGCTTTTGGATAACCGCCCTGCTGCTGTGCTGGATCTGGCGCCACACCCTGCGCAGGGGCCCGATGGAAGCCGCACTGCACGTCCTGTCGGCGGCTCCGGCCCGCCTGGTCCGGGGACCGGGGGAGGTCGGGGCCCGGAGCCGGTTCCGGACGCGGACCCGGACCCGGACCCGGATCCGCAGAAACGATCTTGGAGTCGAGGAGGTGGAGCCGCCGATTTCCGCCCGTTGAGTTCAAGATCGTTTCCGGGGGGCTTGGGTGGGCTGGGTCGGGTTGGACGGGCTGACGGGCTGACGGGGTGGGTCGGGTGGCTTGGCCGCCGGCGTGGCTGGCGTGGTCGGCCTGGCCGGCGTCAGGTCAGTAGGCCTCGGGCCTTGGCTCGGGCCAGCCAGCCCGGGTATTCGTTCGTCATCAGGTCGTAGAGCCGGCTGTCGGGCACGTCGGCCGGGTCCTGGATCGAGAAGAAGTCGGCGTTGTCGACGTAGCGGCCGCTCAGGTCGTCGAGCTCCTCCAGGAACGAGAAGCCGCCCGGGCGGCCGAGGCCCATGAACTGCCAGAAAATGGGCTCGAAGCTCGAATGCGTGATCTGCTCGCGGGTCGCGTCGCGCGACGTGGTCTGGCCGTCCGTGATGAACATGACGTAGACCGGCAGGTCGTTCGCGAGCGGTTGGTGGCGGGGACCGCTGAAGCCGAAGTAGTGCTCGCGCAGCAGGCGCATCGCGCCGGCGTAGTCGGTCGAACCCTCCAGCCCCGGCGTCTTGCGGATCCGCTCGGCCCAGCCGTGGTACTGGCCGAGCCCGAGCTCCCCGGCGGCGTGACCCCGCGCGCCGAACAGGAACACGTCGACGGACGCGTTGTCGTCGAAACGCAGACCGAGCGAGAGCACCCGCTCGGCGAGCGCCTGCACCTTGCCCTTCTTGAACAGCGACATCATCGAGTACGAGATGTCCAGGCACAGTGCGACGCGCGCGGTGTGTTCGCCGAGCCCGTTCTTCTCCAGGCTGATCGCGGCCTGCTTGGTGAGGTTGAGCAGCTGCGGGTGGCCCTCGTCGGAGAGCCGCTTCTCCATGTCGACGAGCTTTTGCTTCTTGAGGCTGACGGCGGGCGGGGGCGGGGTGGCGGGCGGCTGCGGCGGGGTGGCGGGGTGCGCGGTGTGCTGCGTCGGCTGGGTCGGCGCGGTGGGCCCGGTGGGTGCGGCGGGTGCGGTGCTCTCGGGCGCCACCTCGATGCCGAAGTCGGTGGCGAGGCCGGTCAGTCCGGACGCGTAGCCCTGCCCCACGGCGCGGAACTTCCACGCCCCGCCACGCAGATAGAACTCGCCGAACAGGAACGCCGTCTCGGTCGAGGCCTCGTCGATGTCGAACTCGGCGATCGGACCGCCCTGCGCGGACAGTACGTGCAACGCGAGTCCCGGCACCTGCCCGAACGCCCCACCGTCGGCCGACGCCCCGATCACCACCCGCTCGACACCGGCCGGGAGCGCCGCGAGGTCGACCAGGATCGTGTCGGTGACGGTACCGTCGGCGGCCGGTCGCTTGCCCTCGTGGCGTACCGCGCCGGTGGTGTCGCTCGGCTGGTTGTAGAAGACGAAGTCCGCCTCCGAGCGGACCTTGCCGTCGGAGTCCAGGAGCAGCGCGGAGGCGTCCACGTCGGGAGCACTCGCGGCGCGCCAGGTCAGGACCGCGCGCAGCGCGGCGGTCGGAACGGGAGTATTGCCACCTTTGCTTATCTTCGCCATGGCGCCCATCTT
>NZ_WWJX01001032.1 GCF_009865215.1 Streptomyces sp. SID3343 | reverse complement strand
GGCGGGGGCCGTGGTGTCGGCCGCAGCCGTTGCGGCCTCCGGTGCGGCGGCGGGCTCGGCGGCGGGCTCGGTGGCCGGCTCCGGGGTACGGCGACGGATGCGGGTCAGGGTGGGGACCGCGGCCATGAACAGCCAGGTGGTGAGCACGAACGGCCAGGTGTACGCGTGTCCGTGCAGGGGGGTCAGGGCCTCCCCCGCGGCAGCCGTCAGGACGGTGGCGAAGATCACGCCGAGCAGCGTGTAGGCCGCGCTCGACGGCGTCAGCACCAGAAAGGTCGCGGCGAGCGCGATGGCCGACAGGACCGCGTTGTAGCCGTACAGGCCCGCCGTGATCTGCTCGGCGGGCGCGCCCAACGCCCAGGCGAGCAGCACCGCGACGGCGCTGCCGGCGGCTGCGGCGGCGGCCGCGATCCGGCTCGCGATCAGCAGGCCGACCAGCATGATCAGCCCCACGTACCACTGGTCGAGCAGGAACACTTCGGCGATGTTCGCGCAGAAGGCCCGGCCCGCGTCCAATGCCGAAAGACGAGTCCCTCCATCGATCGGAAACGGGGGCGGGGTCCCGCCCGCCCCCTCGGCCCGGACGTGCCCGAACGCCGACGAGCCCATCGCAAGCACCTCGGCGACCACGCAAAACGGCGCGGTCAGCACGGGCAGCCCGATCCCGCGCAGCAGCCGGCTCAGCGCCGCCGTGAGCACCGTGCAGACGGCGCCGCCGAATACGACCACGACCACGCTCGCGGGGTTCGCGCCGAGGATCAGGTAGCCGGCGATGCCGGTCAGGCAGCCCGAGTAGCCCTCCAGGCCGCGTTCGACGGCGGAGCGGTCCGCGCCGAGCAGCAGCGCGGCGCCGGTGGCCGCGGCAGTCCCGACGAGGGCGTAGGCCCCCACCCGCCAGTCGGCCGCGAACAACGCGGCCACGAACGCCAGTCCGGTCCACGCGCTGCCGACCAGATCGACCTGGGCCACCCCGCGAAGCAGGGCGCGTATCGCAGCAGCCATGATCTCGGCCCTCTCCCCCGTCCCGACCCGGACGCAACGCCGGCGCCGCGGCAGACGACCCACCTGCGCGGCCGGCCGGTCGTATTAGTGACGGGCCGGGCGGGACGCTACTCCCGGCGACGATCGTTTAACAACAGATGTTCGAGCGCCCGCGAGTAACAGTCGGCGACGGTAAAGTCACCATGAGTATCCGTTCGTTGGCACGTCTGGCCCCTGCGCCACCGGGTCTTCTCGCGGCACCCTCGGACCATGGCGAAGCTTTGACAGTCCGTTGAACAAGCTGGTGGAAGGCTTATCGAGAGACGAAGCATGGCCCGCCGGCAACCCGCCGACGGGCCATGGGCGTTGGGACGATCCGCCACACGCCGAACGCCGTCGTCGGAGCAACATCGGAGCACATCGGCGTGCCGTCACCGCGTCGTCACCGCGTCGCCCGGTCGCGTCGTTGCACCTTCGCGCCCTCGCGCCTTCGCGTCTTCGCGCCCTCGGCCCTTTGCGCCTTCACGCACCACAGCGCCGGGTCCTCGTACGAACGCGGGCCTAACCCGCCGTCAGGCGCCGGGCCGGGCCCTGGGGTTCGGGCGGCAGCAGCGGGCCACCCTGCCACTGCTGGAATATCAACATCGTGTGCACCTGAGTGACCTCGGTGCGCGCGGTGAAGCCGTCGACGACCAGGCGTTGCAGGCCGGTCGCGTCGGCCACCGCCACGTGCACGAGAAAGTCGTCCGGGCCCGCGAGGTGATACAGCTCGCGGGTCTCCGGCAGACGCAAAACGTGGCTTACGAACGGATTGAGCACCGAACGGTGATGCGGCCGCACCCGGACCGCGAGCATCGCCTGGAGCGGACGGCCGAGCGCCGCCGCGTCGACCACGACCGTGGCGCCCTTGACCACCCCGGCCGAGCGCAGCCGGCCGACCCGGTCCAGGCAGGTCGAGGGCGCGATGCCGACCTCGGCGGCGAGCGCCTTGTTGCTGATCCGGGCATCGTTCTGCAAGGCCCGAAGGATTCCGAGATCGATCGGATCCAGGGCGATGGATTGGCTCATCGGCCGATGATAATTCGGAGGATCCTCGCAACCACCGGTGATCGTTGCAGGCTGAGGGCCATGGACCCCCGAAACCACTCCGCGCCCACCGCGCGGCACACGTTCGAGACTCGCGCGGTACACGCGGGCCGTGACGATCTCGCCGCCCTGGGCACCCACGCCGTGCCGATCGACCTGTCGACCACGTACCCACTGACCGACCTGCCCGGTGCGGCGCTCGCCCTGGACGCCTACGCCGAGGGCGAGTTGCCCTCGGGCTCGCCGATCTACGGACGGTTGACCAACCCCACCGTACGGCGCTTCGAGGAGGCGCTCGCGGAGTTGGAGGGCTGCGAGGCCGCGGTGGCGTTCGCAAGCGGCATGGCCGCAGTGACCGCGTCGTTGCTCGCGGCGGCCACGCGCGGGAAGCGGCACGTGGTCGCGGTGCGACCGCTGTACGGCACGACGGACCATCTGCTCACGAGTGGGCTGCTCGGTACCGAGGTCACGTGGGTCACGTCCGGCGGTGTCGCGGCGGCACTGCGTCCGGAGACGGGCCTGGTGATGGTCGAGACGCCGGCCAATCCGACGCTGGCCGAGCTCGATCTCGCCGATCTCGCGGCGCAGGCGGGCGACGTACCGCTGCTCGTGGACAACACGTTCGCGACACCGGTGTTGCAGCGGCCGGCGGAGTTCGGCGCGCGCATGGTGTTGCACAGCGCGACCAAGTTTCTCGGCGGGCACGGGGACGTCATGGGCGGCGTGGTGGCGTGCGACGAGGAGTCGGCCAGGGTACTGCGCCAAATCCGGTTCGCCACGGGTGCGTTGCTGCATCCGTTGGCGGGATACATGTTGCTTCGCGGTCTCGCGACGTTGCCGGTTCGGGTGATGAAGGCGTCCACGTCGGCCGGCACGATCGCGACTCGGCTCGCGGCTCATCCGGGAGTCGAGCGCGTGCACTACCCGAGCATCGGTGGCGCGTTGATCGCCTTCGAGGTGGCCGGCGACCCGATGGAGGTGGTGGCCGCGCTGCGGTTGATCACACCTGCGGTAAGTCTGGGCGGGACCGATTCGCTGATCCAGCACCCGGCTTCGCTGACGCACCGGGTCATCGACGACTCGGCGCGCGCTGAAGGCGAGATCGGCCCGAAGTTGCTGCGGCTCTCGGTGGGTCTCGAACACGAGGACGACCTGTGGGCGGACCTGGCGGTGGCGTTGGCGGCGAGCGCGGAGGGCGGATCGGACGATCCGGAAGCCGCTCGCGCCGCGGATCCGACGCCGAAGCCTCGTCAGGTCCTGGCGCGGGCCGGCGGATAGCGCCGTGGGGACGGGACGGGACGGGGCGGACGGGCGGACCGGGACCGGCAATCTGGGGGATTCCCCCCGCCCGTGACGGACTCGGCTCCACTAGCGTCGAACACCGGTATCAGCCGGAGCAGTCGAGCGGTGTCGCGTAGGCGCCACCCCCGAGGAGGTGGCCAGGCGTGCCCCTGCGTTCCGCCCGTTCGCGCTACAAGATCCGCTCACGCTACAAGAATCACGCACGCTACAAGAACGGTTCGCGCGACGAGAACCGTTCGCACCACGAGGGCGGTTCACACCGTGAGAGCCGTTCGCACCACGCGTCTTTCGCCCGCGCCGCCGCGCTCGTGGCCGCCCTGACCCTGACCGCCGCGTGCACGTCGTCGAGTCACTCCGTCGCCGAGTCCACCCCGTCCGCGGTCACCACGCCCTCGTCGCCTACGACCGCATCCGCGAGCGCGAGCGTCGCGCCCTGCGGCGAACCGACCGCGAGCCTGCGTCCCGCGCCGGGTCCACCCCGAGCGGCCGACTACACCCGCGACGGTTCACTCGCGCAGTTACAGCGCAAGGGCTACCTCACCGTCGGCATCGACCAGAGTTCCTATCCCTTCGGGTACGCGGACGTGCTCGACAACGAACTCAGGGGCTTCGACATCGACTTGGTGCGCGAGATCGCCAAGGACCTGTTCGGCGGCGCCGATCCGGAACACCTGCGCTTCCGCGTCCTGCCGAACGCGATTCGCGAACAGTCCGTGGCCGACGGCGACGTCGACCTCGTGGCCAAGTCGGTGACGATCAATTGTGAACGCCGCGCGAAGGTCGACTTCAGCTCGACCTACTACGAGGCCGGCCAACAGGTCCTGGTCCTCACGAACACACCGGCTGCGGCGGTCGACCACCGCGGCGGCCTCGGCGCGCTCCCGAAGGGCACCCGGATGTGCACGGTCGCCAAAACCACGGCCGCCACGAGCGTGGCTGCGACCCCCGGGTTGGTCAACGTCAACGGCGAGAACTGGAACGACTGCCTGATTCGCCTCCAACAAGGCGGCGCGGACGCCTCGGTGGGCGACGACACGATCATGCTGGGCCTGCACGCCCAGGACCCACACACCGAACTCGTCGGCGACAAACTCTCCTACGAGCCGTACGGCCTCGAAATCTCCAAGGACCGCCCCGACTTGGTCCGCTTCGTGAACGCTTCCCTGCAACGCATCCGCCAAGACGGCACCTGGCTGGCCCTGTTCGACACCTACCTGGCCCCTTACGTCTCCTCCCAAGCCCAGAGAACCCCACCGCCCGCCGCCTATCGCGACTGATCCACTACCGGACCTCAACCTTCGACCAGCAGGCCAACCGACCGATTGCGGTGCCGGCACGGGTCACCGGCCGCAGCCGTTCCCGCGCGTCCGCACGCCGGAAGCAGGAGGCCCGCCGCGCGGCGGAGTCGCGGGCGGTGTGGGCCTCGTCGGTGTCGGCCGTCGACCGTCGACCGTCGACCGTCGGCGGAGCGTCGTGCCTCAACTGCCTTCCGAGCCGCCGCCATCGGGCCGTTCCCGGATTCCCGGGCTGCTCACGCACCGCCGAACCACGCGGTCATGTCGAGCTGATACGCGCCCCCTGGGGTCATCACCCGAAGGTCGTGCTCCAACGCGCGCAGCCGATCGGCGCCCAACTCCGCGGCCCACACGGCCCGCAGCCGGTCGAAGCTCGCGGCCGACTTGGCCAACGAGTCGAAACCCCGGGCGGTGAGCCGAACGACCTTGCGCCGCGCGTCGTTCGGATCCGCGCCGCGCTCGACGTAGCCGAGCCGTTCGAGGCTTTCGATGGTCTTGCCGGCCGCCTGTTTGGACACCCCGAGGGCCCGCCCGAGGTCGGCGGCCGTGGTGCCGTGCGGGCCGATCGCCTGGAACACGAAGCCGTGCATGGGGCGCATGTCGGGATGCCCTTGGCGGGCCAGATCGGCGTGCACCTCGTCGATCAGTACCCGAAAGGCCATCAGCAGCCGCAAGGGCAGTTCGAAGCCGGGCGGGTCGTTCTCGCCCCCGGGGCCGGAGGAACCCGGCCCCGGGCCGGAGCCGGAGCCGGCACCCCGATCGGGGTCGGAACCGGCCCCGCGGTCGGCCCCCGAGCCGGGGGCGATGCCGGACCGGGAGCCGGGCCCCGCCCCCGCTCCCGCCCCGGGTTCGTTCCCGCGGCCGTCCTCGGGATCGCGCACGGCGTCTCTCGACGTGGGCCCTCTTGACATAGATCGACAACCTGGTTCACTATTTCGACAACGACATTGTCGAGTTTAGGAGATCCGTTCATGCCTGTCATCCGCAACACGGACGCCCGCCGCACCTCCACGCCCAACGCCGCCATGATCACCTACGCCTCACCGACCCAGGGCGGCGCCACCGCGGCGTTGTGGCACGTGGCGATGGATCCCGGGGCGAAGGGCCCGTACCACGCGTTCGACGCCGAGCAGATCTGGACGGTCCTCTCGGGCGCCTTCGTGGTCGAGTTGGACGGCGAGAGGCTCACCGTCGGCACGGGCGACACCCTCGTCGCCCCGGCCGACGCCCCGCGCCGGGTGTACGCGGACGCCGACGCCGGCTTCACCGCGATCGTCACCGCGCCGGCCGGCGCCCTGGCGTACAACCCGAACGACGTGACGCCGCCCGACGCGTGCGGCCTGGCCCCGCGCGACGCCGCGCGGATCGCGCCGCCCTGGATGGTCTGATCGAATCGCTCACCCTCGGGGCGGCCCGTCGTGCCGGGGAGCACGACGAGCGGCCCGGGGCAGGGCACGAACCCTGGGCCGCAACAGTCGCAAGGCGATGGTCGTGCACGCGCCGGCGAGCAGGACCCAGGCGGGCTGATACCAGTAGAAGAACGGGAGTCCGAACAGTGCCCCGGACGCCCGGCCGTACAGCGGGACGGCCAGCGTCACGACGATCGGCACCACCAGCAGGACACCCGCGACGACGCGCCGGCCCCTCGGGTGTCGCTTCGTGGGTGGCAGCACTCGACCAGCCTGTGGTGCCACCCGCCGATCGGCAACGACAGTGATTCCCGGGACAGCCGAACGAGTGACACCACCCCGCCACGCCCACCACTCCTCCGCGCCCGCGCAGCCCACCGCGTCAGCCGTCGCCCATCCCCGCGTTCCCGTGCGCGGCACGGTCCTTGCGGGTCACCGCGAACGTCCGCTCGGCCAGGTCCCGCACGTCGCAGCTGCCCTGGCCCGGCAACCCCGTTCGAACCTCCGTCGCCACCAACCGGGGCCACGTCGCGCCACCGTGCAGAATGCCGGCGATCGAGCCCGCGACCGGGGCCGTGGCGTGCACGTCCCAGCCGCCGCGCACGGTCAGGCCGATACGGCGGCACGGGTCGGGGCCGCCCCACAGCAGGCCGGCCGTGATCAAGGAGGCGTTGCCGGGCGCGTCGCGGCCCGTGTCGGCGCCGTGGCATCGATGTACCTCGGCAGCCGCCTGCTCCCACGTCCAACCGCGCGTGTAGGCGACCAGGACGTCGCGTACCGCCACCGAAAGCCGCGAGGCCACCGGCACGTGCCGCAACGACACCGCGACCGCCTCGACGGCATCCCGGGCCGTGAAGGACGCCGCCGCGAGGGCCGCGGCCCACATCGCGGCGTACAGCCCGTCGCCGGTGTGCGAGACGCACGCGTCCTTGCGGGCCAACCGAGCCGCGCGCCGCGGGTCACCGGGCGCGGCATAGCCGTACAGGTCGCCCCGCGCCATCGCCTCGTCCGAACCGCCGTGCGGGTTGTCGCGTAGCGCGGTGTGCGGCGGCAACAGGCCGTCGAGCAGGTTGCGGTACGCCGCCTGTTCGGCCGCTCCCGGCCGCAGGAACGGCAACGTGAGCAACCACAACGACCCGACCTGCGCACTCGTGAAACCCGGCCCGTGCAGTTCCAGGACCCGCAGGCTCAGCACCGCGTGGTCCACCGCGTCGCTGCGGTCCTGTCCGCGGGCCTCCGGTTCGCTCACCGACGACCCGCCCGGGCCGCGCGCCGCATCGGACGCCCCCAGGCATCGGCCGATCCACCCGCCGCGAATGCGGGCGAGCAACGCGGCGGCGGGCGGCGCCGGTTCGATCGGTCCGGCCGGCGGCAGCGCGTCGTCCAACGCGTGGTCGTGGGCGTCTCGACGGTCGTGCGCCTCCTGATGGGCACGGGCTCGGGCGAGCGCGCGGTCGTGATCGCCTCGCGCTTTCTCCGCTTGCGCCACTTTCTCCGTTGCCTCCGACGGCCGCGGCGGCTCCGACTGCTCCGCCTTCGCTGCCTGCTCCGCCTTTTGCGTGTCCTGCGTGCCCTGCGCGTCCTGCCGCACGTGGTCCTCCCCGGCCGGATGGGCAGGCGCGAGCCGGCACCGACCGGCGGGCGACGCTGCCCGGGACGTTGGCGGCTGCGCGCCGACCCGCGATCACGCCTACCGGGCAACCCCGAGCCGAACCGGACGGAACCGAAGCGAACCGGGTGGACACCCAACGACGCGCGTGGCGCGTTCGGTTCGGGGTGACGCGGCTCGGCTCGGCTCGATTCGACGTGACTCGGCTGGTACTCGGCTCGGCTCGGTTCGGTCCGCAAGGACGAGATCGCGACGTCGGGTGACGAAGCCTGTCCATACCGCATCACGTGCAAGCCCGTTCGGGGAAGACCCCGCACCGGGAACGGAGGATTGGGCCGAAATGTGATGCCCTATCACATGTCCTGCGCGGGCCACGGATCCGCCCCGAGACGGGCTGTCGACAAGGCTTGACGGACTTCTGACGCAACGCGCCGAAATTCGTCACCACCCAGGGGGTTCGCAACCGCCGGGGATCGCGTACCTTATCGGCCATGACCTCGGCTCGCGCCTATGACGGCGGCACCTACTCGCCGTATTCGGAGACCCCGATCTACGACCGTCTGGTGGCCGAACGAGGCCGGCCGGAGGTCGGGCCATTCAACCTGCCCATTCCGGACTTCGCCATGCACCCGCTGTTCGGCGAACGACCGGCGCTGCCCGCCCTCCCCGCGCTTCCGTCGTCGTACTCGTCGCCGGCCCCGGCGTACGGATCCTCGTACGGCGCGTCCGCCCCCGGCTACGGCTACAACGCGCCGCAGCCGATGCAGATGCAGCCCATCCAGGCGCCCGCTCCCGTGCCCGCGCCCGCGCAGTACGGCGGCGCCCCGCAGTACACCGGCGGCCAGTACAACAACGCGCACCTGTCGGGCTACGCGTCGATGGCCCCGGCCGCGCCGCAGCCCCCGCAGCCGGCCGTACACCAGGCCCCGCAGCCGGGCGCCGGCCAGTACTCCGCGCAGTACGTGCAGCCGCCGCAGGTCCCGACGCCCCGGGTGCCGAACATGGGCGAGCCCGGGCAATTCCCGCCCCGTTACTGACGTTTGCCCCATTACGGCGCTCCGGCCGAGCACGCGTACGAACCTGAGGCCGGTCTCGCCGAACGGCGTGAAACAGTGGCTGCATGGCCAATCTCGTCGCACTGCACGTGTATCCGATCAAGTCCGCTCGCGGCATCGACCTCGCCGAGGCCGTCGTCGAGCCGTGGGGACTGGCCGGGGACCGTCGCTGGATGCTGGTCGACGAGAGTGGGCGGTTCATCAGCCAGCGCAAGGAACCGCGCCTGGCGACCGTGACGGTCCGGCAGGAGCCCGACGGGGCGATCGTGGTGCGGGCGCCGTCGATGGACGAGCTCAGGGTCGAGCCGACTGCCGAGGTCCGGCTCATCCCGGTAAGCGTGTGGGAGTCCGAACTCGACGCCGCACTCGCGGCGGACGACGCGCATACGTGGTTCGGCAAGTTCCTGGGCACGGACGTCCGGCTCGTACATCTCGACGATCCGACCCGGCGCAGGCCGGATCAGACCTACGCCGCTTCGGCCGACCGGGTGAGTTTCGCGGACGGATATCCGCTGCTGCTCACGACGACGGGTTCACTCGAAGCACTCGACGCCCTGATGGACGAGCCGCTCCCGATGAACCGGTTTCGGCCCAGCGTGGTCGTCGACGAGCCGATCGCGTGGGCCGAGGACGCATGGCGGCGAGTGCGGATCGGCGCCGTGACGTTTCGGGTGGTCAAGCCATGTGGGCGGTGCATCGTCACGACGACGGACCAGCGGACCGGCGAGCGTGGCCACGAACCGCTTCGGACGCTCGCCAGGCACCGGCGGTTCGGCAAGAGTCTGGTCTTCGGACAGAACCTGGTGCCGGATCTGGTGCCGGGTGAGCCGAGCACGATTCGGGTGGGGGACGCGTTCGAGGTCGTGGAGCGGGTGGAGGGCGGCCAGTAGGGTCTTCGTCGCCTGGGCCTGGCGCGGGGCGGGCGAGGCGGTGCCGGGCTGCCGGGCTGCCGGGCTGCCGGGCTGCCGGGCTGCCGGGCTGCCGGTGACGGCGTATCGGGGGCGCTGGACCGGCCGTTGCTGCGGTGTACGAGGGGGGCTGGGCTCTTGCCAGGCCCCCGGGCGGGCCAATTGTGTCACCCACGCGAGTGACACGCCCGCGCGTACGCCACACCCTGCGCGCCCCGACCCGCCACGCTGATCCCCCCATTGCTTCGGATCGTCCGGCACGTTCCTGCCGGTGAGGGGACACACCTCCATGGCCACAGTCTCGTTCGATCAGGCCACGCGGTTGTACACCAAGGGCGACAAGCCCGCCGTGGACCGCCTGTCGCTCGACATCGGGGACGGCGAATTCCTCGTCCTGGTCGGCCCGTCCGGCTCCGGCAAGAGCACCGCGCTACGCATGCTCGCGGGACTGGAGGACGTGAACTCGGGCACGATCCGCATCGGCGATCGCGACGTCACCAACCTCGAACCCAAAGAGCGCGACATCGCAATGGTGTTCCAGAACTACGCGCTCTACCCGCACATGTCGGTGGCCGAAAACATGGCGTTCGCGCTCAAGATCGCACATCAATCGAAGGAAGAGATCAGCCGCCGCGTCGCCGAGGCCGCCAAAATCCTGGACCTGACCGACTACCTGGATCGTAAGCCTAAGGCCCTGTCCGGCGGCCAGCGCCAACGTGTCGCGATGGGCCGCGCGATCGTCCGCGA
>NZ_WWJX01001031.1 GCF_009865215.1 Streptomyces sp. SID3343 | reverse complement strand
TGGACCGGCTCGCGATCGAGTGCCCGCCGCTCGCCGACCCGTGGCCGCCCGCCGCCCGCGAAGCCTTCGTGTCGCTGCTGGGCGCGGGCCGCGACGTGTTGCCGGTGTGGGAGGCGTTGGAGTCCAAGCGGCTGATCACCCGCCTGCTGCCGGACTGGGAACGGGTGCGCTGTCGCCCGCAGCGCAACGCCGTGCACCGCTTCACCGTGGACCGGCACCTGATCGAGGCCGTCGTCGAGGCCGCCGGGCGCACCCGCCGGGTCGCCCGCCCCGACCTGCTGCTCGTCGCGGCCCTGCTGCACGACATCGGCAAGGGCTGGCCGGGCGACCACTCGGTGAGCGGCGAGGTGATCGCCCGCGAGGCGGCCACGCGGATGGGCTTCGCCAAGGACGACGTGGACGTACTCGGCACACTCGTGCGACACCACCTGCTCCTGGTGGACACCGCGACCAGGCGCGACCTGGACGATCCGACCACCGCGACGGCGTTCGCCGAGGCGGTGGGCAGCGTGGAAACCCTCGAACTCCTCCACGCGCTCACCGAGGCCGACGCCGCCGCCACCGGACCCGCCGCGTGGAGCGACTGGCGGGACGCCCTGGTCCGGGACCTCGTCGCCCGGACCAGGGCGGTGTTCGCGGGCCGCCCCGCGCCGGCGGCGTCCGTCGGCGTGCTCCCGCCGAACGTGTCCGGCGCCCTGCCGGTGGTGCGCCTGGAACCGCTGCCCTACGGCGCCGAGGTGACCATCGCGACCACCGACCGGGTCGGCCTGATGGCACTGTCCGCGGGCGTGCTCGCGCTGCACCGGCTCACCGTGCGCTCGGCCGCGATCGACACCGTGGGCGATCTCGCCGTCACCGTGTGGACGGTCGAGACCGAGTTCGGCCGACTGCCCGACCCCGCCGCGCTGCGCGAGGACGTACGCAAGGCCCTGGCCGGCGGCCTGGACGTGGCCGCCCGGTTGGCCAAGCGCGAGGACGCCTATCCCCCGCGCCGCGGCACCACGCGCGCCCCCGCCCGGGTGGAGGTGGTCCCGGACGCGTCCGAGACGGCGACCGTGCTCGAAGTACGCGCGCACGACAGCCCGGGCCTGCTGCACCGGATCGGCAAGGCCCTCGCCGACGCCCGGGTCAGTGTCCGCCAGGCCAGGGTCGGCACCCACGGCGCCGACGCCGTGGACGCCTTCTACGTGGTCGCCCCGGACGGGCGGCCGCTGGCTCCCGGCGAGGCGCGCGGCTTGGCCAAGGCACTGGAAAAGGCGCTGGGGTGAGCGCCCCGGACGCGTGCCCACGCCGGATCCCCCGGCGGGCGGTTAGGCTGGGCCCGACACCACTCGTATCTGACGAAGGACCTCTGCCGACGTGTTCGACACTCTCTCCGACCGCCTCGCAGCGACCTTCAAGAACCTTCGCGGCAAGGGGCGGCTCTCCGAAGCCGACATCGACGCCACCGCGCGCGAGATCCGCGTCGCCCTCCTGGAGGCCGATGTAGCCCTCCCGGTGGTCCGCGAGTTCATCGGACGCGTGAAGGAACGCGCCCGCGGCGCAGAGGTGTCGGGTGCGCTCAACCCGGCCCAGCAGATCGTCAAGATCGTGAACGAGGAACTCGTCACGATCCTCGGCGGCGAGACCCGGCGGCTGCGCTTCGCCAAGACCGGCCCGACGGTGATCATGCTCGCCGGCCTCCAGGGCGCGGGCAAGACGACCCTGGCGGGCAAGCTCGGCAAGTGGCTCAAGGAGCAGAAGCACTCGCCGCTGCTCGTGGCGTGCGACCTCCAGCGCCCCAACGCGGTCAACCAGCTCTCCGTGGTCGCCCAACGCGCCGGCGTGTCGGTGTTCGCGCCCGAGCCCGGCAACGGCGTCGGCGACCCGGTCAAGGTCGCCCGCGACTCGATCGAGTACGCCAAGACCAAGCAGTACGACGTGGTCGTGGTCGACACCGCCGGTCGCCTGGGCATCGACGCCGAGATGATGCAGCAGGCCGCGGACATCCGCGACGCGGTCAAGCCCGACGAGATCCTGTTCGTCGTCGACGCGATGATCGGTCAGGACGCGGTCGTCACCGCGCAGGCGTTCCTCGACGGCGTCGGCTTCGACGGCGTGGTGCTGTCCAAGCTCGACGGTGACGCGCGCGGCGGCGCGGCCCTGTCGGTCGCGCAGGTGACCGGCCGGCAGATCATGTTCGCGTCCAGCGGCGAAAAGCTCGACGAGTTCGACGCGTTCCACCCCGACCGGATGGCATCGCGCATCCTGGGCATGGGCGACATGCTCAGCCTGATCGAGATGGCCGAGTCCAAGTACGACCAGGACGTCGCGCTCAAGGCCGCCGAGAAGCTCCAGGGCGGCGGCAAGGACTTCACCCTCGACGACTTCCTCCAGCAGATGGAGCAGGTCAAGAAGCTCGGTTCGATCTCCAAGCTGCTCGGCATGCTGCCCGGCATGGGCGCGATGAAGGAACAGATCGACAACATCGACGACCGCGACCTCGACCGGGTCGCGGCGATCATCAAGTCGATGACGCCGGGCGAGCGCGCCGACGTGAAGATCCTCAACGGTTCGCGCCGCGCGCGTATCGCCAAGGGCGCGGGCTGCGAGGTCAACGCGGTCAACAACCTCATCGAGCGGTTCGTCGAGGCGCGCAAGATGATGGGCCAGATGGCCAAGGGCGGCGGCATGCCGGGCATGCCCGGGATGCCCGGCATGGGCGGCGCCGGCAAGAAGAAGGGCAAGGCGCCCAAGCAGGCCAAGGGCAAGCGTCAGTCCGGCAACCCGATGAAGCGCAAGCAGGAGGCGGCGGCGGAGGCGGCCAAGCGCGAGGAACGCGCCGCGAACCCGTTCGGCCTGCCCGGCGGCGCCGGCGCGGGCGGCGCGGCCGACTTCGAACTGCCCGACGAGTTCAAGAACTTCCTGCCTCCGGGCCAGAAGTGACCCACGCGTGGGCCCGTCGCGCCGCCGGCGGCCGGCGGGCCGACACGCGCGGTCGCACCTGAACAAGGCCGATCCGACCGGGAGATGCCAGTGAGCGACCTGTACACCGTGCCGGGTTTTCGCGTGGGTGTCCGGCCGCCGACGCACGCGGACGTCGAGGCGTCGGCGGACGCGATCCGCCGATCCGACCACATCGCGCGCTGGAACCCGTCCGACCCGGACGACCTGCCCAACCTGATCCGGTTGCAGGGCGAGGGATTTCGCACCTTCCTGGTCGTGGACACCGCCGACCTCGGGCTCGCCGGACGGATCAACGCGTCGAACATCGTGCACGGTCGGTTCCGCAATGCCTCGCTGGGCTACGACGCGTACAAGCCGTACGTGGGCACCGGCCGGATGACCGAGGCGCTCGCGCTGGTGATCGATCGCGCGTTCGCCCCCGACGGCCTGGACCTGCACCGGCTGGAGATCAACGTCCAGCCGGACAACGAGGTCTCGATCGCGTTGGCCAGGCGGATGGGCTTTCGACACGAGGGCTACACGCCGCGGATGCTGTTCCTCAACGAGGCGTGGCGAGACCACGAGCGCTTCGCGCTGACCGCGGAGGAGTGGCGAGGAGCGGTGGAGATTCTTCCCTCGTAGGGCCGGACGTGGCAGGCTGCCCGCCCATGACGTACGAGGTCGTGCCTGCAGTCCACCCCGAACTCGCCGCCCACACAGCGCACTTCGACAAGCGCGTGTACACGGTGGCCGATCACGTCCATATCGCCGTGGGTTGGTCGTCGGCCAACGCCACGGTGATCGAAGGCCCGGACGGCCTGGTGGTCGTGGACACCGGCAGCGGCGCGGACCTGGCCGCGGTGATCGAGGCGGAACTGCGCCCGCACCTGCGGGACCCCAAATCCCCGGTCCGGGCCGTCGTGGTGACGCACCATCATCCCGACCACGTGAACGGACTGAGCCATTGGGCGGCGACGCCCGACGTCGACGTGTACGCGCACCGGACATTCCTGGCGAGCCTGACCGACCAGTCGGGGCCCGCGCTGCACATCATGGGTCTGCGCTCGGTGTACTCGCTCGGCAACCTGCTCGGCCCCGGCGACGTCGAGGGCGTCAACGACGCGGTCGGACCGCACGCGGGCGTGGGGACACCGTCGTTCGTGATGCCCACCGTGCTCGTGGGGGAATCGCTCGACACCGTGGTCGCGGGTGTGCGGCTGCGCCTGTTCCACAACCCGGGCGAGACCGACGACGCGATCAGCGTGTACCTCCCGGACAGCGACGTGCTCCTGTGCGGCGACACGATCCAGGGCCCGACCCTGCCCAACATCCATACCCTGCGCGGCTGTCGCTACCGCGACCCGATGCAGTGGGTGCGCAGCATCGACGCGCTGCGGGCGTACGGCGCCGAGCACCTGATCCCCAGTCACGGGCAGCCGGTGTCCGGCCCGGAGAAGGTCGCCGAGGTGTTGGCGGTCGAGCGGGACTGCATCCAGTACATCCACGACCAGACCGTGCGGCGGATGAACGAGGGCCTGACCCCCGACGAGTTGGCCGAGACGATCGAACTGCCGCAACACCTGGCGTCGTACGCGCCGTACGCGCGCGAGTACTACGGCACGGTCAAGCACACCGTGCGGCAGATCTTCTTCGGCTACCTGGGCTGGTTCGGCGGCGATCCGGTCGACCTGGACCCGCTGCCGCGAGCAGAGTATGCCCGGCGCACCGTCGAACTCATGGGCGGGCGCGAGCGGGTGCTCACGGCGGCGAGCGACGCCTACGCGGCGGGCGAACACCAGTGGGCCGCGGAGTTGGCCACCCACCTGACCCGGATCGACCGCGACGACACCGCGGCGCGGGAGGTCAAGGCCGCGTCCTTCCGGCAGCTGGGCTACGCCCAGCTCAACGTCAACTGGCGCAACTGGTACCTGACGAGCGCGGACGAACTGGAGGACAAGATCCAGCCCATCCTGCCGCTGATCAACTTCGCGGCGGTCTTCGCGCCGCGCGATCTGGTCGCCCGGATCCCGGCGGCGTGGCTGGTGGAGCTGTACACGACGCGATTGCGCGCGGAGGAGGCGCTCGACGTGGACGCGGTGCTCGGTTGGCGCGTGCGCGGTGGCGTGCTCGGCGACGAGGAGGTCGCGCTGCACATCCACCGCGGCGTGGCCCGCTTCCTGCGCGCGATCCCCGCCGATGCCGCGGTGGTGCTCGAACTCCCGCGCGAGACGGTCGAGTCGCTGCACCTGGGTCGCACCGACCTGCGCGGCGCGCTCGCGGGCGAGGACGCGCGGGCGGTCCGCGGAACCCCGGAGGAGGCGGCCCGGCTGCTCGACCTGTTCGAGCCGCTGCAACCGAAGAAGCCGACGGAACTGACCCTGCGCTGATTCGGCGGATTTCGCCTACCTGATCTTGCCGAGGGGGAGGTTCGCCACGGTTAGGCTTGAGAGGCGGATCTTAGGAGGATCGATGGGGATCGAGGCGCTGCGCCGGGCCCAGGCGGAGCTGGACGAGGAATTTCGTTCAGAAATCGTCCAGGGGAAGCTGATCGTGTCGCCGTCCGGTACCGGTATGCACAATCTCATCGGCCGGCGGCTCGGTTCGGCCCTCGCGGTCCATGGGCTGGTGCCGTTGCTCGACACCTCGATGGCCTTCCCGAACCTGGACAGCGAGCCCCGACCCGACGTGACGCTGGTGCCGGCCGGCGCCGACCTCGACGTCGTGCCGGTGCCCGGCGACCTCGCCGAACTGATGGCCGAGATCACGTCGCCGTCGACGCGAAAGCAGGACTTGGCCACCGGGGACAAGTACGAGATCTACGCCAAGGGCCGAGTCCCGTTGTACCTCCTGGTGGACCGGACCCAGCGTCACGCGGTGCTGTACCTGGACCCCGATCCGGCGGCCGGGATGTATCGATCCGTCGTGGGCCCTGTGCCCTTCGGCCATCCGCTGCGGATTCCGGCACCCTTCGACCTCACCTTGGACACCGGCATCCTGGGCTGAGTCGGTCTGCCTGCCCGGTTCGGTACGGGTGGGTCCCCGCAGGAAGCGCCCCCGCCGATCGGGTCGGCGAGGGCGCTTACGGGGGTGGGTCAGCTCGTCAGCTCGCGTCCAGGACCAGCCCGCGGACGTAGTCGACCGCCTCGGAGACCGGGATCAAGACCTTGTCGCCGGTGGCGCGCGAGACGATCTCCACGTTGCCCTCGGCCAGGCTGCGGGCGCCGACGGTGACCCGGAACGGGATGCCGACCAGTTCGATGTCCTTGAACTTCACGCCCGGGCGCTCGGCGCGGTCGTCCAGGATCGTGTCCACACGCTGCCGCTGCAGTTCGGCGTAGATTCCCTCGGCCGTGGTGCGCGACTTCTCGTCGTCGACGTCCAGGAGGGCGACCGCGACCTCGAACGGGGCCACGGCGACCGGCCACACGATGCCGTTCTTGTCGTGGTGCGTCTCGACCACGGCCGCCATCGCGCGCTCGACGCCGATGCCGTAGCTGCCCATGATCGGAGTGATCCGCTCGCCGTCCGCGCCGAGCACGTCGACGCCGAGCACCGAGGTGTACTTGTAGCCCAGCTTGAAGATGTGGCCGACCTCGACGGTCTGCTCGACCTCCAGCGCCGTTCCGCAGGTGGGACACGGCTCGCCCGCCACGACCTCGCGCAGGTCGGCCCACGTGCCCACGGCGATGTCGCGCGCGATGTCGACGCCGCGCACGTGCATCTTGTCGACGTTCGCGCCGGTGACCATGTCGCGGCGACCGCGCAGCGCCTCGTCGGCCAGGATCGGCAGGTCGCTCACGCCGACGCCGCCCAGGCTGCCCGGGTAGGCGCCCAGCGCGGCCTTGATCTCGTCCGCCGTGGCCGGGCGCACGTCCGTCGAACCCGTGGTGTCGATCAGCTTCTGCTCGACCAGGGCGTGGTCGCCGCGCAGCAGCACCAGGGTGATCTGCCCGGCCACGACGTACACCAGGGTCTTGATCTGGCGTTCGGCGGCGACGTCGTGGGCCTTGGTCAGACTCTCGATGGTCTTGATGCCGGGGGTGTCGAACCGCTCCGGGGCCGCGGGACCGGCCGCGTCCTCGATCACCGAGAGGGTCGACGTGGCCTTCTCGACGTTGGCCGCGTAGTCGCAGTTCGGACAGTGCACGACGAGGTCCTCGCCGGCCGCCGACGGGCACATGAACTCGGTCGAACCGCTGCCGCCCATCGTGCCGCTGGACGCCTGCACGGCGATCGCCGGGATGCCGAGCCGCTGGAAGATACGCACGTACGCCTGGCGGTGCGCCTCGAACGACGCGTCCAGGCCCTCGGCGTCGAGGTCGAAGCTGTACGAGTCCTTCATGGTGAACTCGCGCACCCGGATCAGACCGCTCTTGGGCCGCGGCTCGTCCCGGAACTTGGTCTGGAACTGGTACCACCGCTGCGGCAGATCGCGGTACGAGCTGAGCTCCTGCGCGAGTGTCGTGAAGATCTCCTCGTGGGTCATGCCCAACGCGAGATCCGTGCCCTTGCGGTCCTTGAGCCGGAACATCTCGTCGCCCATGACCTCCCAACGACCGCTCTTCTGCCAGATCTCGGCCGGGTGCATCGTCGGCAGGATGCATTCCTGCGAGCCGATCCGGCTCATCTCCTCGCGAATGATCTGCACGACCTTCGCGCGCACTCGCACCGCGAGCGGCAGCAGCGAGTAGTGACCGGCCATGAGCTGCCGGATGTAACCCGCGCGCACGAGCAGACGGTGGCTGACCGCGTCGGCGTCGGCGGGGTCCTGGCGGAGGGTGGGTACGTACAGTTCGGACCAACGCATGAGACCGTGGCGACCTAACGACTAGAGAGATGGGCGATGCGGCTTGCATTCTAAAAGCCGCGCGGCGTCGCGCCGGCCGACTTCGACTCCCGGCTTTGGTCGCGGCTGCGAAGTCTGGCAGAATGGCCAGCTGAGTACCCGGGGCATTGCCGGACCCTCTCTCCGCATGCTTACCGTGTCCACGATCAGCCGTGCCTCATGTCCCCACGTGAACGCCGGCTGTTCACCCACGTCAAGATGCAGGAGACACCACTCTCGTGGCAGTCAAGATCAAGCTGAAGCGCCTGGGCAAGATCCGTTCGCCCCACTACCGCATCGTCGTCGCCGACGCCCGCACCAAGCGTGACGGTCGGGCGATCGAGGAAATCGGGATCTACCACCCGATGGAGAACCCCTCGCGCATCGAGGTCGACTCCGACCGTGCGCTCTACTGGCTGGGTGTCGGCGCGCAGCCGACCGAGCCGGTCGCGCACATCCTCAAGCTGACCGGCGACTGGCAGAAGTACAAGGGCCTGCCGGCTCCGGCCCCGCTCCTGGTCGCCGCCGAGAAGGCCGACAAGAAGTCGCTCTTCGAGGCCGCCGCCCGCGAGGCGATGGACGAGCCCAAGGACGGCGCCACCACGCCGAAGGCCAAGAAGGAGAAGAAGGTCGAGGCCCCCGCCGAGACCGAGACTCCGGCCGCCGAGGGCGAAGCCGCCGCCGAGACCGCCGCTAACGAGGGCTGACGGTGCTCGAGGAAGCCCTCGAACACTTGGTCAAGGGCATCGTCGAGCATCCGGACGAGGTCAAGGTACGGGCGCGCAATCTGCGTCGCGGCCGCATTCTCGAGGTTCGGGTCCATCCCGAAGACCTCGGGAAGGTCATCGGCCGCGGTGGTCGCACCGCACGCGCGCTGCGTACCGTCGTGACCGCGCTCGGCGGCCGGGGAGTCCGCGTCGACCTCGTCGACGTCGACCAGGTTCGCTGACGTACCGGGACATCACGTCCAACCGGGAGCTGCCCGGCGGATTCATCCGCCGGGCAGCTTCTTGGCATTTCCGGGTTCCGGACGGTTCCGACCGGCGCCCGCCGACGGCCCCTCCCGCGATCCGGGAAGCCGACGAACACGAGAAGACTGAGGAGTCGTAGGTGCAGCTTGTCGTCGGCCGTATCGGCCGGGCACACGGCATCAAGGGCCAGGTGACCGTCGAGGTCCGTACCGACGAGCCCGAGCTGCGGCTCGCGCCGGGCGCGGTACTCATGACGGATCCGCCGTCGGCCGGCCCGCTGACCATCGCGGACGGCCGCGTGCACAGCGGGCGCCTGCTGCTCACCATCGAGGGCGTGAACACGCGCAGCGGCGCCGAGGCACTGCGCAACACGCTCCTGATCGCGGAGATCGACCCCGAGGTGCTGCCCGAGGACCCGGACGAGTACTACGACCACCAGCTCGTCGGCCTCGACGTGGTCACCGTCGACGGCACGCTCGTCGGCGAGCTCGCCGAGGTCGTCCACCTGCCCTCGCAGGACCTGTTCCTGGTGCGCCGGCCCGACGGTCGCGAGGTGATGATCCCCTTCGTGGAGCAGATCGTCCCCGAGATCGACCTGGAGAACCAGCGCGCCGTGATCACCCCGCCGCCGGGGCTGATCGATCCGGAGAACGCGGAACTGGCAGTGGACGAGAGCAAGGACGGCCCCGCGAAGGACCGGACCGCGAAGGACGGCCCCACGAAGAGCGGCACGGCGAAGGACGGCCCCGGGAAGGACGCCCCCGTCTCGGGCGAGGGCGGCTCCGCAGAGGACGCCTCCTCGTGAGGATCGACGTCGTCACGATCTTTCCGGAGTACCTCGCGCCGCTCGACGTCTCGCTCGTCGGCAAGGCGTGCGCCAAGGGCCTCCTGGACGTGCACCTGCACCAGTTGCGGGACTGGACGTACGACGTGCACAAGACCGTCGACGACAGCCCGTACGGCGGCGGCCCCGGCATGGTGATGAAGCCCGAACCGTGGGGGCTCGCGCTCGACGCGGTGCTGGAGCAGGGCGCGACCGAGGCCGCGCCGGTGCCGCGGATGATCGTGCCGACCCCGTCCGGGCGCCCGTTCACCCAGGATCTCGCGGTCGAACTCGCCGACGAGCCGTGGCTGTTGTTCGCGCCCGCCCGCTACGAGGGCATCGACCGGCGCGTGCTGGACGAGGCGTCCACCCGGATGCGGGTGGACGAGGTCTCGATCGGCGACTACGTGCTCGCGGGCGGCGAGGTCGCCGTGCTCGTCATGGTCGAGGCACTCGCGCGGCTGCTTCCCGGGGTGCTGGGCAACGCCGAGTCGCACCGTGACGACTCGTTCGCGCCCGGCGCGATGGCCAACCTGCTGGAAGGGCCCGTGTACACCAAGCCGGCCCGGTGGCGTGAGCGCGACGTGCCGCCGATCACGGTGTCCGGCAACCACGGCGCGATCGCCCGCTGGCGCCGGGACGAGGCGCTGCGCAGGACCGCCGCGCACCGGCCCGACCTGATCGGGCGCATCGATCCGGCGGGCGTCGACAAGAAGGATCGGGCCACCCTCGCCGAGCTCGGCTGGACCGAGCGGGACGGCCGGTTTCATCAGGCCGAGGGACCTGTGGCAGACTGAGACGCTGTTGCCATGTCCTGTTCCGGACCGGGTTCCCCGGGAGCCGGACGGCGCCCCTGCCACAGGGGGAGCGCCACAACAGGGCGGCGACCCCCTACTTGCAACCACGATTGTCGTGGGTGACCTGTGGCACCTGCGAGAAAGCGACGCGAGATGAACAAGCTCGACCACATCGATGCAGCATCGCTGCGGGACGACGTCCCGGACTTCCGCGCCGGTGACACCCTCAAGGTGCACGTGCGAGTCATCGAAGGCAACAAGTCCCGCGTCCAGGTCTTCCAGGGCTTCGTCCTGCGTCGCCAGGGTGACGGCGTCCGCGAGACCTTCACGGTTCGCAAGGTCAGCTACGGCGTCGGCGTGGAGCGTACGTTCCCGGTGCACACCCCGGTGATCGAGAAGATCGAGCTCGTCAGCCGCGGCGCCGTGCGTCGCGCGAAGCTCTACTACATGCGTGACCTGCGCGGCAAGGCCGCGAAGATCAAGGAGAAGCGCACGGACCGTCCGGGCCGCTGACCCGCACGTTCCATCCGGGGTGCCTCGACCATGTCGGGCAGGCCCGGACGCTAGGCTCGTTCGCGATGGACGACGCAGAGCAGAACGAAGGCCGTGCCTCCACGGCGGAGGAATCCGCCGGTACCTCGTCCACCGAGGTCGTGGAGGCGCGGCCTTCGCGTGTCCGGGGGCAGGCGCGCGGGGGCGCGGAACGGGTGGGGGTCGGCGCCGGTGACGCGGGGGACGCCGAGGGCACGCGGGACGACGACGCGTCGGACCCCGTCGGGAACTCGGGTGCCTCGGTGCCGGGTTCGGGGCGGGTCGGCGACCGGAAGGACCCGGGCGGCTCGGCCGT
>NZ_WWJX01001030.1 GCF_009865215.1 Streptomyces sp. SID3343 | reverse complement strand
GACACCCCCGTGGTCGGCGACTGGGACGGCAACCACACCACCACCCCCGGAGTCGTCAAAGTCTGACCCGACCTGATCCGAACCGACCCGAACCGACCGTGGGCCCTCGTTTCACCGACGATGTCGATGAAACGAGGGCCCACGCGTGACGTCGACTCCGCCCCTGCTCGGGACGGCGGCCCACGGCGTGTGCGGCCAGGTGGTCGGGAGCCGACGCGCCGGGACAGAACGGACGGTGCGGGCACATGATCTGCTTCTCTCGGTACTTCGATCGCGTGGCGGTGGGTCGGTATGTCCCACGTGGCACGTCCCCTGATCGGGAACGGTTCCACGATGCGCCCTCCGACGTCCCGGGCGGATGAGCCCGTCGCCCCGAAATCGCCGGTCCCGCAACCGGCCCGATGCGGGATCCTCGATCACCGGATCGTGGGGGAACGGCGCCGCCGATCGGACCAATGCCAAATCGCGACATACCAGGCGTCACGGTCATGCTGGAGAGGTGTTTCGTCTCGACCGGAGGGACCTCCATGCACGACCCCGCCCCCTACACCCCGCGCACGAGCGTGACCGTACACCCCGCGGAGTCCGACGGAGGACACGACGGACCGCTCGCCTTCGGCTTCCTGATCGCCGACGACGCGGTGCTGATCCCCGACCCGCCGGCCGCACTCGCGGATCCGGCCCGGCGCTTTCTCGTACGAATCACCCGGACGCCTTCCGACCACGACGATGTGGAGACCCTGCCCGTCACGACGGTGCGGGTGTCCGCGCTCGACACGGGCGACGTCCGCGCGGTGATGGCGCTGCTGGGCCTGTCCGGGCCGTCGCGGTACGGCGCCGCCGCCGAGGTACCGGAGTACACGCTGAGCCGGCTCGCCGACACCATCGCGCGCAACGACGGTGACTTGTGGGCGACCTACCGCGAACTCGGCTATCCGATCACTCGCCCCGACTCCACCCTCCCGGGAGACGGCCACAACCAGCCGGCGTGGACGCCGGACCACGTCGTCGACGACATCGGAGTATTCGCCCTGGGCGGGTGCTGGCCGTCCCGGGCCTGTGTGGTGGGGCACGACGAACCCGGCTCCGCGCCGCACCCCGGAAACGCGTAGCGCGGCAGGGGCGGGCGCGCCGATGGCTGCCGAGAGCCGGGTCGGGGGCGGAACCGGGATCGAGGGCGGAACCGGGGTCGAGGTCGGAACCGGGGCGCGCTCCCGCGCCCAGTCGATCCCGCTGCAGGACTTCGCCCTCGCCCTCGCGGTCCTGGTGCCGGACGTCTTCTACTACTCCGAGATCGCCAAGCCGGAGACCACGTGGGCCGCCCGGCTCGCGGTGCTCGGACTGGCGCTGCCCGAGGGCGCCGCCCTGGTCCTGCGCCGCCGGCTGCCGGTGACCGTGTTCGCCGTGGTCTGGGCGGTCGCGACGGCGGCCGTCCTCCTCACCCGGACCGACGTGCTGATGTTCACCCCGTACTTCGGCCTTCTGCTCGCGCTCTACACGGTGGCGGAGCAGCGGCGCCGGGCCGTCGGGCTCGTCGCCTTGGCGCTCAGCGCCGTCCCGGCGGGCCTGGTGGTGTACGACATCGTGGTCCGCAGCGCGGGGCCCGGCCACGTCTTCTCGGCGTCGCTGGGCCTGGCGATGTTCTACGTGCCACTCACGATCGCGGCCTGGGGCCTGGCCCGATGGGGCAGGGCGGCCCGGGCCGCGGCCGAGCGGGATCGGCGCGAGCTCGCCGAGGCACGCGAGGCGGTGCGGCGCGAACGCGCGAGCATCGCCCACGAGTTGCACGGCATCGTCTCGCATGCCGTGGTGGTCATGGTGATGCAGGCCGAGGAGGCCAGAAGCACCGTCTCCACCGACCCGGCGCGGGCCGACGAGGCACTCGGGCACATCGAAAACCTCGGCCGCTCGGCGATGTCCGAACTCCGCCGTATGCTCCGCCTGTTGCGCACGGCCGGCATTTCCGGTGGTCATGCCGCGCGCCGGGGTCCGGACGACTTGGAACCACTCCTGGCGGACGTGCGCCGGGCCGGGGTTCTGGTCGATCTGGAGGTCCGCGGGAGCGTGGGCACGCTCGACGACAGCGTCGGCCTCACGGCCTACCGGTGCATCCAGGAGGCGCTCACCAACATCACCAAACACGCGGGCCCCGGCACGCACGCCGTCGTGCGGATCACCTGGTCCGACGTCCTGCTGATCGAGGTGGTCGACGACGGAGGCGGACGGACGTTCCCACTGTCGGGAGATCTGTCGACGGGCCACGGCCTGCTCGGGCTCGCGGAGCGGGTCGCCGTCTTCGGCGGCGAACTGAGCGCGGGCCCCTACCCATCCGCGCCTTACCCGTCCGCGCCCGACCGATCCGCCCCGCACCGCGCCGGCTTCCGCGTCGCCGCCACCCTGCCGGTGGCGAAGGCCGCCGAGGCAGGACCGCCGGGCGGTCGGTGACCCGAATGCCGGTCCCGCCTGCGACAGCCGCAGGCGCCCGTACCCGGGGGCTCACCAGCGGTGCGCGTCGAAGTCCACCGGACGAGGCGCCATGTCGCGGGTGCGAGCCGTCAACCGTCGCAGCCGGTCCGACATTTCCCGGGCGGGCAGGTGCCTGCGGTCCCCGTGTCCCGGCAGCAACCATTCGAAGTGGAGCCGGTCGACCGTGCGGGTGAGCGACGCCGCCAACTCCCGGATGGAGTACCACGTGACGTGCTCCGCGACCTCGACGTCCCCGGTCGACCGGGACCAGAAGAGGCTGTCCCCGCTGAAGCAGTAGCGCTTCTCCGCGACGAAGAGCACGCTGCCCCGGGTGTGTCCGGGAAGCGGGTAGGCGAGCATCCCCGCGTCGATCTCGACCACGTCGGTACCGCGCAGTACGCGGTCGGCGTCCGGAGCGGCGTCGAGGTCACCCTCGTGGATCCACAACCGGGCGCCGAAGCGGTCCGCGTATCGGCGGCCGTGCGCCGCGTGGTCGCGATGGGTGAGCAGGATGTCGGAGACGCCGCCGAGGCGCTCGTATCGGTCGGCCAACGACGCGCTCCAGCGTGGCGTGTCCACCATCATGAGATCCCCGGACGGACGCCGCACGAGGTAGGAGTTGGCGCCCGCGGTGTGTGTCGAGTTGTGGCCGCACAGGTGGACGCCGTCGTCGATGAGCAGCGGGAAGGGGTCGAGGAGCGGGTCCGGCCGCCGGGCGCGGTGCCGGATGGAACGGGTGTGGCAGGCGAACGCGGCGGCGTGCAATCGACGAAGCTCCGCGTCGTCGCGAGGTTGCCGGACGAGCTCGGACCGGCCGTCGACCTCGTGGATCAGATCCGGCGCGAGCTGCCGGGCGACGTCGCAGTTCGTACAACGCTCGTCCACGTACCAACCGGCTTCCTCGGCGCCTTCGGTCTCGTGCGCCGAACGCCCTTCGGGTGTGTCGTCCACGGTGCATCGCTCCTCACGGTGTGTGCGAACTCCCTTACCCAGGGATACCGCTGTGATCGTCGCAGAGGGAAGGGGGCCGGCTCTTGTTTTCTCCCGTCGGTACCTGTTCGGGCCCACCGGATCGGTGACGCTCCGGACACGGACGCACGCACCGTGTGGCATCACCGGGGAAGGGCCGACCGACCGGGCCGGCGCCGCGTCGGCTTGACGGATCGGTGCGCTCGTCGCAGGGTCGTGCGATGAGCGAGAAGATGTTCACCCTCCCGGTCGTACGGCAGTTGCACCCCTGCGTCAGTCTGCGCAGTCTCGACGGGATCCCCGTCGTGGTCGTCGAGCACCCCCGAGCGCGTGCCGCGGTCAGCCTGCAGGGCGCGCAGCTCTTGCTGTGGCAGCCCGACGGCGCGGAACCTGTGCTGTGGCTCGGTGACGCGGCTCCGTGGACTCCGGGCAAGGCGATCCGCGGCGGAGTACCCATCTGCTGGCCGTGGTTCGGTGGCGCCGGTTCGCCCGCGCACGGGTTCGCCCGGACCAGCACGTGGCAACTCGACGCTCACGAGGAGGGCCCCGAGGGCGTCTCGCTGGCTCTCACCCTGCGGGACTCGGCACGGACTCGCGAGCTGTGGCCGCACGCCTTCACCCTGACCACCCGAATCGGTATCGGCAGGGAATGCTCCGTCGACGTCGAGGCCCACGGCGACCACGACAGCACCGCCGCCCTGCACACCTACCTGCGCGTGGGTGACCTGGACGGGGTGCAGCTGTCGGGTCTGGGCGGGGAGTTCGTCGACAAGCTGCGCGACGACGCCCGATTCCCGAGCGACGGTACGCTCGTGCCCACCGGCCACTTCGATCGCATCTACGCGGAACCGTCCGGGATCAGCCGGGTGGTCGATCACCGGTTCGAGCGTGCCGTCGAGGTACGACACCGCCACCACAGCGACGTGGTGGTGTGGAACCCCGGCCCGGAGCTGTCCCACAGCATGGCCGACCTCGGGGACGAGTCCTACCGGGAGTTCGTCTGCGTGGAGACCGCCCGCGTCAGTCGCCCGATGGCGACCGCGCCGGACGCACCGTCCCACCTGGCGATGCGACTGCGCGTCGACGGCCTGCACGCCGCCGCGCCGATCCCGTCGTAAACGAGCCGCACGTCGAGCCGGATCACCGCGGCCGGACCGCGCGGGGGCCGATCACGTCGGCCCCCAACGCGCTTACCCGCGAGCGTAGTTCGCGGTCGGCGGTGACGACCAGGCAGCGCCGCGGCGACGGTCCGTCCCGTTCGGCCGCGGCGAGTCGGACCAGGCGATCGTCGCCGCTGCCCTCGGCGGCGACCACCCGGACCTCGGGGGTGTCGGCGACGCCGCGCGCCGCTCCCTCCACCACCATGACCACCTCCAGCGGGCCGTCGCAGGCCCACTCCGGAGCTCCGCTCGCCGGTGGCAGGCCCCGCGCCGCCAACGGCGTCAGGGCGTCACGCAGGCGTTCGGCCGCCGCCTTGCGGTCCTTCCACCAGCCGTCCGGTACCGAGCCGACGACGTTGGCCGTGTCCACGATCAACACCGGGAGCCCCTCGGCGGGACGGGTCTGCGACTGTTCTGCCATCCCCCCACCCTGCCGGCCCTCCGCTCGGCCTGCCCTCCGCCCGCCCGGCCGGCCGGACCGCCGGGCACTTGTGCCGGGGCGCCGGCATGTAATGGGATGGCGCCCATGACAAAAAGAAGCGTTGCCGTACTGGTCGCCGCCTTGGTCGCCGGATGCCTGGTGACGGGGGCACCCGGTTCGCCGGCGCAGGCCGCCGGTCCCGAGGCCGCTACGTCGCCCCCGAGGCTGGGAGTCGACCTCGATACGGTCACCATTCCCGAGTTACAGGCGCGCATGGCGCGCGGTTCGTTGACCTCGTCGGCACTGACCGGCGCCTACCTGTGGCGGATCAAGACCGTCGACCCCAGGATCAACGCGGTGCTGCGCACCGATCCCACGGCCCTGCGTCAGGCGGCCGAGAGCGATGCCAGGCATCGGCGCGGCCGAACCCGCGGCCCGCTCGACGGCATCCCCGTCCTGCTCAAGGACAACGTGAACACGCGCAACATGCCGACGACGGCCGGGTCGACGGCGCTGGCGGGAAGTCCGCCGGCCGACGACGCCGCGCTGGTGACCCGGCTGCGGGACGCGGGGGCGGTGATCCTCGGCAAGACGAACCTGTCCGAGTGGGCGAACTTCCGTGCGGCCAGGCCGACATCGGGATGGTCGGCGGTGGGTGGGCAGACCAGGAATCCGTACGTGTTGGACCGCAACCCGTGTGGGTCCTCGGCCGGTTCGGGCGCCGCGCTCGCCGCGTCGTTGTCCCAGGTGGCGATCGGCACCGAGACCGACGGATCGATCGTGTGTCCGGCCGGGGCCAACGGCGTGGTCGGCCTCAAGCCCAGTCTCGGAGTGGTCGCTCAGGCCGGTGTGGTGCCGATCTCGGCCGAGCAGGACACCGCCGGACCCATGGCCCGCAATGTGACCGATGCCGCGCTCACCCTGGCGGTGATCGGCGGTGGCGAAACCTCGCGCCCGAACGACTCCTTCGACGTCGCGGGCGCGGCGAGCCGGCCCGGCGGTCTGCACGGCAAGCGGATCGGCCTGTGGCGGCTGCCCACGCTCGGGCCGGACGTGGATGCCTTGATGACGCGTACGGCGGAGCGCCTGCGCAAGGCGGGCGCCGAGGTCGTCGAGGTGAACCTCCCCTATCAGGACCGCCTCGCCGAACTCGAATTCCCGGCGCTGCTCAGCGAGTTCCACCGCGACATCGACGCCTACCTGGCCACCAGGCAGGGGCCGCGCAATCTCGCCGAACTGATCGAGTTCAACCGCGCGCACCCGGCGGAGCAGACCTGCTTCGCCGGTCAGGAGTTGTTCGAACAGGCCCTGGGCGCCCCGCCCACGACCGACCCGCGGTACCGCGCGATGCGCGCCGAGTTGAAGGATCTGTCCCGGCGGTCCATCGACGAGACCATGGCCACCCATCACCTGGACGCCATCGCCTCACCGACGAATCCGCCCGCGTGGACGACCGATTGCGCGCGGGGCGACAACGACGTGATCCCGTCCTCCACCCCGGCGGCGGTGTCCGGATACCCGTCGTTGTCGGTGCCCGCCGGCTTCGTGAACAAGTTGCCCGTCGGCCTGTTGCTGATGTCCGGCGACCACCGCGACGGCGAACTGCTGTCGCTGGGAGCCGCGGTCGAGCACCGTCTCGACGCGTGGCGGGCACCGCGCTACCTGCCGACCGTGGGGCCCGGCACCGCCGGATGAGCCACGCGTGATCCCCGGCCGACCTCATCGGCCGGGGGTCACGGGCGCGAAGGTCGCGACCGGAGCGTGGTGGGCGCATGCTGGAGACAGGGGGCGACCCCTGGAGGTGGTGTGCCATGTCCACGCTCGTCGGGTGGCATGTGGAACTGGAGTTTTCCGAAGAGGGCCAGCGCACCGGCGCGGCGGCCCTGATCAGGCTCGCCGACGGTTCCGAGATGAAGGCTCGTGGCTACGCCATGCGCCACCCCTCCGACCCGGAGCAACTACGGGTCGGGGAGGAGATCGCGGGTGCGCGTGCGCTCATGGATCTCGCGTCCCAGCTGTTGCAGAAGGCGCACGGCGAGATCGACGAGGCCTCGGGTCGGCACTCCTACCCGTTGGCCCATTAAGCCGGCCGATCCGGGCAGGCGCGGGGGCGATCGGCCGGACCCGGACGGCCGGGTGCGGCGGGCGGCGCGGAGACCGCGTCACCCGCCGCACCCGGCCCCCTCGGGTGGGAGCCGGGTCCCTCAACCCTTGACGGCTCCCATCGTCAGCCCCCGGACCAGGAACTTCTGGAACACCAGCACGATCACGAACGCCGGGATCAGCAGCACCGTCGCCGCCGCCGCGAGCGCACCCAGGTTCACCGACTGGAAGCCGACGAAGTTGAACAAACCGACCGGCGCCGTCGTGTGGTTCGAGGTCAGGATCAGCGCGAAGAAGAACTCGTTCCACGACAACAGGAACGACAGCACCCCGGCTCCCACCAGGCCCGGCACCGCGAGCGGCGCCATCACCCGGCGAAACGCGCCCCAGTGCGAGCAACCGTCCACCTGGGCCGCCTCCAGGAGTTCGCGCGGCAGCCCGTTGAACGTCTCGATCAGGATCCACGTCACGACGCCGATCACGATCACCACGTGCATCAGGGCAAGTCCCCACAGCGTGTCCAGCAGATCGGTGTGCTGGTAGACCAGGTAGAACGGCAGCGCCACCGCGACCGGCGGCGCCATCCGCGTCGACAGCACCCAGAACTCGTAGTCGCGGGCCTGGTGCGTACGCAGGTGCACGAGCGCGTAGGCCGCGAACAGGCCGACCACCAGGGCGATCGCGGTCGCGAGCACCGCGACCTGGAGGCTGTTGAGCAGCAGGGCCCGCATCGGCGCGTCGGTGAACGCCTGCCGGTAGGCGTCCAGGACCGGCTCGAAGAGCCACTTCGGCGGGATCGAGGTGGTGTCGAGCGGCTTCTTGAAGCCCATCTGCACGAGCCAGTAGATCGGGAACAGGCTCCAGAGCGTGAACACGGTCAGGCCCAGGGCGCGCAACGCGGCGGTCGCCGGGCGGGCCTCCATCGGGTTGCGTCGTCGTGTGGCAAGGAAGGGGCGGCGGCTCATGCCCTGGCCTCCCGTCGCATGAAACGCATGAACACCTTTCCGAACACGATCGCGACGATCAGCAACAGCGTGGACACTGCGGCGCCCTTGCCGAAGTCGAGGAATTGCAGGCCCGTGCGATACGCGAGCATGTTGAGGGTGGTGGTCGCGTCGCCGGGTCCGCCCGCGGTGAGCACCTGGAAGCTGTCGAACGCCTTGAGCGAGTCGATGCCGCGAAAGAGCACCGCCAGCATCAGGAACGGCTTGATGTGCGGCAGGACGACGTAGCGCAGCCGCTGCGCCCAGTTCGCCCCGTCGACGTGCGCGGCCTCGACGCTCTCGGCCGGCAGGCCGCTGAGCGCGCCGAGGAGGATGACCATGACGAACGGCGTCCACATCCACACGTCGACCACGATCATCGTGACCATCGCCATGGTGGGCGTGCCGAGCCAGTCGGGTTGGGGCAGGCCGACCTCGCCGAGCAGCCAGTTGACCACGCCCTGGGACGGGTCGAGCAGCACCTTCCAACCGAACAGCACCGCGACCGGTGTCGCGGCCATGGGCAGGATCAACGCGGCCCGCAGCACCCGGTGTTCGCGGCGCAGGCCGTTGAGGCCGAGGGCGACCAGGAAGCCGAGCACGAGTTGCGCGGCGACCGCGACCACGCAGAACACGAGCGTCAGGCGCAGCGCGTGCCAAAACTGCGCGCTGCCGAACAGGTCGGTGTAGTTGCGCAGTCCGACGAAGTCGCCGGACGCGCTCGCGGTACGGTCGGTGAGGCTGATCCACAGCGAGTACGCGAAGGGGAACGCGGTCAGGCCGAGCAGGATGACCGTCATCGGCGTGAGCATGAACCGCCGGAGCCGGACCATCTCGCGCGAGTCCGCGCCGACCGTGCCGCCCGCGCGGCGGCCGAGGCGTGCGCGGGTCGGGTGGTCGGGGCGTCCGGCGGTCGAGCCGTCGGGGCGGGCCGGTTCGGTGGGAGCGAGGGCGGGCGGGTTCGTCACAGCACCCCCTTGAGTGTGCGTCGGGCCTCGTCGAGCGCGCTTTGCGCGCTGCGGTCGGAGGTGAAGACGGAGTTGACCGCGCGCGCGAACGCGTCGCCGATCCTGGGCCATTGGGGGTGCATCCACGCGAGCGTGATCGGCCGGCTGTCGGCCTGTAGCAGGGTCGCGAGCGCGGCGTCGGCGGCGTCGGCCCCGAACGAGGCGCGAAAGCGCGGGTCCTGCCACGCGGACACGCGCGGCGGGGTGCCACCGGACGCGGCGATCTGCGCGGCACCCGGGCGGCTGGTGGCCCACAGCAGGAACAGCCACGCGGCGCGTTTGTGCTTGCTGCGGGCGTTGATGCCCATGATCCAGTGGAAGATGTTGGGCTTGCTGACCCCGTCGTGTGCCGGGAACGCGGCGGCCCGGATCAGGTCCGGGAAGCGGCTCTTCTTGGTGTCGCGCAGGTCGATGGACGCGTTCGAGGAGTCCTGGAGCATCGCGACCTGGCCCTGCTGCATGGCGGTGGTGATCTCCAGCCACGACCACGTCGAGACGCCCTTGGGGCACGCGGCCTTGACGATGTCGGCGTACTTTTGCACGCCGGCCGCCGCCTGCGGGGAGTCGAGCGCGAGGCCGCCGCCGGGGTCGACGAGGTAGCCGCCGTAGGAGAAGACGTATCCGGCCGCCGGCCACGCGATCGCGTCGGCGGTCGGCTTGCCGCGCAGCGCGACCCCGGAGGCGGTCTTGCCGGACTCCCCCGCGCGGCGGGCCGCGTCGTGGAAGCCGTCGAAGTCGGCCAGCGTCGCGGGATCGGTGACGACGTCTCGGCGGTAGAAGGTGACCTGGGCCTCGGCGGTGATCGCGACGCCGTATGTGGAGCCGTCGACGCGCCGCACGTAGTCGCGTGCGGTGGTGAACACGTCGGCCTGGTCGTACCACGCGGCGTCGGTCAGGGCCGGGTCGGCGAGGTAGCCGTCGAGCGGTTCGAGCCAGCCCGACTCCACGGCCTGGCCGTAGGACCAGACCATGTACACGTCGGGCGTGCCGGACTTGCCGGCGAGCGTGATCGGCATCTTGGCGACGTATTGGTCCTCGCCGGACACCTGGATCTGCACGGTGATTCCGGTGAGCTTTTGGAACTGGGCCAGGTAGGGGCGAACGGCGGTGATCCACGGGTGCTGTTCGGCGCCCAGGACCAGGGTGGTGCCCTTCTCCGCGCGCCAGTCGATGTTCGCGGCGGTGAAGGCGTCGGCGTTTTGCTCGCCGTCGCCGGTGACGCCGAGCTGGGTCGACTGGGCGCACGCGGCGAGCGCGCCGGCGGCCGGGACGGCGACGGCGAGGGCACCGGCGCGGGACAGGAAGGACCGGCGGGTGACGGCGCTCGGGCGATGTATCGGCCCGGTCATGGCGCGACCTGCAACGGCATGGCGTTCCCCTCCGGGGGTGGGTTGTCGGTAACGGTGGATCAGGGGCCGGTGTGCGCGGTCGCGTCCGGGTCCTGGAGCAGGGCGGAGCGCCCGCCGTCGATGGTGAGGCAGGTGCCGGTGACGAACGCCGACTCCTCGGCCGAGGCCAGGAAGCGGATCGCGCGGGCGACGTCGTGCGGGCGGCCGATCCGGCCGAGCGGATGCAGTGCCTCGACGCGGGCGCGTTCGGCGGCCGGGTCGGCGAAGCCGGCGAAGTACCGCTCGTTGACGGCCGTGTCGATGTAGCCCGGGGCGACGGTGTTGACCCGGATGTCGCGGGGGGCGAGTTCGATCGCGAGCGACTGGGTCAGGGCGACGACGCCGGCTTTGGCCACGTTGTACGGGAAGATGCCGGGCATCGTCGCGAAGGCGTGATTGGACGCGACGTTGACGATCGCGGCGGGTCCGTTCATCACCCGGGCCGCGGCCCGTGCGCACAGCCACACCGCGCGCAGGTCCAGGTCGAGTGCGTGGTTCCAAGTGGCCGGGTCGGCCGCGTCGGTACCCGCGAAGACATTGGCCCCGGCGTTGTTGACCAGGACGTCGAGTCGGCCGGTGAGGTCGACGGTACGGCGGATCAGGTCGTCGGGCGCCCGCTCGTCGCGCAGGTCGGCGGCCACGAAATGGGCCGAGCCGCCGGTGGCGCGCAGCGCCGTGACGACGTCGGCGCCCTCGGCCGGGTCGAGGCCGTGCACGATCACGGTCGCGCCGTCGGCGGCAAGCAGTTCGGCGGTCGCTGCGCCGATGCCCCGCGTCGAGCCGGTGACGAGCGCGGTGCGCCCTTGCCAGAACACGATGCTCGGCTCCTGTCGTGAGGGTGGTGGTCGGTGCGTCTCGATCGCGGGGCGCGCCGAGGAGGAAAGCCCTGCCCACGCGTCGCCGCGACCGATGCCGGGGTCGACCGATGCGGTCGCCGTCGATCGGCGGTGTCGACGCCGATCGGTGGTGGTCGTCGCCGATCGACGCCGTCGGTGCCGGCCGGCGGTGTCGTCGCCGCTCGGTGGTGTCGTCGTCGTTGATCGACTAGGCCATGCCTATCAGACAAGCTGCGCGCCAAACAGGGACCACCTGCGACTGTTTACCCTTCCGCAACTTCCCGAGAAGTTCCGGCCGCGACAAAACCGCAGGTGAGAGCCGAGTGAGGAACGGAGTAATTCACCGTCAGGACTTGCGTTGCCTGGCTGCTTATCTGATAGGTATGACTCATGCCTGATCTGACTGTGAACCGCGTGGTGACGCTTCCCGCCCCCAACGCGCCCCTGGAAGTGCGCGAGCAGCCGGTCCCGCCCGTGCTCGACGACCAGTTGTTGGTCCGGGTCGAACTGGCCGGGGTGTGTGCGACCGATCTGCACATCCAGCGCGGCCACATCCCCGACTTCGGATATCCGGCCACCCTGGGCCACGAACTCGTGGGCACCGTGGAGCGTCTGGGCGCCGGCTTCGGCACCGACGTGACCGGTCGGCGACTCGCGGTCGGTGACCGGGTGGTGGTGATGCCGGCGACGCCCGACGGCACGTGCCCGTCCTGCCGACGCGGCAGCCGGGTGCCGGCGTGTGACGCGTGGGACGTGATCGGCTTCGCGAATCCCGACGAACGGGCGGCGGGCGGCGGGTGGGGGCGCTACGTGCTGTGCACGTCGGCCCGGGCCCGGGTGTTCGTCACCGAGGCACCGGCCGAGGTCACCGTGCTCACCGAACCGGCTGCCACTCCCGTCGAGGGGCTGACCCGGGCCGGGCTCGGCTACGGCGACTCGGTTCTGGTCCAGGGCACCGGTACGATCGGCCTGCTCGCGATCGCCGCGGCCCGGGCGCTGGGAGCCGGACACGTCACCGCGATCGGTGGACCCGCGCGCCGCCTGGAGATCGCCCGCGCGCTCGGCGCCGACACCGTGGTCGACATCGGCGAGGTTCGTGACGGGGAGGCCCGGATCGCGCAGGTCATCGCGGCCTCGCCCGGCGGTTCGGGCCACGACGTCGTGATGGAGTGCGCCGGCGTGCCAAGCACCCTGGCCGAGGGCCTGTCCTGCCTCGCCGCGGGCGGCACCTACATCGAGCTGGGCCACTTCTCCGACGTCGGCGACGCGACCATCAATCCGTATCGCCACCTGCTCTCGCGCGACGCCCGTCTGGTCGCCGTCAGCGGCTACACCCCCGACGCGTTCCGCAAGGCGCTGCGGGTCGTGGAAAACCTCGGCGCCGCGGCCGCGGCGCTGGTCACCCACCGGTTGCCGCTGGATCGCGCGCAGGACGCGGTGGACGCGCTCTCCCCGGAGGCCGGCTACCGCCTCGACGGCACCGAGGTCGGCAAGATCGTGATCGACCCCTGGATGTGACGGGTCGTCACGAGCCGTACGGTGACGGCCGAAGCGCCCAACCGGCAGGACCACCCGTGCACATGAGGGGAACGTCGAGACGATGAGCGATACCGGTGTGTCGTGGAACGACGCGAACAATCCCGAGCAGCTGCGGCGGTCGACACTGGCCGACCGGATGGCCGAGCAGATCATCGAACGGATCATGACCCTGGGCCTGCGCCCGGGCGACGAGGTGCCCTCCGAAGGCGAGTTGGCCCGGCAGTTCGGCGCGAACCGGCTCGCGGTGCGCGAGGCGATCCGCACCCTGGTCGCCCGCGAGATCCTGGTCTCCAGCCAGGGCCGGCCCGCGCGGGTGACCGTCCCTTCGTCGCGCGTCTTCGGGCAGATGCTCGAATTCCGGTTGCGTCAGCAGTCGCTCGACCTCGACAACCTGGTCGACACCCGGCGCGTCATCGAGGGCGAACTCGTCCGCCGCGCCGCCCAGCGGGTCGCGGCGGGCGAGGTGGACGCCGCCCCGGCGCGCGCCCTCCTGGAGGAGATGGCCGGTCGGCAACACGACCGTGATCGCTTCGTAGAACTCGACGTCGCCTTCCATCACGCGATCGCCGAGCTCGCGGGCAACCGCATGCTCACCCTGATCCTGGAATCCCTGGAAGGCGTCCTGCTCGAATCGCGGCGCGCGAGCTTCGAGGGCCGCACCCGCGCCGGACTGAGCCAGGGCCGCGCGCTGCTCGCCCACGCGCGCATCCTCGACGCCATCGTGGGCGGCGACCCCGACGCGGCGGCCGGTGCGATGGCAGAGCACCTCTCCGACACCATCCAGGACCTGCGCGCACCGTGACTGCGCGCACTCCGACGGCGCGCACTCCGACGGTGTGCCTCGGACCGCGCCGGCATCCCGCCGACACCGGCCCCCCGCTACACCACCACCGCGCCACCGGCATCACCCGCACCACCCCGAAGGAGCACCGCCGATGCAGTCGCCGGACCGTCCCGCACTACGCAGCCGAAGCTGGTTCGGCGACGAGAGCAAGAACGGGTTCATCGCCCGCCACCACCTGCGCGCCGCCGGCTTCGGCACGCACAACTTCGACGGCCGTCCGGTCGTGGGCATCTGCAACACGTGGTCCGAACTGACGCCGTGCAACGGGCACTTGCGCATCCTGGGCGACGCGGTGCGGCGCGGCGTGCTGCAAGCCGGCGGGTTCCCGCTGGAGTTCCCGGTGATGTCGCTCGGTGAGCCCTTCCTGCGGCCCACGTCGATGCTCTACCGCAACCTGATGGCCATCGACGTCGAGGAGTCGCTGCGCGCGAACCCGCTCGACGCGGTCGTCCTGCTGACCGGGTGCGACAAGACCACCCCCGCCGCGCTGATGGGCGCGGCCAGCGTCGACCTGCCCGCGATCGTGCTCACCGGCGGCCCGATGCTCAACGGCAGCTTCCGCGGCAAGCCGGTCGGCTCCGGCACCGACATCTGGCGGATGAGCGAGGACCTGCGCGCGGGTCGGATCACCCGAGCCGACTTCGACGAGTTCGAGGGCAGCCTGAACCGCTCGGCCGGCCACTGCATGACGATGGGCACCGCGTCGACGATGGCCTGTTTGACCGAGGCGCTGGGCATGCAACTCCCGGGCGCCTCGGGCCTGCCCGCCGTCGACGCGCGGCGCGGCACCCTGGCCGAGGCCAGCGGCGCCCGCGCGGTCGAATTGGCCCGCGAGGGGCTGCGCCCGTCGCACATCATGACGCGCGAGGCGTTCGAGAACGCGATCGTGGTCAACGCGGCGATCGGCGGCTCCACCAACGCCGTGCTCCACCTGCTCGCGATAGCCGGCCGAGTCGGTGTGCCGCTCGACCTCGACGACTTCGACCGGCTCGCCGCCGACATGCCGCTGCTCGTGGACCTGATGCCGTCGGGACGCTTCCTGATGGAGGAGTTCGCGGCCGCGGGCGGCCTGCCCGCGCTGCTCGCCGACATCGCCGCGCACCTGCACCGCGACCCGATCACGGTGACCGGTCGCTCGCTGGCCGAGAACGTCGCGGGCGCCGAGGTGTACGACCGCCGGGTGCTGCGCGCGTTCGCCGATCCGGTGCGGCCCGCCGGCTCGGGCACCGCCGTGCTGCGCGGATCGCTGGCCCCCGACGGCGCGGTGATCAAGCAGTCGGCCGCCTCGACGCATCTGCTCGAACACCGAGGGCCGGCGCTGGTGTTCGACTCCGTCGAGGACTACGCGGCGGTCGCGGACGACCCGGAGTTGGCCGTGGACGAGAACACCGTACTCGTGGTGCGCGGGGCCGGTCCGCGCGGCTACCCGGGCATGCCGGAGGTCGGCAACCTGCCCATGCCGCGCAAGCTGCTGGAGCGCGGGATCACCGACATGGTCCGCGTCTCGGACGCCCGGATGAGCGGGACCGCGTACGGCACGTGCGTGCTGCACGTCGCACCGGAGGCCGCCGTGGGCGGACCGCTCGCGCTGGTACGCACCGGCGACGAGATCGAACTCGACGTACCCGCGCGCCGTTTGGTCCTGCACGTGGCGCAGGACGAACTCGCCCGCAGGCGAGCCGCGTGGGCGCCCCCGGCCGAGCACGCGACCCGCGGCTGGACCCGGCTGTACACCGACCACGTGCTCCAGGCCGATCGCGGCGTCGACCTCGACTTCCTGGTCGGCGCGAGCGGTGACGTGCCACCACGCAGCGCGTTTTGATCCGCGCGGTGCCGTACCTCCGGCCGTCCGTTGCGAGCCGTCGACGTTCGTTCTTTCCTGGGGAGTGACATGACCACCGACCTGCCCGCGATACCCGGCGTATCCCCCGTCCTGGAGGTGCCTTTCCACCCGGACGGCTCGCTCGACGAGGGCGGGTTCGCCACCGTCGTCGCGCGCGTGCTCGACACGGGTGTGCGCTCGGTGATGTTTCCGGGCTTCGCGTCCGAGTTCCACAAGCTCTCGGACGCCGAACGCGCTCGCCTGTCGGTGATCCTGCTCGATCGCACCCGCGAGCGCGACGACGTGTGCGCGATCGTCTCGATTCCCGATCACGGCACGGTGTCCGCGCTGGACCGGGCCCGCGAGGCGGTCGAGGCCGGGGCGGATGCGATCAACGTGCTGCCGCCGCACTTCCTGGGGCCCTCGCGCGAGGCGGTCGCCGCGCACCTTGCGGCCGTGCTCGACGCGGTCGCGCCGCTGCCGGTGATCCTGCAGTACGCGCCGGCGCAGACCGGCACCGCGCTCGACGCCGACGGCATCCGGGAGTTGGCCGCGGCGCGCCCGAACCTGCGGATGGTCAAGGTCGAGTCGCAGCCGCCGCACCGACTGGTGGCGGCGCTCGGCCGCGGTCGGCGTCCGTTGCCGGCGATGGTGGGTTACGCGGGCGTCCAACTGCCCGCGGCGCTGGACGCCGGCGCGGTGGGGGTGCAACCGGGGTGTTCGTTCGTCGAGATCTACCAGGAGATCTGGCGGCTGCACGCGTCGGGAGACCCCGCCGCGGCTCGCGGGTTGCACACCAGGCTGCTGCCGTACATCTCGACCTGGATGCAGCACGTCGAGTTGATCGTGGCGGCGGAGAAGCGCGTATCGGTTCGGCGCGGTTGGTTCGGGTCCGACCACTGTCGGGCTCCCGGGTGGGCCCTGGATCGCACCGAACTCGCCCTGGTGGACCGCTTCGTGGCGGAGTTCGCCGAGTTGCTGCCCGGGGTCGCGTCGTGAACGAGCCCGAGGTGGTGACGTTCGGCGAGGCGATGGGGTTGTTGCTGGCCGAGCCCGGCAGGCCGCTCGAACACGCCGACGTCTTCCGGCGCTCGATCGCCGGGGCCGAGTCGAACGTGGCCGTAGGTCTGGCCCGGTTGGGGCATCGGGTGGGCTGGTTCGGCCGGGTGGGCGACGACGCTTTCGGCCACACCGTGTTGCGCACGCTGCGCGGTGAGGGCGTCGACGTGTCCCGGGCCCGGGTGGACCCGGCCGCGTCCACGGGTCTGATCGTGCGCGACTGCCATCCGGAGCGGGCGATCGAGGTGCTCTACCACCGCACCGGGTCCGCGGGCAGCCGACTGGCCCGCGAGGACGTGGACCCGGCGTGGATCGGCTCGGCCCGCCTCCTGCACGTCACCGGTGTCACCGCCGCGCTGTCGCCGTCGGCGCTGGACGCGTGCGTGGCGGCGGTGGTGGCCGCGCGGTCGGCGGGCGTGACGGTGTCCTTCGACCCGAACGTGCGCCGCAAGCTGCTCGCCGCGGATCGCTGGCCGGCCCTGCTACGACCGCTGACCGAGCGGGCCGATATCGTGCTGACCGGTCTCGACGAGGCCGAGTTGCTGACCGGTTCCGCGGATCGGGCCGTCGCCGCCCGTCGTTTCCTGGATCTGGGCGCGCGGCTCGTCGTGGTCAAGGACGGCGCCAAGGGGGCG
>NZ_WWJX01001029.1 GCF_009865215.1 Streptomyces sp. SID3343 | reverse complement strand
AGATCACTGCATGTCGGAAGGTGTCCAGGTGCAGCGACTCGTTCGGACTGTGCGCGCGCGATTGCGGGTCTTCGATGCCGGTGACAAGGATCTGCGCCGACGGGAACTCGCGCACGAGGTCCGCGATGAAAGGGATGGACCCGCCCGCGCCGACATCGATCGGATCGACCCCGTAGCCCTCGCGCAACGCGTCGTGGACAGCGCCGACCGCCCAACCCGACGTGTCCACAAGGAATCCGTTCCCGAGGTCGACATCGGCGAACGTGAGCTCCGCACCGAACGGCGCGTGCGCGCGCAGGTGCGCTTCCAGCGCGTCGTATCCCGCGCGTGCCATCTGATTGGGTGCGAGACGCCCGCTGAGTACGACGGAGACGACTGGCGCGAGGGTGTTGGATGCCGCTGCCACGGTGGTCGCGTCGATGCCGATCACCGTAACCGACGGCTTGTTCCAGATTCGGTCAAGAATCGAGCCCCTTCCGATTGTGCTCACACCCTCGGGCAGTCCGGTCTCCTCGCGTAGCGTCTCCTCGGAGTATTCGGGCGTCGGCGCATCCCGCTCAAGCAGCCCTTCGACCGCCACTGTGCCGTCATCGCTCCAGAGCGTGGAGAGGAGTTTCACCGTCGCCGTCATGGCGTCCGGGACGGCACCGCCGAAAATACCTGAATGTGATGCATGCTCAAGGGTGCGGACCGTGACGGAGAATCGCACGAAGCTGCGGAGGGAGACGGTGAGCGCCGGGGTCGTCGAGTCCCAGTTTGCCGAGTCCGCCACGACAATGACATCGGAACGGAGGGTGTCGGCGTTGTCGGCGAGGAACTGTGCGAACGAGCGCGAGCCGTATTCCTCCTCCCCTTCGACGAACAACGTGACGCCGAGGTCGAAGTCGTCGCCGAGCGTCTCGTGGAGTGCACGCAGACAGGCAATGTGGGTCATCACGCCGGCCTTGTCGTCGGCGGCACCGCGTCCGTAGAGCCGGCCGTCACGCACGGTCGGCTCGAACGGCGGCGTCTCCCACTGCGCCTCGTCGCCGATCGGCTGCACATCGTGATGGGCGTACAACAGCACGGTGGGACGTCCATTGCGTGCGGCACGGGTAGCGAGCACGGCAGGCTGCCCCTGCTCATCGGTGCCGGGGATCAGAGCAGTCTTGATCTCCACATGGTCGAAGACACCGGTGCCCTCTGCGAGTGCCGCAACCGCCTCCGCGCTGCGGCGCAACTGGGATTGATCGAACGCGGGCCACGCGATCGACGGGATGCGCACGAGCGAACCGAGATCGGCCAGTGCCGCCGGGATACCGGCGGTCGCGGCGTCGCGCAGCGCTTTGGGTCGCTCCAGCTCAGCAGTCATGCGAGTGCCCCGCCCATAGATCCGTGGACAGATACTTCAGCCCGGAGTCGTTGATCAGCGTCACCACTGTCTTGCCCCGCAACTCGCCCCTGAGGAGTTGTAGTGCAGCGGCCACGTTCGCACCCGACGAGAACCCGGAGAAGATGCCTTCCTCCCTGGCCAGGCGACGAGCGGTCGCTCTGGCCTCCGTACCGCTGACCTCCACGAAACCGTCCACTGGCACCGCCTTGAGGAAGCTCAAGTGCGGCATCGCGTATCCGCCGCCCTGGATGGGATGGTTCGAGTCCTCGATCGGCTTCCCCGCCACCGCGGCAGCCTTCTCGGGTTCTGCGATGAAGCACCGGATGGCGGGGTTGCGTTCCTTGAGCAGCGCAGTGACACCTGCGTATGTGCCGCCGGACCCCACGAAATCCACGAATCCGTCGATCCGACCGTCGGTCTGCTCCCAGATCTCACGCCCCGTGCCCGAATAGTGGGAACGCCAATTGCCCTCATGGTTGAACTGGTCGGCACGGAACCCTCCGCGCTCGGCCGTGATCTGCCGAGCGCGCTGCTCGACGAGTTCCAGGTCACCGCCTGAGACCTGCCCGGGTGTCGACTCCGGCAGTTGATCCACAAGCACGACCTCCGCACCGAGAGACGACATCATCCTCGCGCGCTCGGGGGAGTTTCCCTTCGACATGACCGCGACGAACGGATAGCCCTTCACAGCACACACGATGGCCAAGCCGGTACCCATGTTTCCGCTGGTCAGCTCGACCACGAGTTGACCGGGCCGAAGGGCGCCGGAATGCTCCGCCTCCTCTATGATGCCGCGCGCGGCGCGATCCTTCTTCGAGAACCCTGGATTGAGATAGTCGAGCTTGGCCAACAACGTGCCGTTCAAGCCGGCCGTGAGACGATCCAATCGGATCAGCGGAGTCCCCCCAATCACGTCGATCACGGACGACATCACCTTCTGCATCTGCGAATCCTTCCTGAATAAGAAATCAGGCACGTACGGCGAGTGAAGGTTTCCGAGCCTAGAGGTCGAAGTGCGAGGCGAACCAGTCGAGGATGCGGGCGTTGAAGTCGATCTCGGCCTCTATACCGCGAATGCCGTGTCCCTCGTTGGGATAGATGCACAGAGCGGATTCGACACCCTGCAGACGCAGGGCATTGTGAAATTCGACGGCCTGTCCCGCGGGCGTGCACTTGTCGAGGCTCCCGCCAATCGTGAGGCACGGGGTGCGAACACTGCTCGCGTGCGTCACAGGACTGCGCATATGGAACGCGGATCCAGGGTCCTCCGGGCTGCCGTCCAGATTCAAGAATCCAAAGCTGGGGATGTTGGTCGAAAATGTCCAGCTATACCAATCGGTCACCGGGAAGAAGGGGACTGCCGCAGCGAACCGATCGTCCTGCGTCACGATCCAGGACGCTATGTAGCCGCCATGGCTGCCTCCCATCACGCCCAGCCGGGCGGGGTCGGCGATACCTGTATTCACGAGGTGATCGATCCCGGACAGGTGGTCCTGGACCTCCGCCCCGCCGAAATCGCCGACCGCCTTACGAGCAAACGCCTGACCTCGCCCGCAGCTTCCGCGGGGATTGGGACAGAAGACGGCAAAACCCTGCGAAACCAAGAATGGGACGATCGACTGCTTCATCATCCAGGACTCGCGGTGAATCCATACCGGGCCGCCGTGAACGTTGAGCACGGTCGGAAAAGGGCCCTCCCCTGGTGGAAGGCATACGATGCCCTCGATGGTGAGGCCGTCAGGAGCTGTCCAGCTGACCGCCTCGGCGCGCCCGGCCGATGACCCGACTTCCCTGCTGCCGTCATGCGCAGTCGAAGCCAATATCTTGGCCCCGCCCTTTGTGAGAACGGTAACCTCATGCGGCAGCGTGTACGAGTCTTGGACGACGACAGCGCTGCCATCCTGAAGAAAGTGCCCCCGGGGCAGGCGAGACCCGGCAATCGAGCGGTTTCCGGTCGGGAGTTCGCTGACGGATCCATCGCGGATGTCGACGATACCGGCGACCGATTCCAGGTGGCGTATGCCGAAGTATCCGAGATGCTCGGCATCGATCCACTGAAGGAAACTCAGGTCGGCGTCCGACACGTCGAGACGCGATACGGACCTCGTCGCGAGATCCATGACGAACGCGTTGCCGGCGAACAATCCTCGGTCACTGCACAACGCCTGGACGAAAGCCACACGAGCACCGTCCGGAGATGTTGTCAGCACGCCAAGTTGGTCCTCACCCCTGAACAGTTCCACCACCGCACCTGTATCGACGTCCACCTGAACGATTACAGACCGGTACCAACTGTCCTCATCGGGGCTTGGCGAGGAGACCGCGACTACTTGGTTCTCCCCGCACCATGCGGACTCCCAGTAGTTGGCGCCCGGCAGCGAAAGCCGTCGCACCGAATCATTCTCGACATCATGGATCCAGAGACTGCGCCAGGCTTTCTCGGGAGTTCCGTAGTCGACAGTAGGGCACCATGCCGGCGCGTCGCGGGTCGCCGCCGTGATTGCGGTGCCTCCATGTGTGGAGGCGATGTCTGCTCCGACGCCTGCGACGCCGAGTAGGATTCTGCCGCCGGTGGGCGACCACTGCGTGTACTCGACTGTGCCATCGACTTCCGTGCAGCCCTTGGCGTTCTCGACGCGGTCCGCGCTTCCGATGTGCAGTTGGAAGATGCCCGCCCGCTTCCGGTCGGAGAGAAAGCTGAGGAGACGCCCGTTCGGCGAAAACCGTCCGTGCAATGTCGATTCGACACCGTCGACGATCGCGCGGAAATCTCCGTCCTCGATGAAATACACCGCCGTGCGCGGTGGTCCGGAAAGTGTGTCCCTGACCGACCCGGTGGCAACGACACGAGTTGCATCCGGCGTAGCGCTCAAATCGATGACCTGGTGCGGCAGCCCCAACCGTGACTCGTGCAGCCTCCGGATGAAGGCGGCGGACAGCGTATGGAAATCCGTCTCGTGGACTTGTTGCGGCATGGCGTAGTCCTTCCCACCCATGAGGGGTAGTTCGCGCACGACCATTATTCCGCGGATCTGGTCAGGCGCGACGCTTCGAATGCTTGAAGAGTGCGCGGCTGGAACTGATGATTGTTGAGGCGTCGGCTGCCGTCCGGCATCCGGTGGTGGCTTTGGAGCTCCGGAATTTTGATTTTTGCCGATACCCTGGTCGCCAGACTCGGTCGCTCGGGCCGTCGGAGATCAGATGGCAGCGGTGCTCGCAGCTGCCGTAGTACTGGCGTCCAAGGTGGCCTTCGGCACACTTGTCGGTCAGCACGGATCTGTGCGCCTGCATACCGAAACGCGGGGCGAAGTTCGCGCCGGCGATCATCTCGAAGGTGCCCGGCCGGCGGCGCAGTTCCGCCTCCATGACGCGGTGGCCGCCGGAGTCGACGTTCACCGGGTCGGCACTCAGCCGGGTCTCATCAGCCAATGTTCTGGTCTCCGGTCTCGTCGTCGGACCCAGCCGGGGTGCCTTGTACTGTGCAACGCGGTTCGGCGAAGTGACGACGCAGCGCTGAATGTCCTCGGGGGTATGCACGGCTGACAGTTGTCCGCGGATGCGCGCCGGCACATGCCCAGGAGACACGACGACGAAGCTGACCGTGGTGCAGCGGATACTGCGGCTCCGGCTTCGGCGTGGCAGGCGATTTCGACCGTCAGGTCGCCCCGCGCCCTGTGTGCTGCCCTCATGGTTGGCAAAACTACGCAGAACGATAATCAAGAGCAAGGCAGTCTTTGCGCATCATTGGTTAAGGTAGCCTTCATCAATTCGTCGATGAGAGAGCGGCACTCGCGTGGAGGTCCATCAGCTGAAAGTCCTTCGGGAACTAGGAGCCCTGGGGAGCGTCACGGCCGTGGCCGAAGCCCTGAATGTCAGTCCGTCCGCGGTTTCCCAGCATCTCGCCACCTTGCAACGCGGGTTCGCCACCCCGCTGACCAGGAAACAGGGACGCACACTCGTCCTCACGGACGCGGGTCGGGTTCTCGCCGACGCGGGCGTGTCGGTCCTGGACGCCATGGCCGCCGCACACAATGCCGTTCGCGACTTCGAGCGAGCGACCGACGGCATAGTCACCGTCAGCTGCTTCGTCAGCGTCGGCCAGGTGCTGTTCGGCACGCTGCTCACGGAACTGCGCAGGCAAGCGAATGCCCCCGAAGTGCGCTTCGTCGACGAAGACGTCGCCCAGGAAGACTTCCCCGCCCTCACCGCCCGATACGACCTCGTGCTGGCGCACCGCCTGCGGCACAGCCCGCCATGGCCCAGCACGAGCTTGACCGTCATGACGCTCGCGCACGAACCACTTGACATCGCGCTCCCGGCTGAGCATCGGCTCGCGAAGAAATCCAGCCTCACCCCTGAGGACGTCGTCGGTGAGCGATGGGTCACCAGCCGCGGCGGCTTCTCTCCTCACGATGTGACCAGCGCCGTCGCCGCGCTGGCCGGGCGACCCGCCGAGGTCGTTCACTTGATCAACGATTATGGCGGCGTCGCCGAAGTGGTCGCTGCGGGCGACGCCATCGGCGTACTTCCCCGGTACACCAGTGGTCGGGCCAATGACCCGCGTATCGTGCTCCGCCCTCTCCCCGGGCTGAGAATCAGCCGCAGCATCGACATCCTGGCTCGCCCGGAAAGCCTCCGCCGGCGATCGGTGCAAGAGGTTGTCGCTGCGCTGGAACGCGTGATGACAGGGCTCATGAGTGATGGAGCCTGATCGGCTCGTGCCCGGCGTCGGGGCATAGTCGTCTTCTGCGTCGCCGTCGCCTGCGGCAGAGCCGCAGAAACCGTACCCCAAAACTGCCCCCGCTCCTCCGCCCGGGAACTCGGCCCCGCCGACCTCGGGTTCGCCGGCTCTTGGACGAGCACCCGACCCTGGAAACCGAACCCGCCCCACGACGACTGCGACATCCGCGGCCCAGGCTTCGCTCGGCTTCGTGCCCTCGCGGACGACGGTGGCTTCCGCCACCCGCACACCCGGAGTCGGCGCCGTGGGCCCCGGACCGGACCGCTGTTCGCGGATGCCCCCGTACGGGCTGTGTTCCGGTGACCGGTCGCGCGCCGAGGGCGCGTCGTCTCCCCGGAATCGACCGATCATCCATGCGCCAGCGACTCGGCGCGCTCCTGGAGCGCGAGCACCTCCGGCACCCGGGGCATACGACGCATGGTCCTCAGGAGCCGGGCCAGCGCGCGTTGGATCTCCACGGACCGCAGATGGGGATAGGCGTCGAGGTAGAGGTGCCAATGCGAGCAGGCCGCCTCTACCTCGCCCACCCGAGCCAGACTGGCCGCCAGCCGCGCCTGGGTGAGCGCGAGGGCCCTACGCCGACGAGGATCCCGTTCCCGCACGGCCGCCCGAAGAGAGGCGCGGGCGTTGCCACCCTCGTCCATCGCGTCGAACGCGAGCGCGCGCTGATACTGGAATCCGGCCGTCGAATACGCGCGGAAGACCCCCGGCAACCCGTCCGCGTGTTCGTGCCGATCCTCCGCCAAGGCCAAGTCGGCCCGGGCGGCCGCAGGTCGGTGGACGGCGGCCGAGGCCAGGGCCCGCTGACCCAGGAGAAACGATTGGATCGACGGGTCGTGCGTCAGATCGGGCACGGCCAAGGCCGCCTCGGCGAGGCCCAGAGCGCGCGGACGATGCCCCAAACGCAGCGCCTGAACGCTCATCGTCCGCAACGTGATGGCGAACATGCGGCGGTCTCCCGCCTCGCGGGCCAGTTCCAATGCCGTACCGAAGTATCGCTGTGCCAGGCCCGGATGGTCGGAGTCGGCGGTCATCGAGGCCAGAAGATGGGTGAGTTGCGCAGTACCCGTGAGCATCTCCCGGCGCACTGCCTCCGAAGCCGGGAGGTTCAGGAATCGATCCGCGCCCTCGGCGAGGAAGGCGGCCAGGGCGCACCGAACGAGGATCCCGCCGTTCCGTTCGGCAAGCTCGGCGAAGACATCCGCCATCTCCCGCAACGTCTGGGCATCGGTCGGTGTGGCCCCGAATCGTCCCGAACCCGAGGGCGAATCCTCGTGCGCGGGCCCGATACGGGAATCCCAAGCAGAGGCATCGCGATCGTCCGTCGTGTAGATCGCGCGAATCAACTCGACATGACGGGTGGGATCGATGTCGGCACGACACAGGTCGATCAGACGGTGCGTGATGTTCGGAGACGATCGCTCGACGGCTGCGGCAACGTCGACTCGATCGATCAGGCCGGTGTCGGCCGCGGTGATCGAACGCCCGCCGTGCCGGCTGAACGCCGCTGCCACCAGTTCCGGAACAGGCGGCCGCGGACGGGTTCCGGTGAGCCAGTGTGCGATCGTCGTACGGTCGTACATCAGACGCATGCCGTGGGCGGTGGCCATCGCGTTGACCGCCCGAGCGAGTTGCCCGGCCGTCCAGTGGTTCTCGGCCAGTAACGCGGCCAACGAGACATTCGGCTGGCGCTGCGGCATGCGATTTCTCGAATCTGCGAGGCGTCGCGTCCGTAACTTTCAACCCTGCCACCACGCACCCGGCACGGCTCACTGATCGCGACTGGTTGGTGTATTCGGCGACGAGTGCGGCCGCTTCCCCAGGGCGCCTGCCCCGCGAAGCGGCTACGGAACGTCGAAAGCCGCCCGAAGTCCCCTCCGCTCCGTTCCGACCCCGCCGGCCGCTCTTCCGGCGCCAACGACGGAAGATCGAACACACCTCTCCTGCCTCGGCGGCTACCGACGACTTCCCGCATGCCACGAACACCGCGCCGACCTCTCCCCGGCCTTCCTCACCCTCGCCGCCACACTCATCTGCCACAAAAGGCCCCAACGCGATACCACGTAGGGCACTTGCCTGGCCTCGTCCGCCCAGCCCAGGTTGGGCTCTGTCCGCCCGAAGCCGGGCCGACGCCCTGGGCGCGGGGAGTGACTCCGCGAGCGGCGATGGTGCGATGTTCAGGCGGGAGTGGGTGTTGGTGGTGGGCACGACGCGTCCCACGACGGCGAAGCGCACGGGCGTTCAACGTGTTCACGCGTCGTATCCTCGTTCCCCCCTTCCGTCGAGTCCCGAACCGGGGCTTGATGGATAAGGAACCGATGGGTGAAACCCCGGCGGACTTTCGTACCCGGCGCGCGATGCGCGGTCGTGGGCCCATCCGCCGAACCATCGCGACCACCGGGCGCATGAAGGTCGGCGCCGCAGCCCACACGCACACCGGAGCGGGAAATGAATCAGGGTCGGGAACCGAACGGGGTGTCGGTCGCAGCGTCGGGCCGCTCGCCCGGGGTGGGAGCCCGTATCGGCGGATTGGGCGCGTACCGTCCCGAGACCGTGGTGGTCAACGAGCAGGCCGCCGCGTGTGCCGGTGTCGGCACGGAGTGGATCTCGCGGCGAGTCGGCATCGAGGAGCGGCGTCACGCCGATGCGACCGAGACGGTCGTGGCGATGGCGGTCGCGGCGGGCAAGAACGCGTTGGCCGAATGCGGCGCCACCGCCGACGACGTCGACGCGGTGATTCTCGCGACCTGCTCCCTGCCCTCGCCCATGCCGAACGGGGCGGCGTCGGTCGCCTCCGGTCTCGGCTGCGGGGCGTCGGCGGCGTTCGACCTGAACGCCGCCTGCTCGGGTTTCTGTCACGCCCTGGCCGTCGCCGACGCCCTGATCCGGGCGGGAACGGCGCGGGGGGTGCTGGTAGTCGCCTCGGAACGGATGACCGACTGGGTGACGGCGGAGGACCGCGACACCGGGCCGATCTTCGCCGACGGCGCCGCAGCGGCGTTCGTCGTGCCTTCGGCGGAGCCCGCGATCTTCCCTGTCGCGTGGGGCAGCGGCGGCACACAGGCCGACCTCATCACCATCCCCCATGGGACGGGCCGGATGGAAATGCAGGGGCGCAAGGTCTTCCGGTGGGCCACCACCGCGCTCGCCCCCGTCATTCGCGCCGCCTGCGAACGGGCGGGGCTGACACCCGTCGACCTGAGGGCATTCGTGCCACACCAGGCGAACCTGCGCATCATCGAAGTCCTGAGCCGGAGCGTCGACGCGCCGGAACTGGTGACCGCCGACGACGTGGTCCATTCCGGCAACACCTGCGCGGCCTCCGTTCCGCTGGCGCTCCACGCGCTGCGCGCGGCCGGTCGGGTGAGCCGCGGCGACCCCGTCCTGCTCTTCGGGTTCGGTGCCGGGCTGACTTACGCGGCGCAAGTCGTCCTGTGCCCGTGAGACACCACCGGGCCCATCCCCACACCCACACCCACACCCACACCCACACCCACACCGTCGATCGTTCCCACACCCCCCATGGAAGAGGAAGCCGTGATCACCGACGCGAACACCCTGTTGCAGGTCCGGAACATCGTTTCCCTGCTCACCGAGCGGCCCGTCGAGAGCATCGGCGCGGACGACAGGCTCCTGGAGGACCTCGACCTGGACTCCCTGCAGATCTCGGAGTTGGCGCAGCAACTCGAGAACGCGCTGGGCAAGCCCATCGACGACGACCTGCTCAACATGGCCGGCGCGACGGTCACCCGCTGCGCGGAAATCGCACAGGCCTCCTGATGCGGCGCGGGTGCGGCGGTCCGATATCCGTACGGACATGGTCGGTGGGCCCGTCACCGACCCTGCACCCATCCCACCCGAGCCGCACGCATCCCCTGCCCCTCCGCCCGGTTGCCCTGTCGAGCCGCGTCCGGCAGGGCAGGGCGCGGCGGGCCGCGGCACAACACGACGAAAGCGGCGCATCCCGACGCTTCCGGTGGGAGGCCGGCCGCCACCTGCCACCCGGCGCGTTGTCACCAAGAAACGCCGGACACCACCACGTCGGGCTGGGTCCCGCATCAGGAGAGGGAGAGGTCGACGAGCATGGGTGCAACGCCCTTCGCCCCGGCGGACGTTGCCTGCCGCACCGGGATCCGCGCCGGTTTCGGGACGGTCCCGCCCGTCCTTCTCGCCGCATGGCCCTTCCCCGGCCCGGCACGGAACAACGACGGTTCCCGAACCGGCCCGTGCCCGCACACGAGAGGACGTCTGGCGGTCATGGCGCACGACGCGCATAGCGAGGCGCGGGAGACGAGCCCGCCGGCGGCGCCTGGAGCAGACGGGGGCGCCGCTCCGCAGGGCATCGGCGAGGGGCGGGCCCACGCGAAGGTCATCCTGCTGGGGGAGCATGCCGTCGTCTACGGCGCGCCCGCCGTGGCGCTGCCGGTACCCGGGCTGGGTTGCCGTGCCCGGGTTGCCCGTCGGGACCGGGACGGGCACGGACTACTGGGTTTCCGGTTCACTCCCGTCCTGCCCGGCGTGCCGTCCGCCGGCCCGGCACCGTTGCCGCGAACGCCGGAGGGCGTCGTCCCGGAGGGGCTGCGGATCCTCACCGAAGCCGTCCTGCGCCTCACGGGGTCGCGGCTCCCGCCGGGGGTGGACGTGCACGTGGAGAGCGGGGTGCCGCTCGGTCGCGGTCTCGGCTCCAGTGCGGCATGTGCCCGGGCCCTCGTCCATGCCTTGGACGATCTCTTCGATCTGGGGCTGGGGGAGGACGTCGTCTTCCGATACGTGCAGATGTCCGAGAACACGGCGCACGGGAGGGCGAGCGGCATCGACGCCCGGGCCACCGGCAGCAACGGACCGGTCCTGTTGGCGGACGGACGGATCAGTACCCCGCCGGTGGGTGCCGACTGCTGGATCGTGGTGGTGGACAGCGGCACCGGCGCGTCCACCCAACAGGCCGTGGGGATGCTGCGCGAGCGTTTCGCGAAGGATCCCGGCCGCCGGGACGCCTTCCTCGCCCGCTCGACCGCCCTCGCCCGCCGAGCCCTGTTCGACCTGGAACACGGTCGCCTGCGGGCGCTGGGAAGCGCCCTGACGGACAGTCACACACTGCTCGCCGGCCTCGACCTGACCACCGACCGCACGGACTCCCTGGTGGACGCCTCGATCCGGGTCGGCGCATTCGGCGCGAAGATGAGCGGCGGTGGACTCGGCGGTTGCGTGATCGCCCTGCTGCCCAACCGAACCGCCGCCGACACCGCGGCCGCCCGACTGACCCGCGAGCACGGCGTCCGCTGCTGGATCACCCCGCTGCCAAAGGGAGACGGCAATGTCGACGTCTGAAGGCGCGATCGCGGTGGCCCACCCCAACATCGCCCTGGTCAAGTACTGGGGAAAACGAGACGAACACCTCGTCCTGCCCTGCGCCGACAGCCTCTCCCTCACGCTGGACGTCTTCCCTACCACCACCGAGGTCCGCCTCCACCCCCACGCCACGCGAGACCACGTCACCGTGGACGGCGTCCTCGCCCGAGGCGAGACGCCGCAGCGGATCACGGCCTTCCTGGACCTGGTACGCGATCGGGCCGGCAGGACGGAAAGGGCCCTGGTGGCGACCCGCAACACGGTCCCGACCGGCGCCGGCCTCGCCTCCTCCGCAAGCGGATTCGCGGCCCTCGCCCTGGCCGCCTCCCATGCCTACGACCTGCCGCTGGAGCCGGCGGTGCTGTCGAGACTGGCCCGCAGAGGCTCCGGATCGGCCGCGCGGTCGATCTTCGGCGGGTTCGTCGTCTGGCACGCCGGCGCGCCCGACGCACCCGACCCCGACCTCGCCTCCTACGCCGAGCCCGTCACGGACGCCAGGCTGGATCTCGCAATGGTGGTCGTGCTCGTGGAAACCGGCCCCAAACCGGTCTCCAGCCGTGAGGCGATGCGCCGCACCGTGGCCACGTCCCCGCACTTCCACGACTGGCTCGCCGCGACCCGCGGCGACCTCGAAGCCATGCGCGCGGCGCTGGCCGGGGGAGACCTCGCCGCAGTGGGCGCGATCGCCGAAAGCAACGCCCTCGGCGTGCACAAGACCATGGAGAACGCGGTACCGCCCGTGCGATACCTGACGGACGCCTCACACCTGGTCCTCGACGCGGTACGCCGCATGCGCCACGCCGGCACACAGGCGTGGGCGACGATGGACGCCGGCCCCAACGTCAAGGTCCTGTGCGCCGGCGACGACGCCGAACACGTGGCCCACGAGCTTCGGGAACGGTCCGATCGCCCCACGGTCGTGGGCCGATCCGGCCCCGGCGCGACCCTGCACACCGGGGCCCGGAGATGACGAACCCGGTCACCCACACCGCGCCGGGGAAACTTCTCATCGCGGGGGAGTACGCCGTCCTGGAGCCCGGTCAACCGGCGATCGTCGTGGCCGTGGACCGGTTCGTCACCGTCCGGGCGTCCACACCCCGACAGGGCGACGTGGTCCTCGACACCGACCTCCTCCCGCACGAGGTGGCCCTGGTGCGCGATCGTACGGGCCTGCGCCCCCCGGACCCGGCGGACACTCCGCACCTGACCGGGGCACTGGCCCACCTCGTCTCCGCCGTCGAGATCGTCGACCGACTGCGAGCCGGACTCGCCCTGCCGCCCGTGCCGTTGCGCCTGACGGTCCGCAGCGGCCTGCACGAACACGGCGTCAAGATCGGCCTGGGCTCCAGCGGAGCGGTGACCGTCGCGGCCGTGGCTGCCCTGACCGCCTTCCACGCCATGCCGACGACGCCGGAACTGCGCTTCCGCCTTGCCCTGCTGGCGAGCATCCGCGTCGACGCCGGCCCCTCCGGCGCGGACCTCGCGGCGAGCACATGGGGCGGTTGGATCTCCTACCGGGCGCCGGACCGCGCGCTCCTGCTCCGGCGCCTGCGCCGGGACGGCCCTGCCGAAACCCTGCGCGCCACCTGGCCCGAACTGACCGTCCGTGCCCTGCCGCCCCCGAACACGCTGTCCCTGCACACCGGCTGGAGCGGCAGCCCGGCCTCCACCTCCGCCCACGTCCACCGGCTCTCCCATACCGCATGGCGGCACGGCCCCGCCTTCCGACAGTTCCTCGCACGAAGCGCGACTTGCGTGGACGCGGCCGCCCACGCACTCGGACACGACGACCCGGGGGCGCTCCTGGACGCCGTCCGCGACGCGCACCACCTCCTGGCCGACCTCGACGACGCCACCGGACTGGGCATCTTCACCCCCCGACTGTCCGAGTTGTGTGCGGCGGCCCAGACCTGTGGCGGCGCGGCCAAACCGTCCGGCGCCGGCGGAGGCGACTGCGGCATCGCCCTG
>NZ_WWJX01000105.1 GCF_009865215.1 Streptomyces sp. SID3343 | reverse complement strand
GTCCGACTCCGCGGCCGCTACGAACAGCACGTCCAGCCGCGCGCGCAGCCTGCGGGCGCGGCGCGCGAAGAGGCCGCCGAGCAACGGCATATCGGCGCGCGAGGCGGCCTTGTCGTGAACTCGGACGCGCGTCTCGATGTGTTCGCGGTGCGCTTCCGCCGCGGCGCGCGCCACGGCGAGCCGCTCGGTCCACGCCGCTGCGGCGTCGTGCGCCGGTCCGCCGACCGCACGGCGTTTCGCGTCGTGATCCGCACCGGCTCGGGCCGCCAGTTCGGTCAGTCTCTCGAACGTGTCCACGCGCGCGGACAGTTCCTCGGCCCACGGCGCGGCGTTCTCGGGGTCGGTGCACGCGTCCGGCGCGTTCGCGGTGCGGCCGAGGATCTCGCCCCGCAGGTCGGCGATCTGGCGGTCGAGCAGGTACGGCTTGCCCTCTGCGGTGACGCTGCTTTCGTGGCCCACGCGCACGATCACGAGTTCGCGAGGCAGCCGGGCCAGGACGTTGTCCACCGCGCGATGGGTGTGCGACGTGACCAGGATGCGCTGGGGCGGCTCCGCGATGGCGCCGGCTCGCACGATCTCGCTGATCGTCCGGGTCTTGCCGGTGCCCGGTGGGCCGAGCACGATGAGCAGGTCGGGGACGGTCAACGCCTTTTGATAGGCCGTGAGTTGGTCGGGGTCGAGCGGCTCGGCGGGCAGGGTGCGGGCCGCCCCGAACGGCTGCACCACGCGATCGGTGAGCACGGCCAGGAGGGCCGGGTTGGCTTCCTGGCCGGTCCGCAGTCGGGCGACCGCTTCGCGCTGTTTGCGGTAGACGACGTCGGTCGGGGTCACCTCCAGTTCCCCCTGGGGCGCGAGGTCGCCCCACGCGACGGGCTCGTCGAAACGCACGGTCGCGACCTCGTGGCCGCCCTCGGCCGCGACCCGAACAACCTGTCCGCGCCGCTCCGGACCGCCGCGCACTTGGACGTAGCTGTTCTCCTGGGGAGTTCGCCCGCCGACGAGGTGGAATCGGTACACCGCCCGGGTCCCCTGGCGTCGTTCGCCGGTCGCGCTGACGTCGCGGTACGGGAACGGCGGGGCGGCGCGCGTCTTTTCGCCGTCGATCCGCTCGGTGGCGTCGATCAGTTGGTCGAGGGTCTCCAGCAGGCCCGTCGCGCGCTCCGACGGCACGGGCGCGGAGGCGCCGTGGATGGTGCGATCCGCCGCGAGCAGCCTGGTCCATTCGGCGTCGAGTCGGGGCCAGTGCGCGTCGGAGCCGGCCGGGATCTGCTGCGGCTGGTGCACCGACCGCCACAGTGGCGGGCGCACCCGGAGGTAGCGGTCGGCGAGCCGGCGGTGATCGGCGTCGCGCACCGGGTGTATCCCGGCGATCGTGTACCCGTCGCGGCGTGGGGTGGGGAACAGTCTTACGACGTAGGACGGTGCGAACAAGATCATGCTCTTGTCGCCGCCACCGGACCTGGGTTCGTCGAGGGCGGCCGGCACACCGTCGGTGCGGCCGTTCAGGTAGTCGATCAGCACGCGGAGGTCGACGGGAACGTAGGGATTACTCGCGTGCCGACGCAGCTGTCCGTCCAGCGTCTTCGCCGGGACCAGCGTGACGGGCCCGGGCAGTTCAACGAGGTGGATCGGCATGGAGGGCTCCTCTACTCCTTCGTTTCGTCGGAGCGTCGTCAGGCGAGTCGGTCTCGGACGGCGGTCAGGGCCGCGGCGAACTCCGCGATGTGCGGACGCGATCGTGGGTCGGCCGCCAGGCCCTGTGCCAGGGCGCGGCCGAGCGATGCCGGCAGGTCCGGCCCGAGGATCGACCCGGGCGCGGGCGCGCTCGGATTCGGTGCCCGGCCCGTCACCAGGTGGTACGCGATCGCGGCGAGCCGGTACACGTCCGTGTGCGGCCCGGGAGTACGCGATCCTCGGCGCCGGCTCTGCTCGGGGGCCTGGTGCCCGTCCGCCGCCGCTTCGCCCGGTCGGGGCTCGCGCATGGCCAGGCCCAGGTCACGAAGCACGAGCCGGCCGTCGTCGAGCGCGATGATGCCGGTCGCGGCGAGCCGGCGGTGACCGATCCCTCGGCGGTGCAGCGGTGCCAAGGTCGCGCAGAGTCCGGCCAGGCCGGCGAGCAGGCGAGCGGTCCGCCAGGGGTCCAGCGGCGCGGCCCATGCGCCGGTCGCCTCGGCGAGCGTCTCGCCGGGGCCGCCGCCGGGCTGTGCCGGCGGCCAACCCAGTACCAGGGTCGACGTGCCGCGTCCGCCGGCCACCGCGATCGGCGTCGGCAGACCCGGGAGGGGGCCGAGCTCTTCGAGCAGGTCGTACTCGGCGGCGAGTTCGCGCACTGCGGCACGCGCGTCGGGCCCGTCGGCGCGGGCGTCGACGCGGTGCAGCCACACGTACTTCCCGGCCGAGGAACGTTGCTGACGTGGAGTCAGGCACAGACCCCGGGCCCGGCGGACATGTACCGAGCGAACGGCGCAGAACGCGTCGTCCAGGTGCTCGCCGTGCAGCAGATAGCGACGCCCTTGCACGTCGACCTCCGCGCCGCCGCGCCAACCCCCGTCCGGGCTCGGGGTCGTGGCGGCGTCGCTCGTGGCGACCACGATTCTCGCGGGTGCCGGGGAGCGGTACGGCGGGTGCCCGGGATCGGGTGCAACCCGTACCGGTCGCAGCCGATCAGGGTGGAGGGAGGTGCCGAGGAGGTCTTCCAACGCTCCTACGCGCGCCGGGTCGACTCCGTGCGCCCATCGCTCGGCCGACACGGCGGACAGGGTGCCCAACCCGTCCGGGCGATGGTGTCGGCTGACGATGCCGACGACGTGTCCGGCGACCCATAGCGCCGCTCCCGACATGCCCTCCCAGGGTGACGCCGTGGGGTCCACGTCGCGGTCGGGCGGGGGCACGGCGATCGACAGGGTGCCCTCGCGGCGATTCGACAGCGGGGCCAGCGTGCCGAACGCGTCGCACGAGTCCCGGTACCGGGAGCCGTCCCGCGCGTCCTTCATCTTGTATCGAGGGAAACCCACCGCTCGGCACGGGTAGGGGAGTTCGTGGCCGTCGAGGCGAGCGAATCGCACCGGCGGCCGGTCCTCGCCCGGCACGAGCAGCACGGCCACGTCGGTCCGTTCGTCGGCCCACGCCGGCTCGCCGACCAGCACGCGCGCGCCGGGCTGATCCGCGTTGAAGCGCACTCGCACCGCCACCGCCCCGGCAATCACGTGAGCCGCCGTCAGCACCCGCCCGGGACCGATCAGGTAGCCCGATCCACGCCGACCGCCCCCGTACTCCAGGTCCACGATGATCTCCGCGACCCGTTCGAGCGTGACTCCCGCCTGCACTGCCATCGCGTGGTCAGCGCTCTCCGTGGGCCTGCTCTCCGGAGATGAACGGTGGAGCGTTGGTACCCGCCAGTCTCGGCTGGAGGGTGAGCGAGATCTGTTGCGTGTGCTCGTGGGCCCGTCGGCCCTGGGCGTCACCCTCGACCACCCAGAAGCGCACCTTGGCACCGGCACCGGCCTCGCGGGTGACGGTGACGGTGGCGGCGATCTCGACCGGCCCCAACTCGAAGCGCAGCCGTTCGCCCGCGCCGTGCTCCATCGCGTCGGTCAACTCGCGCCGTAGATCCCGGATCATCTCCGCCAGTTCGATCATTTCGCGCCCTTCCCCCGATGACACACCGATCCCCTCCCCGTACCCGCGCACGAACTCGGCGAGCGAGCCACAACCGTCCGTTTCCCGAAGGGGTTTTCGGTCTCCACCGGTCCGCCGCCACGTGCAACGAAGAGACTACACATGGTGCCGAGGCGTGCGCGCAGCCGAAGTAGGCCGCACCGCGCCACCCTTGGCGGTCGTCTCACCGGGCGGTCTTGTCCCCGACGTGCCCACCGACCTCGATCGGCCCGAACCGGGAGCCGACGAGGTGATCGCCGCGTGGCGCGGCCGAGCACCGAGCCGGTTCTCGGCATCAGGTGTGGCGGCGGGTGATCGCTTCGCCGTTCTCCGTGACGCCGGTATCGGGATTCACGGGATCCGAATCTTCTCCGAGGTCTAATCTGCGGAAAGGCCGCGTTTTCCCCGGCGGCCGCGCGAGGAGGTGTTCCGTGTCTTCACCCTGCGATCCTGTGCACGCCCCCGTCGGCGACGTGGGTACGGCGCTCATGATGGTCGACTCTCGGCTCAAGAGCGTCCAGGTCGGCGGGATCGCCACCGATCCGCAACAGCAGGAGTTGACGGACCGGTTCGTCGCGTCGGTGGGCCCCGAGGGAGCCGCGGCCGTCTTGGACGGCGCGTGCACGCTCATCCTCCTGTTCATGGAGTGGTTGCGGGGCGCCTATGCGGAGCATGGGATGGATCCCATCGAGCGTGTGGTGCCCAACCTCGTGGCCACACTGCGCAGGATGCCCGTGAGCATCCGTCCCGAGGCCATCCCCATCATGGCCGGCCTGGTCGTCGCCGCGGGAACGGGGCTGAGCCCCAGTCTGTGGCGCGCGCAGTACGGATGCTGGACGGAGGACGAGATGACTCCCTTGGAGGCAACCGCCTTTCTTCTCGCGGCGCACATCAACCACCTCACCGACGACCCGAACTTCGCCACCCGCATGGTCGCCGACACGCTGACCGCATCCGAATCGTGACCGACCTACCCGGGGTGCGGCGAGGCCGGTCGTCCAGGACCGTCCCATTCGGTCCGGGTGAGTTCGTACTCGACTTCACCGTGCGCGGAGCCCTCGATCGCCTCCGGCCAGTCCTCGGTGAAGGTGCGGACGAAGGACAGGCCCGACTTCTCCAGGACGCGACGCGAACGGGTGTTGACAGCCATCGTGTTCGCCGTGACCCGCTCGACCGCCAGGTCCGTGAACCCCTTGTGGATCAGGGCCCGGGAGCCCTCGGTGGCGTAACCACGCCCCCACGCCGCCTGGTTCAACCGGTAACCGAGTTCGACCACGGTGGTGCTGTGCTCCTCCAACGGTCGAAACTCGAACCAGCCCAGGAAGGTGCCGCCCGCCTTCTCCTGCGCGGCCCAGTAGCCGTGGGTGTTCCAGCAGGGGTGGATGTGCACGAGTCGGGGCAGGGTCCGCGTCTCGATTTCCCGGCGGCCGGTGGGGCGGCCACCGTTGATGTAGCGCATGACCTGCCGGTCGTTGTACAGGGCGAGCAGGTGGTCGGTGTCGGCCACCGTGAACGCGCGCAGGACGAGCCGGTCGGTCTCCAGGAAGGTGGTCATGCCGTGATCTTCGCGGTGGAACGGCCGGGCCTGCCACCGATTTCCGGCCGGCGGCGGGCCGATCTCCCGTGTCAGCCGGGGTGGGTCGGGTCGTCCTTGGGCCGCGGTGCGGTGGCCAGGGCCGCAGCCAGGAGGCCCGCGGCCGTGGCGAGAACGACGATCAGGCCGGTGCGTTCCGAGGGAGCGGTGAGCAGCAGTCGACCGAAGACGGCGGTGCCGAGCGAGCCGCCGAGTTGGCGGGCGAACGTCAGTGTGCCCATGGTGGCGCCGATCCGGTCGGCTCGGGCGCGTCCCTGGGCGATCAGCGTGTACGCCTGCAACGACAGGCCCAGGGCGGCGCCGACCATGGCCATGCCCGTAACGGCGACGGCGAGAGCGAAAGGGCGCGGAGCGCCGTGCAGCGCGGGCAGGACGGCCAGGCCGGTCATGCCGACCACACCGGTGGTCAGCGCGACGTAGCCCCAACGGGGCAGCGCGGGGTGGCGACGGGCCAGTAGCGAGAAGGTCGTCGTGGACAGTAATTGGCCACCGGTCAGCGCCAACAGGAGCAGGCCGGTGGTGCCGCTGCCGGCTCCGGTGCCTTCCTGGACGGCCAAGGGTATGAACGTGAACGTACCGAACAGCGCGATCCCGGCCAGGCCGGTCGAGACGATACTGCGGGCCAGACCGCGGTCGTGGAAGAGCGACGGTGGGATGAGCGCGGTGGCGGCGCGGCGTTCGACCTTGACGAAGGCGACCGCGCACCCGGTGACCCCCGCGAGCAGCGCTGCCGTGCCCAGGGGGCTGTGGGCCAAGGTCTGCGAGACGCCGAGGGCGACCACTCCTGCGCCGACCGCGGTGACGAGCAGGGTGCCGGCCCAGTCGAAGGAGGCGCCGGCCTCGGTCTGCGGCTTGCCGGGCAGGCCCTTCGACCCGAGCAGGGCGCCGGCGACGCACAGCGGAAGGTTGACCAGGAAGATCCATCGCCATCCGGGGCCGGCTGCCAGGAGGCCGCCGAGCGGGGGGCCGGCCAGTGCGGACAGCGCGAAGAGGCCGGTGAGGTATCCCTGCCGGCGCATCATCTCCTCGCGGGTGAACATCTGGGCCAGGGCGCTGATCGCCGTGACCACCAAGCCGCCTCCGCCGAGGCCCTGGATCCCCCGGGCGGCGACCAGGACGGGCATCGACGGCGCCAGGGCGCAGCTCAGCGAGCCCACGGCGAACAGTGCGAGGGCTGCGTGGAAGACGGCGCGGCGGCCGAACAGGTCGCCGAGCTTCCCGTGGACGGGCGTGGAGACGGTGACGGTGAGCAGGTAGACGGCGGTGACGCCGGCGACGGCACTCGCGGAGCCGAGGTCGGTGGTGATGCTCGGCAGCGCCGCGACGACGATGTTGGTGTCGAGCTGGGCCATGAGCATGCCCAGGAGCAGGGCGGCGAAGGCGAGCCGTGCCCTCGGGGACGGCCGGGCAGTGACATCCTGAGGAGACGTGTGCATTTCGCACACGCTATATTGCTTGCGAATCGCACGCAATTCTTTGGAGGTTTCGTGGCTCCCGAACTCCCGGACCGGCACGGTCTCGCGATCGAGTCCGAAGATCCGTCCCACGCGCGCCTTGCCGGCGCGGGCTCCGCCCTCTTCCGATTGGTCCGTTTCTGGTCGCGTCGGTGGGTTGTCGCGTCGGGTGGGGAGATGTCCGCGGACATGTCCCGGGTGCAGGACATCCTGGTTCTGGAGGCGGTCGATGCCGCCTCGGCACGACACGGCGAGGTGTCCGTCACCGACGTCGCACACGAGCTCGGCCTCGACCGCTCCGGTGCCAGCCGAATGATCGGCACGGCGGTCGACCACGGCTACCTCACGCGAACCGCCTCCACGAAGGACGCGCGCCGGGCGACACTGACCGTCACCCCCACCGGCGCGGACGTGCTGACCGCTGCCCACGCCTTCCAGGAAGAGGTGTTCGCCCGCCTCACCGCCACCTGGGACCTCGACGAGAGCGCGGCCTTCGCACGCGGACTGCGCCGCTTGGCCGACGAGACGTGACGGCGCCGACCCGCCGCGGAACGTCGGCCGGCCCGGACCGGATTCGATCAAGCAGCCGGGTGTCGGATGATCACCCTTTCGACAGCAGAATCCCCGCGGCGATACCAAAGCATTGAGTCTGGACAGATTGTGGCGCCCCGAATACAGTGCGATCGGGGCCTGCTGAGCAGGAAATGCAGGAGGGGGCGGAAAACGTGGATGGCGGCTGTGGCACCGCTCTGCCTTGTCATACGGCAGGCTCTTTCAGCGGGAAGTTGCGCACGGAGTCGCCAAGATCCCCGGGCGCCCGGCGCCGTAAGTTCCGAACGGAATGCATCACTCCGGCCCGGTATCCAGCGCCGCAAAAGCCGCCGTCGGCGCCGAACCCGGACCGCGTCCGCGACATGCCCAGACGGAAGGAAAAAGGCCATGCCCTTGTCCGCAACTGATCTGGCAAAGCCGGGAATTCCGCCGATCACGATTCGTTCGACGTTCTTCCAGAACATCTACCTGCGTATGGACGGCACCGGGGTGACGGCCACCACCGACAACGGAGGTGGGAAGGTCGACTGTCAGTACGGCACCGGCCCCTGGACGACGTTCAAGGTCCACGCGCAGACCGACGGTTCGTACTCCTTCGAGTCGGCGGCCTTCCCGAACGTGTTCCTGCGTATGGACGGCACCGCCGTCCCCGCCACCATGGCCGGCGGTGGGACGGTCAACTGCCAGTACACCGCACTGCCCTGGGAGAAGTTCAAGGCCCGCGCCCAGGCCGACGGTTCGTTCTCCTTCGAGTCGGTGGCCTTCCCCGGCGTCTACCTGCGCCTGGTGACCGGCAGCGGGGTGACCTCCGCCACCGGGCCCGGGGGTACGGTGAACTGCCAGGTCAACGCCAACGGCGGCGAACACGAGAAATTCTTTCTCGACCTGGCCTAGCGGTCGGCTTGCCCGGGGGAATTCCACCCCCGGGCTTTTCCGGGACCGTATATGACGTCATATGACGTCGAGTAGGTCACCGGCGGGACACCGTGCGGTTCGAGACGGCATCCGGCTTTCCGACTCCTGTTCTTCGCGCGCGTTTTTCCGAGAGGACGACCGCCGCCCGAAGCGATACCCGGGCATCACCGATATCGCGGCGTCCGCCTTTCGAAAAGGCTGTTGTCCGGCGTTGGCCGAAAAAGCGGAAAGCGCTTGCGAGGTGCGCCGGCGAGGGGGTGCGTGCCGAGAATTCGGAACGTATGGCGGAACAGGCGCTTTCGGACGACGAAGCGGGGCGATTCGTATCCGCGTGTCCGGGTCGAGAAGCGGCGGACCGGATCATGACCGCGGGCCGGGCGAAAGGGGCGGCGTTGCCGGCGCGGGTCCCCCCGGCGCGGACTCCGCCGGTGCGGCGGAGGGGTCCGGCGGCGGCGTCGCGGGCGCTCGTCGA
>NZ_WWJX01001028.1 GCF_009865215.1 Streptomyces sp. SID3343 | reverse complement strand
ACCGTGGTCCTCGCCTTGCTGGTGGTCACCGCCGGCTGCGGTCGCGGCCCCGGGGCCGGCGGCACCGGCGACGCGGCCCGGGCCGCGACCGGACCGGTCGACGACCGCGGCCTGCTGATCGACAAGCCGTACGCGGGCACGACCATCCGCCTGCTCACCTGTTGCCGCACCGTGGCCCAGTTCGCGGCCCTGCGCAAGCTGACCGACTCCGAGTTCACCGCTCGCACCGGCATCAAGGTCGAGTGGGCGAACATCCCCTGGGCCTCCTTCACCCAGAAGGTGGTCGCGCAGAGCGTGCTCGGCAGCGGCTCCTCGGACGCGGTGATGTGGACCGACGCGTTCGGGTCGGCGATCCGCACGGGTCTGGAACCCATCGACGACCAGATGCGGGCGTCCGGGCTCGACCTCGACGATTTCCCCGACTCGCTGCGCGAGGCCGCGAGCGCGGGCGACGCGGACCGGGTGTACGGCATCCCGGTACGGGCGTACGCCTACGGCCTGTTCTACCGCAAGGACAAGTACGCCGAGCAGGGCCTGTCGCCCGCCGCGACCTGGGACGAGTACTTCGCCGGGCTCGACAGGCTCCGCGCCGGCAACGACCTCTACCCGATGACCGGCCAGTACGGGCGCAGCGGCGGCCAGAACCTCTACCTGTGGCTGTCGATGCTCTGGAGCAACGGCGCCGACCTGTTCGACAAGGACGGCAAGGCGATCTTCGACAGCCCGGAAGCGATCGAGGCGACCCGCACCTACCTGCGGATGATCGACGACGGCTACACGCCGAAGGCCTCCGCGAACTACGGCGAGGTCGAAGCCACTCAGGCGGTCGAACAGGGCCGGTCCAACCAGACGTTCACCTGGACGTGGCACCAGGACAACTTCGCCAGCCCGAAGAAGTCCACCAAGGACGTCGTCGCCAACACCGGGTTCGCCCCCGTTCCCGGGTTCACCGGCAAGCCGACCGTGACCATGGCGCAGAGCTGGCTCGCCGGCGTCCTCAAAGGCTCCGACCACAAGGGCGCCGCGTGGGAGTACATCAAGTGGCTGACCCACCCGCAGACCGAACGCACCGTCGCGCTCGACAAGTCCGATCCGGCCACCGCGTCCTCGATCGTGGTGCACAGGAGCAACCTCGCCGACCCGGCGGTGAACGCCGCGAACGCGGGAATGCCCGCCACGTTCGAGGCGATCACGCGCAACGCCCGCACCCTGCCGCAGACCGCGTCCTGGCCGCAGACCCAGGATGCCCTGGAAGTCGCGATCAACGAGATGGCCCACGGCAAGAACGTCGGGAAATCCCTGCGCGAAACGGCGGATCGGGTCGACGCGCTCACCCAGCGCTGACCGACTCCGCACACCCGGTTCACCCCGCCCCGTACCGTCGCGCACCGACGCGGCACAGGAAGGAAACGGCACCATGGCCAGCACCCTCAAGGAGTCGGCGTACCTGCCCTACTCCGGGCCCGAAGAGTTCATCCTGGAATGGACCGATCGCATCTGGGTGCGACGCGGCATCGGGCTGATCCGCGAGAACTACGCCGCCGACGCCGTCGTGCACGGCGCGTACGGCACCACGACCGGTGTCGAGGGCGTCGTGCGCAGCACGCTGACCCGGATCAACGCCTACCCGGAGCGTGTGGGTCAAGGTGAGGACGTGATCTGGGAGGCGCGCGGCGACGACGCGTTCCTCAGTTCGCACCGGGTCCTGAGCATCGGTGCCTACACCGGCATCGGCCACTACGGGCCGCCCAACCACCGATCGTTCCGCTCCCGCGCGATCGCCAACTGCCTGTACCGCAACGGGGTGATGGAGGAGGAGTGGCTCGTTCGCGACGAGTACGCGATCGTGCAGCAACTCGGCCTCGACCCCCAGGCGATCGCCCGCACGCTCGCCTTCGACGGCGGACAGGGGCGCATCCTCGGGGACACCGCGCCGGCCGACGTACTCGCGCGCGGTGAGTCCGGACCGCGCGAGAACGACCACCGCCGGGCGTGCGAACTCGTGCTCGACCTGATCGACCGGGTGTGGAACGAGCGCCGGATCGACCTCGCCGAGGACTACGTCGTGCGCGACCTCTGTCTCCACACGTCGCGCGACCGCACGGTCGTCCGCCCGACCGGCTATCAACAGGAGCTGATCTCGTTCCTCGCGCCCGTTCCCGACGCCGTGGTGCAGGTGCGCGACGTGGTCGCCCACGAGCACCCCGAACACGGGGTCCGGGTGTCCGCGCTGTGGTGGCTGCGGGGCACCTACTGCGGGGTTCCCGCGTACGGAGCGCCGACGAACACACCGGTCGAGCTGATGGGTTGTTCGCAGTTTCGCGTCGTCGACGGGCGGATCACCCACGAATGGCGGGTGTACGACGAGATGGCGCTGCTCACCCAGATCGTGCACGCGCGTGGTGACGAGCCGTCGCAAGCCGACCGCCACACGGCCGGCGGCTTCGTCGGAGCGGCCGGTTCGCCGCGATAATGTGCACGGTCGCACCCCGCGACGGTTCGAGGAGGACCCGCCTGTGAGCGTCACCAGCCGAGACGTCGCACGGCTCGCCGGCGTATCGCAACCCACGGTCTCGCGCGCCCTGCGCGACGACCCGCGCGTATCGCACGAGGCCAGGACACGCGTCCTGGCCGCCGCCCGCGAACTCGGCTACGTGCCCTCCGAACTCGGACGGAGCCTGTCCACCAGCGCCACCCGCCAGGTGGCGCTGGTGGCGGACATCGGCAACATGCTCTACCCCGTGCTGATGGGCCCGGTCCACGACCGGCTCCTGGCCGGCGGCTACCGCATGCTGATGCTCGCCGAACAAGGCGACGAGGCGCCCGAGTACGAGCGCCTGCTCGACCGCTCGATCGACGGCGCGATCCTGACCACGACCCTGCTCAATTCGTCGCTGCCATACGAACTGCACCGGCGCGGACTGCCGTTCGTCA
>NZ_WWJX01001027.1 GCF_009865215.1 Streptomyces sp. SID3343 | reverse complement strand
CTGGGAGACGCAGTGCGCCTCGTCGATCGCGAACAGGGAGATCTTGCCGCGGGAGAGCAGGTCGAGCGTGCTCTCCAGCCGCAGCCGCTCCGGCGCCAGGTACAGCAGGTCCAGCTCGCCGGCGAGGAATTCGGCCTCCATCATCCGCCGCTCGTCGAAGTCCTGCGTGGAGTTCATGAACCCGGCCCGCACACCCAGCGCCCGCAGGGCGTCCACCT
>NZ_WWJX01001026.1 GCF_009865215.1 Streptomyces sp. SID3343 | reverse complement strand
CACGCCGTGTCCACCGTCACCGCCGGACCCTCGAAACCGAACGCGTACGAGATCCGGCCGGACACCACGCTCGCCGAACTGCCGGTGATCAGGTAGCCGTCGTCACTCTCGGGCGCGCCGGACATCAGGCTCGCGTAGTCCTGCCCGTTGGTGCCCGCGAAGACGCCCGTCTGGCTGCCGCGCAACGCGTCGGGGTCGATGTGCGCGTGTTCCAACGCCTCCCAGGTCGCTTCCAGCATCAGCCGCTGCTGCGGGTCCATCGCCAACGCCTCACGCGGCGAGATCCCGAAGAACCCCGCGTCGAAGTCACCGGCGTCGTAGAGGAAGCCGCCTTCTCGGACGTAGCTGGTGCCCGCCCGGCCGGGCTCGGGGTCGAACAACTCGTCGGTGTCCCACCCCCGATCGGTCGGGAACTCCCCCACCGCGTCCCCTTCGGCGACGAGCAGTTGCCACAGATCCTCGGGCGAGCGCACCCCACCCGGGAACCGGCAGCTCATCCCGACGATCGCGATCGGCTCGTCC
>NZ_WWJX01001025.1 GCF_009865215.1 Streptomyces sp. SID3343 | reverse complement strand
GCGGAGACGACTTCGCGCTCATACCCGCAAGCACACCCCGCGGCCGCGCCGAACGACACAGGCATGCGCATCCCCACGACAGCCGGACCACACATGTGCCGGCGCCCTTGGGCAGACCACGACAGCAGATCGGTCACCCTGTGGCAGCGAACGATCCCGCGATCAGCGGGACAAAGCCCGGCTCGACAAGGGGAAACCGAAACCCGAACCGCTGCCGGCAACCCCGCCGACACCACACCACACACTCACACGCAGCCAGGTGCGTTGGGTGTACGCGGGAGGGGGCTGTCCCGCAGGCGGTTTCGGGGACCAGGGGTCGTCGCCGGCCCATGTCGTGGAGGATTCGCCGATCTCGTCGAAGTCGCTCACCGCCGTGCTACCGGCGAACGCCTCGCCCAACAGCAATCGTGCGCATTCGACCCACGATCGGTGGTCGGAACGCGAGATGCGCTCGGCCTCGGCCGTGAACAGAGGGGTGGGCCATACGAGTTCGTACACGCTCACATCCAGCGCGGGGACCATCCTGGCCGAGTGTGTACGAGGTCGTCCCCGAAGCAACATCACAACGAAAACGTCAGTAGCGCGGCTGCGTACGGGGTCGCATCCCCGCTGGCGTCGGTCGGGTGCCGTGCAGTTCGGTCGGGGGCGCGGGGGCGGTGAGGCCTGGCTGCCATTCCATGCCGAGTGCCTGCAGGGCGTCGAGTTCCGGGCGGGACAGGCGTGTGACCTGGTCGGGGTCGCGCAGGGCGGCGAATGCGGCACCGTGCCGGTGGGGGTGTTTCGTGTTGCTCCGGTCCGGCGGCGAGACGACGTGGTCGTTCATGAGCCGGGTCGCCGGGTGCGACGGAACCGGCGGGCGGCGCGCAGGAGGTGGCAGAACTCCCTCTCCCCCGAACTGCGGGGGCCGGAACCGCTGCCGGCAACCCCGCCGACACCACACTCACACACCCGCAAACCCCACAACCACTCACAGCAACACCTCACACCACCGCCGGAACCACAAGACACCTGTGAAATAATCTTTCCGTGATTGATCCCCTGGAAATTGAGCTGGTCCGCTTTCTCCATACCTGGCATGGCCCGCCGATCGCTCCGAGAGAACCGCTACCCTCTGAACAGCTCTGGCTGCCTGAGCCTCTCAGAGAATGGTACGAACTATCCTCCCAATGGAGCAATTCACTCACCGATATAAAAATGTTTTGTGCACCCGGCGAAATTAGAGAGGAGGACGGAAAAGCCATATTCCTCGAAGAACCCGGAGGTCACTCCTGGGCCATTGACGTCAATAATCAGATGGACGTATACGAGAGACAGCTAAATGACAGATGGGAAAAGTCATCGGAAGAACTGCCCGAGTTCCTTCTCCACAATGCCCTCAATGAGGTCGCCTACAAGGCCCCGGCTTGGCGGTCCAGCGATAGGGTAGCCGGGGAATACCTGCCCGTGATCCTGGCGCCGATGATCGAGGTTGGATTCGGCGAGTGGCAATGGCCTCGACCGGGTCACCGAGTTTTTCTAGGCGCAGGGCTCGTAGCAAACATAGGGCCGGCATCGGAGATCCACTGGCCTTGGGGAAACGCACCAGGATACTCCGAAGTTCACATTGCGGCCACAGCTCCCGAACTTCTCATCTATCTGAGTAAAGTGTCGGGTATTCGATGGTCGACGCACCCGTACTCTGATATCGGTTGACGGAGGTTCGGGAGGGGCTCAGATTCACCGTCACGGCGAGAGATGCTCGCCGTGACGGGTGTTTCATCTAAGCGTTTTATTGCCGTCAGTCGGCACCTCCCGTAAAGGTCACGGTCTTGATACTGCCACTCTTCGTTCTAAGTGTAACGTTCAACTCTGAACCCCGTGGCAACATCTGCGAGAGCGTCTGGGAGCATGGACCGCAAATATAGTCTCCCGAGATGTAGAGATCCGCTCGCTGCGCGTTAAGCCGGCGCATCTCCGCTGCCGCCTGGACCTCCAAGTGACTTTCGAATCCGTTCAGGGCGCCCGGAGGCCTTACATGGTCGGGAGAGAGATTGCTTCTTCCAGAGTTCAGGGCGATTGAATCGTCAAACTCATCAATCCAGAGTGCCCCGGACATTGTTGTACTGTTAGCGTAATTGGCATCGTCTCTTGCGGCGGCAGCCGCAGCAAGGCCTTCTGGGTGACAAAAATTGTTGTTATGAACGAGAACTGGCGTCCGCCCGGCCAGCACATAGTAGGTGTGGTCCGCATCGACGGTCAGGTTGTAGGTACGAGCTGTTTGATCAAACAGACGGACTGCCCGGACTTGAACCCAGGTCCCACTTGAGGTCTGGAGCCATTGACTAGGTTTAAGGTCGCCCGCGTTCACCCACTGCTTTAGGGCGGGAAGCCAGAAAGGGTGATTGGCGGTGGCGATGATGGAGAAATCACCGTGCTCAGTTGCGACAGTTAGGTCAGCGAATTCCTTGTCGTCCTCGGTGGTAATCGTTGCCAAAACGACTCGGGGTCGACTTTCGCCAGTCTCCGAATCGGTGGCCAACACCACATCCCCGGGTTTGATCTCCTGAAGAGTTTTGGTCGAGCCGTCCGCCATCAAGACGCTGGTGGTCGGCAAAAAGCTATTCCGACAAACGATGGTGACGGCCCTATTGCCGGACGTTCCCATAGCCATCGTCATACTCGTGATATCGAACAATTTCTTACCGTCGCCATAATCGTCTTCACATGCCATGACGCCGTCACAACCATATGGAGATTCGTTCAGCCCCTCACGAGCAGCCCAGTCGTCGACCATGTCCGACCCGCATCGCTTGCCCGTGAACCAGCCTCCGGTCAAGGCGCAGGGGTCGAGGGCCCTGTAGGCGCCAGCACCGAAACCCGCAGCTATCTGCACGTAGTCATTACGTTCCGGGACCTTCGTGCCCTTTTTCATTTCGGGCGGGATAATCATGGTGACGGTCTTCGGGCCCTTGCATATCTCGACGTAATTGTTCCGGCACCCCCCGCCGGGGCTTTTCTGTCCGCCGCCACCACCACCGGTCGGATTTCCGCCGGTCGTCACCGGGGGTGCTTCCGCAGGGGAAGGCGCGGCCCTCACAGCAGCGGATATCGCGTTCCCAACCTTGGTAGTTACCGACTTGAACCAGTCGATGCCCCACAAGAGCCCAGTGGGGTCGCTCGCTGTAACCGGCGTGTTGTTGCTGTACGTGTAGCCGTGCATTTGTTGGGTGTCAGTGAGGTCCATGATCGGGTCGACGCTGATGAAGCGGCCCAGGTTCGGGTCGTATTCGCGGGCTCCCATGTGGGTAAGGCCGGTGGCATCCATAGGCTTGTCGAGGAAGCCTTTGCCGGTGGGCCATTGGCCGTTGGCCTGGGTGGGTTGGGGGCCGCGCGCTTCGCCGAACGGTTTCGATTGGCGGCGGGTCGCCGTCAGGGTGGTGCCGTCGAGGGTGGTGGTGCCGGTGCCGTGGTGGTCGGACGCCACGTAGACGGGGGTTCCGGTGGCGACGCGGACTGTGGTGATGCCGCCGGGGGTGGGATAGGTGCGGGTAGCGATGACCGGGCCGGATTGGTCGGTGTTGGTGGTGAGTTCGTCGGTGCCGAGGTAGAGGGTGGTCTTGCCGGCCTCGCGGCGGATGATGCGGTTGCCGTCGGCGTCGTAGAGGTAGTCGCTGGTCGCGGTCGCGGAGGCGACCTTGGCGAGTTTGTCCTCCTCGTTCCAGGTGAGGGTCTGGAGGTTGGCGTCGGCGCCGGGGCGGGTCTTGGTATTGCCGGCGGGGTCGTAGGTGAGGCCGGTGGTGATGGCCTCTCGGGTGCCGGTCCTGGTGGTGATCGTGTCGAGGACGTGGGTGCGGGCGGTGCCGGGGCGGGTGCGGTAGCCGTAGTCGGTGGTGACGTTCTTGGTGGGGTCGTTGGTGGGGTCGTGGTCGACGAGTTTGGTGCGGTTGCCGACGGCGTCGTATTCGAAGGACTGCCAGTACGCGTCGGGGCCGCCGACCGTTGAGGGGGTGGGGGTTTGGGTGATGCAGGCGCCGATGCCGGGGACGCTGGGTTCGGGTCGGGTGGTGGTGCCGGCGGTGTCGGTCCAGGCTTCCTTGAGGCGGCGCATGCCGTCGTAGGCGAAGCACTGGGTGTCAGTGGTGTTGTTGTCGCGTTTGGTGGTGATCGAGGTGACGTCGCCGCTGGGTTTGTAGGTGTAGGTGGTGGCGTCGACGCTCGTGCGTGTGGCGGTCTGTTTGTCCCAGTCGGTGCCCAGGAGGCGACCTGTGGCGTCGTCGTAGGTGTTGGTGGAGGTGGCTTGGCGGTTTGTGCCGCCTACCGTCGCGCGGATGTTGCGGCCGAAGGCGTCGTAGTCGGCCCACGCCAGGTAGGTGATCCTGCCGCCCATGGTGGTGACCGCGCCGGCGTCGTTGTAGCTGTAGCGCAACGTCTCCGCCGTCAGTCCTCCGTGTGAGGGTAGGACGTTGGTCTTTGGCAGGCCAAGGACGGGTTCATAGGTGGTGCTCGTCTCGTATGTGCCAGCGAGTTTGCCCTCTGCGGCGGGGATCGTCACACGGGAGCCCGTCGGGCGGTAGGTGCCCGGTTCGAAGCCGGTGATCTCACTCGTATACTTCGCGCCGCTCTTGCCGCCGACGTAGTGGGTGGAGCCGTCGGCCAGGCCCCTGGCGTAGCGGTCGTAGGACCAGCTGCTCAGGAGGTTCGCGTCGGCGATCGCGTCCTTGTAGGAGGCGGTCTTGCGGCCCAGCGCGTCGTAGGTGTAGGCGAGGTTTTGGCCGCGGGCGTCGGTGGTGCCGGTGACGCGGCCGACGAGGTCGTAGCGGGTATCGGAGGGGCCCTTGTCGGGGTCCTCGGTGTGGGTCTTGCGACCGAGGAAGTCGTAGGTATAGGTCCAGGTGTTGCCGCCCGCGTCGGTGACGGATTGCAGTTCCTCGCGGGGGCTGTATGTGTAGGTGATCTTCGTGTAGTCGGTGCCTGCGGGAGTGCCGCCCGCGTACTCGCGCAGTTCCCTGGCTTTGCCGCGGGCGTCGGAGATCGACAGCGTCGCTGTGCCACCCGGGACGGGAGTGCTCGCGACCTGGTCACTACCGGTGTAGGTGGTGGTGGTGCGCCACTGCTCTTGGTCCTTGGAGGAGAACACTCCGGCGGTGGGGCGGCCCATGCCGTCGTAAACAGTGGCGTTTTGGGCGGGGACCTCGTCGGCGTTCGCGAGGAACACGCTCGTGTCGGGTAGCGCGGTGGTGTTCAGGTAGGACGGGTTCGTCTTGTAGGGGCGGCCGAGGCTGTCGTAGAAGGTGTCGGTGACGACGCGCCCGTACAGGCCGTTGGCGGTCGTGGACTGGGTTTGGCGTTCCTGGAGGAAGCTGTTGAGGATCTTGTGCGAGACCGCGTATTTCCTGTTCAGCATCAGGGTGCGTGAGGTGACGACGGAGGGGGCCGTCTTGTTGAGCGCGTAGGCGAACTGCAGGTCCGCGTCGGCGGTCGCCTTCGGGTGTCCGGGCTTCCAGACGGCGATCAGGCGGCCGAGGGTGTCGTATTCCTGCTCGACGACCAGGTCGTTCGCGTCGACCGCCTTCACCGCGAGGTTGCGCACACCGGCGTAGGTGGTGGACGTGGTCCAGCCGGTGGGACCGGTCACCCGTACGACGATGGGCAGCGCGCCGGTGGCGGGCTCGTATCCGGTGGTGGTGGTCTTGTTCTCGGCGTCGACGCTCTTGACGACCCGTCCGTAGGCGTCGTACTCGCTGGTCGAAACCGTCGCCCAGTTGGGGGTTGCGTCGGTCTTGTACTCGGTGACCGCCTGGGTCGAGGTCGTGTCGCCGACGCCGCCGACGGCGCCGTGGGGTTGGTTGTCGTACAGCACGCGTGACCAGGCGTAGACGGTGTCCTTGGACGGTGTGCTCGCGCAGCCGTTGAGGAGGGATACGGATTCGACGGGTTTGCCGATGATCCACGCGGTGGTGTTGTGGGCGTAGGTGGTGCGGGTGCAGTACTCGGTGAGTCCGTCGGCCTTGTTCGTCACGGTCAGTGGCAGGCCGTAGACGGGGTCGAACGTGGTGGTGGTCGAGGTCTCGCGCCAGGTGCCGTCGGCGGTCAGGCTCCGGTTGCGGGTCTTCTCGGTCGCGGTGCGGCGCGCGGTGAGCGTGGGCAGGCTTCGTGCGCGTTGGTGGGTGGCGGTGACCGCGGAGGAGTACGGGGTGTTGAGCGTGGTGGCGGCGACGGTGCCGCCGTCGCCGGTGAACGTCTGGTTCTCGTAGGCGAATCCGGCGTATCGGTCGGCGTCGACGAGGGTGGTGTTGGTGGAGTCGGCGACGGTGACGGCGCGGGTGGTGCCGTCTTTTCGGACGTCGCCGTCCATGCCCCGCAGGTAGAACGCCGCGGATTGCGTGACCGCGGCGGGTGCGACTCCCGAGCGGGTGATCACCTGCGCGTAGCCGCGGAACTGGTTCCAGGTGCGGCGGTCCTTGGACTTGGGTTTGCCGGTTTCCTTGTCCTCGGTGAGCTCGGAGTCGTCGCGGTGCCAGGCCGCGCCGCCGACGTATTCGTAGCGGGTGGAGTGGTGGGAGGCGTTGGTGGTGGTGTCGTGTTCGAGGACTTCGGCGACGGTGTATTTGTGGAACCAGTGCAGGACGGGTTCGGCGTCCTCGTTGTAGTTCCACCACATCGGGTAGCACGCCTTGGTGTTGGCGTCGGGGACGGGCAGCGTCGTCGGGGTGCATTCGGGGGTGTTGTAGCGGACCACGGTCTGCGCGCCGGTCTCGCTGGTGACCACGGTCATGCGGCGGCGGTTCATCGGCGGGGCGAGGTCGCCGCCGGCGTCGACGCGGTTGTGCATGAACTGGCCCTCGAAGTCCACCGACGGCAGGTCGACCTTCTTCGCGCCGTCGTGGGCGGTGCGGGTGATCGAGTTCAGCCACAGCGTCGGGGAGGAGCCGTCCTGCGGGTCGGGGTAGTCCTGGGCGAGGGCGTATTCGTCGACGCTCTGGTAGGTGGAGCCGACCAGGACCTGGGTGGTGATCTTCGTCAGGCGGCGGGTCGACCAGAAGGTGGGTGCGTATTCCTCGCAGGTGCCGGTCGCGGGGCACTGTTTGTCGACGGGGACGTCGGGCCATTTGGCGGCGTTGGCCTTGGTCATCTTGGCCGGGTCGCAGTCGAAGCCGTCCTTCTTCAGGCATCGCTCGGCGGTGTCGAAGACGACCTGCGCGGTCGGCGCGGTGGTGTCGGTGGTCTTGGACCCGTAGGTGATCTTGGCGAGGGTGCCGCCGCGGGTGTACTCGGTGAGGGTGCCGGAGCCGACGAGGACCGCGCCGCGCTTGTAGCGGTTGGTCTCGGTGTTGTAGGAGAAGGTGACCATGCCGCCGCGCGGGTCGATCACGTAGTCCAGGTTCCAGCGCCAGGCCTGCTGGCACCACGACGCGTCGAAGCCAGACGAGTTGTTGCACGGTTCGCCCGCGTTGTTGCCGTACACGGGGGAAGAAGTACATGACCGTCCTCCCCCAACCTTCCGGCGCGGCCTTGAGGCACTGGGCCGCCGACGCGCGGGAGGGCGCGGTGGCGGCCGCGTGATCGTGTTTCGCGGTTTTGGGTGGTGGGCTTCGATCAAGTCCGCCACCTGCGCGGTGACTTCGGTTTCGGGTGGCAGCGCGGGGGGGCGGGCGGGCCGGGGCCCGCGCGTGCGGTCAGGCTGTTTTCATGATGGATTCGATGCTGCGGTGCCGGGCTGCGCCGTGCGCGAGATCGGGTACCTCTGACGTGCCCTCGCGCAGGTCGTCCAGGAACTGTCGGTAGGCATGAGCGACCGCGTAGGCCGGCGCGTCGGCTCGGGGGTCCAGTTGCGGGACGCGAGCGTACGATTCCGGCACCGTCAGGGGAGCGAGTCCGGTGGACGTTCCACGGCCGCCTTCGAGGGTGACCGGGCTGAGCTGGGGATGGCCGACGGGGGCGGTGAGGACGAGGTCGCCCTCGGTGCCGTTGATCTCCCAGCGGAAGTTGGTGCCCCGGGACATGCCTCCGCGGTAGTGGAAGGTGGCTACCGCGCCGCCCGGCAACCGTCCGGAGGCCACCACTTGGTCCGCAGCGGTCATGGGCACGGGCTGTCCGGTCTCGGTGTCCACGACCGACGTACGCCGCGACGCCAGTCGGATCCGCAGATCCTCGGGCTCTCCCAGGACGGACGCGAGTGCGTCGAGGGTGTGGCTGAAGGGAATGGTCAGCAGGGTCGCGCCGTTGGCGGCGTCGAGTACGTAGTGATCGGCGGGGCCAACGGTCGCGCCCCAGGCGCCGCCGGAGCCGACGACCGTCGTGGACAGCACCTCCCCCACGTAGCCGTCGGCCACGAGATCGCGCGCGTAGGCGAGCGCGGGGTGTGACCGCGCCTGGAGTCCGACGACGGTGGGCACAGCGCGGCTGCGCGCTCGGTGCGCCATGTCCTCGGCCTCCGCGAGCCCGTTGCCCAGCGGCCACTCGCACAGCACGCTCTTGCCGGCGCTCAGCGCCGTGTGCACCAGTTCCCGGTGGTGCGGCACCTTCACC
>NZ_WWJX01001024.1 GCF_009865215.1 Streptomyces sp. SID3343 | reverse complement strand
TTCGTCGGCTACGCCCTCGCGAACAAGCCGTCGTTGTGTGCGGGCACAGGGGACGGCATGGGGTGGTCGACCTCGCCGACGCGGCGCTCGCGGAGTCGCGCTTCCTCGTGCCAGGGGTCCGCGTCATCGCGTCCGGGCATGGTGCGCACGGCCGCTCCCTTACGGCGGAGCCTCGTCGGCACCTCGACCGGCTCCGCCCGCGCCGGCATCGAAGTCGCCCGCGCCCGCGCCGAACTTGCCCACGTGCGCGAGCGGATGCGGCCGTGGGCCGATCAGGCTCATGGGCGCGATCTCGCGGACCTGTTGGCTGCGGTCGGCCTCTGACCGACCGGGGGTGATGCACGTGGGTCCGGAGCCGTTGACCGACGACGAACTCACCGAGTTGCCAGCCGAGTACCCGGCCGAGTAGCCGGGCCGGTGAGCGGTGAGCGGTGAGCGGTGAGCGGTG
>NZ_WWJX01001023.1 GCF_009865215.1 Streptomyces sp. SID3343 | reverse complement strand
GTGTCGGTGTCGGTGACGACGTAGGCGATCAGGCGGGTGTCGCCGGGCAGGTCCTCACGAGCGACCACGGCGGCCTGGGCGATACCGGGATGACCCGTCAACACCGCCTCGATCTCCCCGGGCTCGATCCGGAAACCACGAATCTTGACCTGCTGATCCACCCGACCCACGAACTCCAACACACCACCCGGACCACGACGCACCAGGTCACCCGTGCGATACATCCGAGCACCCGCGACAACACCGTACGGATCCGCCACGAAACGCTCCGCCGTCGCACCCGGCCGATTCAGATAACCCCGAGCCAACCCCGCCCCGGCAATGTGCAACTCCCCCACCACACCCGGCGCCACCGGCCGCAACCACCCGTCCAGGACATACACCCGCATGTTCGCCATCGGACGACCGATGGGCACCACCGGACCACCCGCATACGCATCACCGACGACATGACTCGTCGCGAACGTCGTCGTCTCCGTCGGCCCGTAACCGTCGACCACGACCAACCCCGGGCACGCCTCCTGCACCCGACGCACCGAAACCCCCGACACCGCCTCCCCGCCGGTCCACACCTGACGCACCGCACCCAGACAACCCGGAGCATGCTCCGCGACCACGTCGAACAGGGAACTGGTCAACCACAACGCGGTCACACCCCGCCCCACCACCACCCGCTCCAACGCCGGCACGTCCAGATCACCCGCCGGCGCCACCACCACCGTCCCCCCGTTGAGCAAGGGAACCCACAACTCGTACGTCGACGCGTCGAACGCCACCGGCGAATGCAACAACACCCGCTCGTGAACCCGCACATCGAAACCCGGATCCACCGCCAACGCGACCACATTGCGATGCGTCACCACCACACCCTTGGGCACACCCGTCGACCCCGACGTATACATCACATACGCCGCACCATCCGCAGACACGACCACTCCGGGGTCGCCGGGATCGGCGTCGGTGTGACTCGAAGCCGTCAGGCGGATCGACCGGGTTGTTTCGCTGCCCGGTTGGGCGGCCGACTCGTCGTCGGTGATCAGCAGGCGGGTGTCGGTGTCGGTGAGGACGTGGCTGATGCGTTCGGCCGGGTAGCGGGTGTCGAGCGGAACGTAGACGGCGCCGGCCTTCATCAGCGCGAGAACGGCGACGACACTTTCCGGGGATCGGCGCAACAGGACGGCCACGGCATCACCGGGACGAATACCACACGCGATCACCTCGTGGGCCAGCCCGTTGGCACGGGCGTCCAGCTCCGCATAGGTCAAGCCGGCGTCTTCGCCCAGTACCGCCACGGCGTCGGGTGTCATCGACACCTGTCGGGTGAAGAGTTCGCCCAGTGACGCTTCGGGCAACGGCAGAGCCGTGTCGTTGAAGTCGTCGACCGTCACCCGGTGTTCCTCGGCGGTGAGGATGTCGATCGTGCCGAACGAACGGTCGGGCTCGGCGGTGGCCGCTGCCAACAGGCGTATCCAGCGGTCGAAGAGGGCTTGCACGGTGGGGGCGTCGTAGATGTCGCCGGAGTACTCGACGGCGCCGCCGATGCCCTCGGGCCGGCCGTCTTCGTCGTGCCGCTCGACGAGGTGGAAGAACAGGTCGAACTTCGCCGTGCCCGTCCTCCCGAGTTCGATATCGGCGCGCAGTCCGGGGAGTTCGAACTTGCTCTCGGGGGAGTTCTGGAGGGCGAGCATGATCTGGAAGAGGGGATGGTGGGCGAGGGTACGGGTCGGGTTGAGGTGCTCGACCAGGTACTCGAAGGGCACGTCCTGATGGGTGTACGCGGCCAACGACGTCTCACGCACCCGCGTGACCAACTCGGTGAACGACGGATCACCCCCCGTGTCCGTGCGCAACACCAAGGTGTTGACGAAGAACCCGACGAGGCGATCGAGGGCCTGATCGGTACGACCCGCGATCGGACTCCCCAGCGGGATGTCCTCCCCCGCGCCCAACCGGGTCAGGAGAGCGGCGAGACCCGCCTGCAAAACCATGAACAGACTCGCACCGGT
>NZ_WWJX01000104.1 GCF_009865215.1 Streptomyces sp. SID3343 | reverse complement strand
CGAGAACGCCGAGCCCGCCGCAGCGCCGGCAGCGGCCGCAGCCGAGGCCGAGCCGCCCGCCGAGGCCGTCCCCGGCGCAACCGCCAAGGTCAAGGAGCGCTCGAACGGGCCCAAGGGCCCGTCCCGCGCTTGGCGCCGATTCCGGCTCACCGCGATCGTCTTCGTCGTCGTGCTCGCGATCTGCGCGGGCGGCCTCGGCTGGTGGGGCTGGCAACTGTCGCGCGACTCCTTCCCGCAGACCTCGGGCACCGTGCGGGTGTCGGGCTTGACCGGCAAGGTCGACGTCGTGCGCGACGCGCACGGCATCCCGCAGGTGTACGCCGACACGTCGGAGGACCTGTTCCGGGGGCAGGGCTTCGTACACGCCCAGGACCGCTTCTGGGAGATGGACGTACGCCGGCACATGACGGCGGGTCGGCTGTCCGAGATGTTCGGCTCCGGCCAGGTCGAGAACGACAAGTTCCTGCGCACCCTCGGGTGGCGCAAGGTGGCCGAGCAGGAGTACGCGGCGCTGCCGCCGGAGTCGCAGAAGTTCCTTCAGGCGTACTCCGAGGGGGTCAACGCCTACCTCAAGGACCACAAGGGCACCGACGCGTCGTTCGAGTACGGCCTGCTCGGCGTCGTGCACGACGGCTACAAGCCCGAGCCGTGGGGGCCGATCGACTCCGTCGCGTGGCTCAAGGCGATGGCGTGGGACCTGCGGACCAACCTGCAGGACGAGATCGACCGCGCCCTGCTCTCGGACAAGCTGACGGTCAACCAGATCGACGAGCTGTACCCGCCGTACCCCTACGACACCAACGAACCGATCGTCAAGGACGGTGCGGTGGTCAAGGACGGCAAGGCCGAGCGCTTCGCACAGGACGCGCTGCCGGCCGCACCGTCCAAGGGTGCCCAGAACGCGCTGTCGGATCTGTCCAAGTCGCTCGCGAACCTGCCGTCGCTGTTCAGTGAGAAGTCCTCGGGCGTGGGCTCGAACTCGTGGGTCGTGGCGGGCAGTCGCACCACGACCGGCAAGCCGCTGCTGGCGAACGACCCGCACCTGTCCCCGTCGCTGCCGTCGGTCTGGTACCAAATGGGCCTGCACTGCCGCACGGTCGGACCGAACTGCGCCTACGACGTGTCGGGTTACACGTTCTCCGGCATGCCCGGCGTGATCATCGGTCACAACCAGAAGATCTCGTGGGGCTTCACCAACCTCGGCGCCGACGTGACCGACCTCTACCTGGAGAAGGTCCAGGGCGAGAGCGTCCTGTACGACAACAAGTACGAGCCGTTCGTCGACAGCAGGGACGAGACGATCAAGGTCGCCGGCGGCGCGGACCGGCACGTCAAGGTGCGTACGACGCGGCACGGGCCGATCCTGACCGACGTCTCCGACGAATTGTCGGACGTCGGCAAGGACGCGCCGATCCCCGATCCGAGCCCGCAGCGCGAAGAGGGCTTCGCGGTCGCCCTGCGCTGGACCGCGCTGGACCCGGGCACCTCGATGGACGCGCTGTTCAAGCTCGACAAGGCACAGAACTGGAACGAGTTCCGCACGGCGCTCAAGAGCTTCGACGCGCCGTCGCAGAACGCGGTCTACGCCGACGTGGACGGCCACATCGGCTACCAGGCGCCCGGCAAGATCCCGGTTCGGCGCAGCGGCGACGGCCGGTGGCCGGTGTACGGCTGGGATCCCAAGTACGACTGGGACTCGTTCATCCCCTTCGAATCGTTGCCCAACGTGTTCGATCCGAAGGACGGCTACATCGTCACCGCCAACAACGCGGTCACCTCGCCCGCGTATCCGTATCTGCTGACCTCCGACTGGGGCTACGGTGCGCGCAGTCAGCGGATCGTGGAGATGATCACCAAGGCGCCGGGCAAGATCGACCCGGCGATGATGCAGACGATGCAGGCGGACGACCTCAACCCGGTCGCGCAGTTGCTCGTGCCGTATCTGCTCGCGGTCAAGATCGACGATCCGTGGGTGCGCCAGGCGCAGGACCTGCTCAAGGATTGGGACAAGCGCAACGACGCCGACTCGAAGGCCGCGGCGTACTTCAACTCGGTGTGGCGCCAGGTGCTGATGCTGGCGTTCGGCGACAAGATGCCGTTCTCGGTACGCGCCGACAACGACTGCGCGAGCAACGCGGCCAACAACGACGTGCAGTGCGGCGCGCGCGACGACTCCACCGCGCAACCGGACGGCGGCGACCGCTGGAACGAGGTCGTGCGCTCGCTGTTGGAGAGCCAGGAGAGCCCGTGGTGGAACATCTCCAAGGACCCCGGTGCGATCACCACACGCGACGGTCTCCTGCACAAGGCGATGACCGAGGCGCGCAAGGAACTCACCGCCAGGCTCGGCAAGGACATGGACACGTGGTCGTGGGGTCGCCTGCACACCCTCACGCTGCAAAACCAGACGCTGGGCACCGAGGGGCCCGGAGTGGTCAAGTTCATGCTCAACCGCGGGCCGTACGAGATGTCCGGCGGCGAGGGTCTGGTCAACGCGACGGGGTGGAACGCCGCCCAGGGCTACGGGGTCACCACCGTGCCCTCGATGCGGATGGTGGTCGACCTGTCCAACCTCGACGCGTCGCGCTGGATCAACCTCACGGGCGCGTCCGGGCACGTCTGGCACGACAACTACACCGATCAGACCGACCTGTGGCGCAAGGGCAAGACGCTCGCATGGCCGTTCTCACCGGCGGCTGTGGACAAGGCCGCCAAGGACCGACTGACTCTCGAACCCGGCGGCCCGGCGGTGCCTTCCGCGCCTACGGGGCCACCGGGGCCACCGGGGCAACCAGGGTCTTCAACGCCTCCGGGGCCGTGACCAGGCCCTGAACAGCAGCACGAGCACGCGGTGATCCGACGCCCGCGGTGGTCCTACCGGCCGAACCGGTGGACCGCCGCGGGCGTCACCGCGATGTCCACGGGACGGTCGTGCGGCTCGGCCGGCACGTGGTCGAGCACCTCGCCGTCGTACAGGAGCACGATCGTGACGGCCGAAGAGCCCACGCGCGCGAGCGCCCGGTCGTACGAACCGCCGCCACGCCCCAGGCGCAGGCCGCGTCCATCCACCGCGAGCCCGGGTACGACGAGCACGTCGGCGGCGCCCACCGCGTCGGGGCCGACCCGACGGCCGACCGGTTCGCGGAGTCCGCGTGTCGCTCGGACAAGGGATTGCGGTCCCTCGTACAGCGCCCAGTCGAGGTCGTTGTCGGCGAGCAGGACCGGAAGCAACACGCGTCGTGCGGGCCCCCGGGAGAGCTCCTCGGCCAACTCGCGCGGGCCCGGCTCGGACCCCACCGGCACGTAGGCCGCGATCGTGCCGGCGGCCCGCACCTCGGGGAGCGCGAGAAGCGCGCCCGAAAGCACGCGGCCGGCGCTCGCGCGCTCTTCGATCCCGAGTTGTGACCGTGCGTGCAGCAAATGTGACCTCAGCGTGGCCTTGTCGTTGAGGATGTCCTTCATGCTGTTCCCTGAATGACGTGTTTGGACGGTTTATCGAAGGAGTACGCGCAATCGACACAGTTCGCGCCACCCCATCGAGCCCGAGGTCGCCGGATCCGCGATTGCCGGACCGGAAATCGCCGGATTCGAGGCTGCCGGTTTCGATGTTGCCGGATCCGGGACTGTCGGGACCGGGATCCTCGGATCGGGGACTGTCCGACCCGAAGCCGTCGGTCCCGAAGCCGTCGGACCCGAATTCGGCGGTCCGGAAGCCGTCGGACCCGGATTCGGCGGTCTCGAAGCCGTCGGTTCCGAATTCGGCGGTCCCGAAGCCGTCGGTCCCGAAGCAGTCGGACCCGAAGCCGGCGGCGATCGTGAAGCCGCTCCCGCCATCGTGCCTCAATGCCTCGGATCCCTCATGGCTCTGACCTTCGAACGCCTGCTGATCCTGCTGCTCGTCGGTGGGCTCGCGGTCGCGGTCGGCTCGCTCGTCGTGGCCGTGCGCCGGCTGCGCGCGATCACCGGCGACGAACTCCCCGAACTCCGCCACGAGGTCACCCGCCTGGAGTCGAGCCGCGCCGACCTGGAGCGCCTGTCGGTGACCGATCCGCTGACCGGCGTGTGGAACTACCGCTACCTGCAACTGGTGCTCGACCGCGAGGTGATGCGCGCGTCGCGGTTCGGCCGCCCGCTCGGACTGCTGTTGCTCGACCTCGACCACTTCCGCGACGTCAACGAACGGTGCGGTCACCAGGGCGCCGGCGCGGTGCTGCGCGAGGTCGCCCAGCGGCTCGCGCTGGAGATCCGCCAGGTCGACACCATCGCCCGTTACGGCGGCGAGGAGTTCGTGATCCTGCTGCCCGAGACCGACATCGCCGGTGCCGCCAAGGTGGCCGAGCGGCTCTGTTACGCCGTGCGCCGCGGCACGTTCGGCGCGTCGACCGATCCGGTACGACTGACCATGGCGATCGGCGTGGTGGTGCTCCCCGAAGACGGCACCCACGGCGCGACCTTGATCCGGGCCGCGGACCGGGCGTTGGCCCGGGCCAAGCAGGAGGGGGGCGATCGCTTCCGCGTCGCGGGTCCGGCCGAACGGGTGCGGTCGGAACACAACCGGCCAATCACCGGGCTTCACGGGACCACCGGTGACCTCACCCGTTAGTGTGCGGCCATGCCTGTGCGCCGTCCGTTCCACATCACCAAGGCCGTTGTACCGGCCGCCGGTCTGGGTACGCGTTTCCTCCCGGCGACCAAGGCGACGCCCAAGGAGATGTTGCCGGTGGTCGACAAACCGGCCATCCAGTACGTGGTCGAGGAGGCCGTGGCCGCAGGGCTGTCCGACGTCCTGATGGTCACCGGTCGCAACAAGCGGCCGCTGGAGGACCACTTCGACCGCGCGTACGAACTCGAACACGCGCTCGCGGCCAAGGGCGACCTGGACCGGCTCAAGCTGGTGCGCGAGTCGAGCGCGCTCGCGGACATCCACTACGTGCGTCAGGGCGATCCGCGCGGCCTCGGCCACGCCGTGTCGTGCGCCCGGCCGCATGTCGGCGACGAACCCTTCGCGGTGCTCCTCGGCGACGACCTGATCGACCCGCGTGACCAGCTCCTGGAGACCATGCTGCGGGTGCGGCGCGAACGCGGTGGCAGCGTGGTGGCGCTGATCGAGGTCGAACCGGCGCAGATCCACCAGTACGGCTGCGCGGCGGTCGAACCGGTCGGGGACGAGCCCGGCGTGGTCCGGGTGACCGATCTGGTGGAGAAGCCCGAGCGGAGCAACGCTCCCAGCAACTACGCGGTGATCGGCCGATACGTGCTGGACCCGGCGGTGTTCGAGGTACTGGCGCACACCCCGCCCGGTCGCGGCGACGAGATCCAACTGACCGACGCGCTACGGGTATTGGCCGACGTGCCCGAGGCCGAGGGCGGCGCGGTGCACGGCGTACTGTTCAACGGGCGTCGCTACGACACGGGCGACCGGGCCGAGTACCTGCGGACCATCGTGAAGCTCGCGTGCGAGCGTGATGATCTGGGGCCCGAGTTCCGGGCTTGGCTGAAGAGTTACGTGAACGAGGAGATGCAAGCATGAAGAGCGTCGAGGACCACCTGACCGGGATCCTCGAACGGATCGAACCGCTGGCCCCGCTCGAACTGCAACTGCTCGACGCGCACGGCAGCCTGCTCGTCGACGAGGTCGCCTCCACCGGCGACCTGCCGCCCTTCGACAACTCGTCGATGGACGGCTACGCGGTGCGCCTCGCCGACGTCGCGGACGCGAGCGAGCGCTACCCCGTCGTGCTCGACGTGGTGGACGACATCGCCGCGGGCAACACCGCCGACACCGCGATCGGTTCCGGCACGTGCGCGCGGATCATGACCGGCGCGCCGATCCCGGAGGGCACGGAGGCGATCGTGCCGGTCGAGTGGACCGACGCGGGCATGCCGACCGTGCGGATCACGAAGTCCCCTTCGAAGGGGCAGTACATCCGGCTTCGCGGCAGCGACGTGACGGCGGGTCAGACCGTCCTGGCGGCCGGCGCGGCGGTCGGCTCGGCACAGGTGGGCCTGCTCGCCGCGATCGGGCGCGATCGGATCCGGGTCCGGCCCAAGCCGCGCGTGGTGATCCTGTCCACCGGCAGCGAACTGACTCAGCCGGGCCGCCCGATCGGTCCCGGTCGGATCCGCGACTCGAACAGTTACATGCTCACCGCCGCCGCGCGCGAGGCCGGCGCCATCGCGTACCGCGTGGGCAACGTTCCCGACGACCCCAAGATCCTGATCGACACGATCGAGGACCAGTTGATCCGGGCCGACGTCGTGGTCACCACGGGTGGGGTCAGCGCGGGGGCGTACGACGTGGTCAAGGAGGTGCTCTCCGAACTGGGCACCGTCGAGTTCGGCAAGGTCGCGATGCAGCCGGGCATGCCACAGGGCTTCGGCGTGATCGGCCCCGACGAGACGCCGATCTTCACGCTGCCGGGCAACCCGGTCAGCGCGTTCGTGTCGTTCGAGGTGTTCGTCCGGCCCGCGTTGCTGCGGATGCAGGGGGCCGAGGTGACCGAGCGCCCGGTGGTGCGGGCCACGTGCGTGTCCGCGCTCACCTCTCCCGACGGCAAGCGCCAGTTCCTGCGGGCCTGGTACACCCCGCCGGTCGCGGGCGTGGGCGAGGGCGTGGTCGAACCGGTCGGCGGCACCGGGTCCCATCTGCTCGGCAGCCTCGCCCGGGCGAACGCGCTGATCAGCCTTCCGGCCGAGGTCACCGAAGTGGCCGAGGGCGGCGACGTGGACGTGATGTTGCTGAGCTGAGCCGGGTGGCATCGAACCGCACCGACCCGACCCGAATCGAACCGAGTGGAGTCGAGCCGGGCCCGGTCACACCGTGATCGCGCCGCCGAGCCGAACGACGGACGGCGCGGGGGCAGGCCGGGACGCCCGGAGCGGGCGCGGCGCGGCCGAGTCGTACGACGGGCTGCGCACGGGGTCTTGTGGCGCCGGGCGGAGGCCGCTGCCGCCGAGTCGGACGACGGGCGGTACGACGGCCTGTGGTGCCCGCGTGGACGCGATGTCGCCGAGTCGGACGACGCGGCGCCACGGTGCCCGAGCCGCCCTGTGCATGCGGGCCGCCCGGTTGTGGCTCTAACGTTGCCCCAGCACGACACTAGGCAGTTCGACGCCCCCGCACGGGGGCTCACCGTATGGGGTGGAAAGTTGACGCGCGGCGCCAAGAACCTCACGCACCTCGACGAGGCCGGCGCGGCCCGCATGGTGGACGTCACGGCCAAGCAGGTCTCGGTGCGCACGGGCTCGGCCTCCGGCCGGGTCCTGGTGTCGCCGCGCGTGGTCGAACTCCTGCGGGGTGAGGGCGTCCCCAAGGGCGACGCCCTCGCCACCGCCCGGATCGCGGGCATCATGGCCGCGAAGCGCACACCCGACCTGATTCCGCTGTGCCACCCGATCGCGCTGCACGGCGTCGCGGTGGACCTGACGGTGCACGACGACGCGGTGGCCATCACGGCGACCGTGCGTACGGCGGACCGCACCGGGGTCGAGATGGAGGCCCTGACGGCGGTCTCCGTCGCGGCGCTCACGGTCGTGGACATGATCAAGGCAGTCGATCCGGGCGCGGTCATCACCGACGTACGGGTCGAGACCAAGACCGGCGGTGTCTCCGGGGACTGGCAACGGGCGGCAGCCTCCGGTCGCGATCCGGGGGAAACGGCCACACAAGGGGACGGAGGGCAAGACTGATGCGAGCCATGGTGATCACCGTGTCCACGCGCGCGGCGGCCGGGACCTACGGGGACGAGAGCGGTCCGGTGATCGCGCGAGGTCTCCAGCAGATGGGCTTCGAGACACGCGGACCGCAGATCGTGCCGGACGGCGAGCCGGTCGTACAGGCCCTGCGCGACGCGGTCGCGGCGCACTTCGACGTCATCATCACCACCGGGGGCACGGGCCTGAACCCGTTCGACCAGACCCCGCAGATGACCAGTCGGGTGATCAGTTTCGAGGTACCCGGCATCGCCGAGGCGATCCGGATGGAGAACTTCGACAAGGTGCCGACCGCGATCCTCTCGCGTGGCATCGCCGGTGTCGCGATCACCCAGGATTCGCACTGGACGTACCGCAGCCTGATCGTCAACCTGCCCGGTTCGCCGGGCGGCGCCCAGGACGGGATCAACGTCCTGGCCAAGGTGCTGCCGCACGTGGTGTCGCAGCTCCAGGGCGGCGACCACCAGCAGGGCGGCGGGTTCGGCGGGGCGGGTGGCGGCGGTGGCGGGTATCCGGCGGCGGGGCAGGGCGGTCAGGCTCCCGGGGGCGGTGGCTACCAGGGCGGCTTCGGCGGCGGTGGCGGCTATCAGGGTGGTGGCGGCGGGTTCCAAGGCGGTGGCCAGGGCGGCGGTCAGGGTGGCGGGGGCTACGGAGGGGCGCAGCAGCCGCCATGGGGCACTCGCTGACCCGCGGATGGCCGGTGGAACTCACCGAGGGTCGGGTGACCCTTCGCCCCATCCGTGCTCGTGACGCCGAGGTCTGGCAGGGAGTGCACACGCGCAACCGCGACTGGCTCCGCCGGTGGGAGGCGACCGTCCCGCCGGGGTCGGCTGCCGGCCGGCGGCCGACGTTTCGGCAGATGGTGCGCTTCCTGCGGTCCGAGGCCGCGGCCGGGCGCATGCTGCCCTTCGTGGTCCTGTACGACGGCGAACTGGTCGGTCAGGTCACCGTCGCGGGGATCACCTGGGGTTCGATGTGCTCGGCGCACATCGGGTACTGGGTCGACGAGCGGGTCGCCGGTCTCGGCGTCATGCCGACGGCGGTCGCGCTCGCGACCGACCACTGCTTCTTCCGGCTCGGGATCCACCGGCTGGAGGTGTGCATCCGGCCGGAGAACCGGGCCAGTCGGCGGGTGGTGGAAAAACTCGGCTTCCGCGAGGAGGGCTTGCGCCCGCGCTACCTGCACATCGACGGCGATTGGCGCGACCATCTCGCCTACGCGCTCAACGCCGAGGAGATCCCCGAGGGGCTGTTGACCCGGTGGCGCGCCTATCGGGAAAGCCGCGGCTTCACCTGGTAGCCGCATCTCTTCGGTGTCGATCCGGCCGTATCGACACATCGATCTCGCGATTTCGCTACTCTCCCGGAGATATGAGCGGTGTCATCTCGGCAGACCCCAGCACCTCCGGGAGACCGGCTGTCCGGATGGCCACCCGGGCGGTCGCGGCAATCCCGTCGGCAGCAGCAGTCCGGTCAGGCGCGGCAGGCCGGTCAAACACGGCAGCCCGGTGGGCAGCGGCAGCCGCCGCAGTCACATTTGTCACATGGATATCGCAGCGGATCGGGCGACACACCGTGCCTAATCCGACGATGCGGTGCTCATCCGGCTTAGCGTGTGAAGCGTGAACGGCAGCGGCCTGATCTACGCAGCGATCGTGGGGGCCTGGGCTGCCTATCTGGTGCCCATGTGGCTTCGTCGGCAGGACGAACTCAACGAGGCTCGTCCGACCGAGCGATTCACCACCGCGATCCGGATCCTCTCCCGTCGCGTCGCCTTCGAGCGTCGCTCCGCTCGTGCGGTCGCGGAAGCCCGTCCGGCCGAGGAGGCCCGTCCGCTCGGCGAGGACGGCACCCCGGCGCGCGAGCAGCGCGCCCAGACCGACCCCGCGCCCGCCCGCCG
>NZ_WWJX01001022.1 GCF_009865215.1 Streptomyces sp. SID3343 | reverse complement strand
CATGTCCGCCGTGACCTGGGCCAGACGCCACGCGCTCAGGTAGTCCACGCCCGCGACCCACAGCGACGACCCCGGATCCCAGCCGCCGGCCCGCGCAGGCCCCGACACGTCCCCCGTGTCGCCGTCATCGAGATACACCACGACCAACGTCCCCTCTCAACCGCCGTCAAACGCAAGGAACCTGACGGCCCGTCACGCAAGCACGCAGCGCGACGACCCCGGTACCATCGGCACCGGGGTTCCGTCAGGTCCCCTCAGCCGGACCACCCCTGTTCCGACCAAGGTGAGGGGTGGTCCGGTCTTGCGTGTGCGGTTGTGGAGCGGCGCCCGAAGGGTTCGAACTTCGGGACGCCGCTCCGGTGCTCCGACGAGGACTCACCCAACGTCGGGCACTGTTCCGGTCGCTGAAGGCGTAGCAACCGGAACGGACGGGGGCATGCTGGCCAGATTCACGGCAGGCCCCCGCCGTCTATGGGTTCCCGTTCATCAGGAACGGCCTTGCCAGCTTGCGCGGTTCCAGGTCGAAGCGACACCACACGGCCTTGCCACCCATCGCGGTCGGGTTCCACATGAGGAAGTCCGAGCACGCTTCGACCAGGCGCAGACCGCGCGAGGAGTCGCCGATTTCCTCCGGTGCCGACAGCGAAGGTTGCATCACTCGTCGGTCCGGCACGCGGGGCGGGCGCGGGTCGTGGTCCTGCACCTCGATCGCCACCGCCCGCTTGGGCCAGAACAACAGCCGCACCGTGAACGTGCGGCCGAGCCAGCTCACCCGCTCACTCGGTATCACGGCGTGCAGGATGGCGTTGGTCGCGAGTTCGGACACGCACAGCATCGCGGGGTCCGTCAGCTCGATCAGGTTCCAGTCCGCCAACGCCGCCCAGGTCA
>NZ_WWJX01001021.1 GCF_009865215.1 Streptomyces sp. SID3343 | reverse complement strand
GTGCGTCGTGGTCCGGGTGGTGTGTTGGAGTTCGTGGGTCGGGTGGATCAGCAGGTCAAGATTCGTGGTTTCCGGATCGAGCCCGGGGAGATCGAGGCGGTGTTGACGGGTCATCCCGGTATCGCCCAGGCCGCCGTGGTCGCTCGTGAGGACCTGCCCGGCGACACCCGCCTGATCGCCTACGTCGTCACCGACACCGACACCGACACGACCCCGAGCGACGAGACGGAACGGAGCCAGATCGGGGAGTGGCAGGATCTCTACGACTCCCTGTACGCCGAACCCGGTTCCGTGTTCGGCGAGGACTTCGCCGGATGGAACAGCAGTTACGACGGTAAGCCGATCCCGCTGCCGGAGATGCGCGAGTGGCGTGCGGCCACGATCGAGCGGATCAAGGCACTCGACCCCGGCCGGGTCCTGGAGATCGGCGTGGGCACCGGTCTGCTCCTCGCCGGGCTGGCGCCCGAGTGCGAGGAGTACTGGGGAACGGACTTCTCGCCCACGGTCGTCGAGGCGCTGCGGCGCCACGTCGACGCCGACCCCGAGCTCGCCCGGCGGGTCACCCTGCGCGTACAGGCCGCCCACGAGCACGGCGACCTTCCCGTGGGTCACTTCGACACCATCGTGCTCAACTCGGTCGTCCAGTACTTCCCCAACGCCGGCTATCTGGAGCAGGTCGTCTCCAACGCCATGCGTGCTCTCGCCCCCGGCGGGGCGCTGTTCATCGGCGACGTGCGCAACCCGCGACTGCTCCGCACCTTCGCCGCCGCCGTGCACACCGCCCGCGCCGAGGACCCCACCGACACCGC
>NZ_WWJX01001020.1 GCF_009865215.1 Streptomyces sp. SID3343 | reverse complement strand
GCTCGGCGTCGACCTCGTGCCCGCCGCCGTCGCCAGGGCCCTCGCGGCCGGCGCGACCGCGCTGTGCCGCTCGGTGTTCGCCCCGCTGCCGGGGGAGGGCCGCTGGGCGATGGCACTGCTCGCCGACGGCAACATCGGCATCGGCGGCGACCCGGGCCGCCTCCTCGACCGCACCCACGCCCTGCTCACCGCCACCGGCCTAGCAATCGTCGAGACCGACCCGCACGACGTGCACGAACGCTTCGCGGCCCGGGTCGAGGACGACCAAGGCGCCCACGGCAGCCCCTTCCGCTGGGCCAGAATCGGCACCCGATCACTCACCGCCCTCGCCCCCGCCCACGGCTTCACCGTCACCGAGGCCTGGACCACGACCGACCGCTCCTTCGCGACCCTGACGAAGACCACGGCGCACCCGAGCGCACCGACCGTCTCCAACGCCACCGTGTCGCCCGGCCGGCGCCCGTGACCGACGTCCGACCCCCCGGGCCCGGCCGGGACCGGCCCGCCCGGCGATCGCGC
>NZ_WWJX01001019.1 GCF_009865215.1 Streptomyces sp. SID3343 | reverse complement strand
GCGGCGGCCGAGCAGGGCCACGGCCGCGCCGTCGGCGGCCAGGGCCCGGGCGGTGGCCTCGCCGATGCCGCTGGTCGCGCCGGTGACGACGGCGACGCGGTCGGCGAGGGGGAGGGGGCGAGGGTTCGGTGTGGTGGTCATGGATCAAGCGTCGAGGCGGGGCGGGAAGCCGAACAGGGCGCGGGTTTCCTCGGGGCCGCACACCCTGGGTGTACGGCTCCCTGGCAAGGCGCGCGAGGACCCTCGTACGGTGGATGGATGGACACCGACAACCATTTCGGTACTTTCCTGCGTGCCCGGCGCGAGGTTCTCGCGGTCGAGGACGTCGGCGTGCTGCATTCGGGCCGGCGGCGTACTCCCGGTCTGCGGCGCGAGGAGGTGGCGTTGCTCGCGGGGGTGAGCACGGACTACTACGTCCGGCTGGAGCAGGGCCGCGAGCGCAACCCGTCCGACCAGGTGGTGGACGCGCTGGCCGCGGCGCTGCGGCTGAACGACGAGGAGGCCGGCCACCTGCG
>NZ_WWJX01001018.1 GCF_009865215.1 Streptomyces sp. SID3343 | reverse complement strand
GCCTCGGGGGTCAACACCTGCTGGCACGGGACACCCTCGACCTCCGGAAACACCGTACGCAGACTCTCGTGCCGCGCCACCACGTCACCCAACGCCGCGCGCAGCGCGTCGCGGTCCAGTTCCCCCGTCAAGCGCAGTGCCAGCGGAATGTTGTAGGTGGCGCTGGGGCCCTCCATCTTGTGGATGAACCACAGGCGGCGCTGGGCGAAGGAGAGCGGCATGACGTCGGGCCGTTGCCGCACGGTGAGCGCCAGGCGCCCGGGCCCGGCGGTGTCGAGCCGAGCCGCCACCGCGGCCGGCGTCGGCGCCTCGAACAGGAAACGCAGCTCCAACTCGACCCCGAAAGCCGCACGAACCTGCGCGATCAGGCGAGTGGCGAGCAGGGAATGCCCACCCAACTCGAAGAAATGACCGTCGACGCCCACCCGCGACAGACCGAGAACCTGCGCGAACAGATCACACACGATCTGTTCCTGCGGCGTACGAGCCTCCCGACCGGTCGCCGCCGACGCGAAGTCCGGTGCCGGCAGTCCGGCGCGATCCAGCTTGCCGTTGGCCGTCAATGGGAGCCGCTCCAGGACGACGACGGCCGTCGGGACCATGTAGTCGGGCAGCAGTTCCCGGGTGTGCTCGCGGAGTTCGGTGACCAGGGCGCCGGTGCCGCGGCGGGCGGCGGGGTTGGTCGTCCACGTCGACAGCGGCGTACCGAAGGTCCCCGTATGGGCGGAGACGTAGGTGCCGACCGGTGTGCCTTCGGACGGTCCGCTCCGGTCGACGAAGACGACGTCGACGGTGTCGCTGTCGTGGGTGTTCCAGGTGATGTCGGTCCGGTAGCCGTGCTCGTCACCCAGGGCGTGGAAGGTGTCCAGGCCGACCGGGTGGGAGCGGGCGGTGTCGCCGGCCGGGGGTGTGTCGCCGTAGAGGGCGTGTCGGACGGCGAGTTCGTCGGTGAGGCGGGGGTTCGGAACGCCCGTGACGCGGAGTCCGGCGGGCCGTTCGGTTTCGAGTCGCTGCCTCAGGTCGGCGAGATTGTCGTCGTGGTCGGCGTAACC
>NZ_WWJX01001017.1 GCF_009865215.1 Streptomyces sp. SID3343 | reverse complement strand
CGGGCGCGCGCGACGGGTCCGCGAGCCGGGCGCCCCGGCAACATGCCCGAGCGGGTGCGGCCCCCGGTGAGTCGGCGTCGGCTGACGTTCGCGGCCGCGGGCGCGTTCTCGATGATGGCCGTCGCGCTCAGCAGCGCGTTCGTACCCGGCAGTACGAGCGACGGAAACGAGGGCCGGCCCGCCGCGCCCGCCGTCGAGCGCTACCTCACCGAGCAGGCGGCGACGACCACACCGCTGCCGGCGGGGATGGGGCCTCGGCGTCCGATGCTGGTGCTGGCGGGGACCCCGCTGTCGGCCACGACGGAGCGCGTCGACTCGCGTTTTTGAGGCACCCGCACGGGCCCGCCCGACTCGCCCCCTTCGACGGAGCGGGGGCGGGCCCGCGCGTGTGAGCGTGACGGGACGGGTATCCGCTGCCGCCGGTGCGCAGCGATCCGGCACACGAAAGACTGTCGGTGTGCCGTCACGGACGCTCGGCACATCGGGAGCGGTAGGGCTCGACGTACTGCTAAAAGACAGGGCACACGATGAGCGACGCATACGGCCGCGGGGGAGCGGAGCCGCCGCGAGGCGAGGACGCGCCGGGGGCGCCGGTACCCGACCACGACACCACCCCGCACGAGCCGCCCGCCGCGGACCCGCCGGCCCCCGAGGGTGATGCCGAGCCGGCC
>NZ_WWJX01001016.1 GCF_009865215.1 Streptomyces sp. SID3343 | reverse complement strand
CAGGGCCGCCAGGAGCGGCAGCTCGGGCAGCGCGCCCAGGGTGGTGCCGGTGGGGGCGACGGTGGTGGTCGTGCCGAGGACGAAGCCGGTACCGGCGGCGTAGGACGCGGCCCACACGATCGTGTTGGGCACGAGCGCGGCGCACAGGAAGGTCAGCGCCACGAGGCCGGCGGCGTCGTCGGGGGCGGCGGCCAGGACGGCCCGGATCCGGTCCGTGTGGGTGAGCAGACACACCACGACCAGGACCGCCCCGCCCGCCGCCAGGACCGCGGTCGCGGCCAGGCCGGCCCGTACCGCCGGCCACCGCACCACAGTGGGCCCGAGCGCACCGAGCGTGGCCACCGCGAGCACGCCCGCGGCGGCGACCAGGATCGTCTCGAACACCGGCCGCACGGTCGCCGTACCGAGACCGCAGGCCACCGCGTACAGCAGGCCCAGGTAGACCGACGCCTGCGTCACGAGCACGATCGCGGTCGGCACGACGCCTCGCGCGAGCCGTCGGCCGAGCACGAACACCATGCACACCAGCGGCGCGGTCACCCCGAGCGGGGCGAGCCGTACCGGCACGATCGTGACGATCGGCTCGATCGAACCCGTCGCGGTGTGGGCGACCTCGACAACCTCGAACCCGATGTGGTGGGCGGCGAGCCAGATCGCACCGATCGCGCGAAACAGCACGTCGGGATGGTCCAACCCGCCCTCGTCCGCGCCGATCACGCCCACGATCAGCACGAACAGGGTCACCCCCGCGAGTCCGACCGCCACCGCGATCAGCGCGGACACCACGCCGCGCGCGACGGCTTGGGCGACCCGGGCAGCGCCGGGGGGCGCGAGCGCGGACGGGGTGGCGGGGAGGGCAG
>NZ_WWJX01001015.1 GCF_009865215.1 Streptomyces sp. SID3343 | reverse complement strand
GATGTCCCAGCGGGGCGGATACATGATGCCCACGACGATCGGGGCGGGGGCGGGGGTGGGGGCGGGGGTGGTGTTCACGTCGGCTTCCCTTCCGTTGGTTGCAGGGCGGGGCCGGAGCCGGTGCCGGCGCTGGGGCCGGTGTCCTTGAGTACGCCGAGCGTGTGTGGTCGCCGCGTGCGTGTTCGCGAGACAGTCGGGCGCGTCTGCGGTGTCCACGAAACACCCGGTCGGACACCCGGTCGGACACCTGGTCGGGATCTCCACGAACGAGAAGCCGCCGCACGAGCATGAAGCACGCGCCGGTCTCGCCACGCGCCGCCGTGTGCAGGACCTGTCGGAGCCCCTCGTCGATCATGTTGCCGTCACCATGCCCGGTGAACCCGAGCAAGTCCAGGGCACCCCGTTCGGCGCCGGTGGCCGGCGACGAGGCACGACCGTGCAGCGCCCGGAGCACCTCGATGTCAAGGTTGTCGGAGTGGGCGGTGTGGCAGCCGATGCCGAACACCGCGACGGCGTCGGCCACTTGGCCCGCCTCTTGTACCTGCTCGACCATCGAACGCATCGCGATCGACTCGCCGCAGCCGGCGCACAAGTGGTGCCCGCTCCCACGGCCTCGACCACGGCCTCGACCACGGCCTCGATTCGGGCCCACATCGCGTCCACGTCCAGGTCGGGCGCGGTCCCGAAGCCCGAAGGGTCCAGGCCGAGCCGCCCGATGAAGTGCACCCGGGTCGCGCCGAGTACGGCCAGTCGTACATCGTCGACCATCCGACCTCCGCTGTTGTCGTACACCGCGACCACCCGAGCACCGGCCGCCGCGCCCCGGATCAGGTCGGTGGGGAACGGCACGAGCGTGACCGGCCGGACGTCCGAGTGGCCGGTTTGCACCTGCCGAGTCGGGGCTTCCTCCTACATACTTCTGAGCCATGACACCCTCGAAGCGCATCGTCGCCGTGGCGGCGTCTCTCGCAGCACTCACG
>NZ_WWJX01001014.1 GCF_009865215.1 Streptomyces sp. SID3343 | reverse complement strand
GCCGCGGAACGCGCCGCGTGGCTCGCGCATGCTCCCGAGCTGGCCCCCGCGCTCGACACGATCCGCGCGCACGGGGTCGCGGCCTGGCGCCCGCGCGGCGATTCGGGCGCGCTGCTCGAAGTCCTCCAGGACGTGGTCGGGTTGCTGGACGAACACCCCGGCCGGGCCGGCTTGCGCGCACGCGTGTTGGACCAGCTCGCGTCGATCAGCGCGCACGCGTACACCGAGGCCGACCTGACGACGGAGACGGCGCTGCCTCTCAGCTACCTCGCCGTACCGGTCAGGGACGCGTGCGGGGCGGCCGGCCACGAGCTCCAGATCGGCCCACTGCGCGCGGCGGTCGGGCTCGCGGAGCGCCGCGCGTACATCGCCGAATTGCGCACGGCTGCCGACCGGCTTTCCGGCGGGGCACCGCTCCGGCCGGGCGACGCGGCGACGCTTGCTTGACCCGGTCCGATATCCGGGTTTGGCTGACGCCATGAAACTTCGCATCGGAGTCGGGCTCGGCCCGCGCGACCCCGCCGACCCCGCTACCTTCGGCGACGTCGTCGACCACATGGAGAAGATCGGGGTGGACTCGCTGTGGCTGCCGGACCTGATCAGCGGCGACCTGCCCGACCCGAGCGTCGGCATCGCCTATGCCGCCGGCCGCACCACCCGGCTCAAGCTCGGCAGCGGCGTCACCGTCCTGCCGGGGCGCAATCCGGTCGCCGTGGCCAAGGAGTTCGCCACCCTCGCGTCGCTCGCGCCGCGCCGCGTCCTGCCGGTGTTCGGCGTACAGCACGCTACGGCCCGCGACCGCCCGCTGTTCCCGATCCCGGGCCCGCGCGGTGCGGTCATGGACGAGGCGCTCACGCTGGTGCGGTTGCTCCTGGAAGGCGAGGACGTCTCGTTCGCCGGCGCGTACTTCACCTGCGACCACGTCACCATCCGGCCGCGGCCGACCCGCCCGCTCGACCTGTGGCTCGGCGGCAGCGGCCCCAAGTCGCTGCGCCGGGTGGGCCGGCTCGCCGACGGGTGGCTGGGCGCGGCGCTGACCCCCGACGAGGCCGGC
>NZ_WWJX01000103.1 GCF_009865215.1 Streptomyces sp. SID3343 | reverse complement strand
GCCTGGACGAGGCGCGCGAGGCCGCCCTGCCGCTGCTCGCCTCGCCCGCGCGGCCGACCGTGCTCGTGTGCGACGACGACCTCCAGGCCGTCGGCGGATACAAGGCGGCCCGCGCGCTCGGACTGCGCGTGCCGCAGGACGTGTCGATCACCGGCTTCGACGACACCCGCTACGCCCGCGTGGTCGAACCCGAACTGACCACCGTGCGCCTGCCCGCGATCGAACTGGGCGCGCGCGGCATGGCGGCCCTGCTCGACCTGCTCGACACCGGCGACGCCGGCCCCGACGTCGTGGTGCGCGGCGAACTGCGCCTGCGCGGCTCGACCGCGCCCCCGCCCACCACACCGACCGACATCGGCGCCTGAACGCGTCAGGGCCCGCACACCCAGACGGTGCGCGGGCCCTGTATCGACGCCAGGAAACTACTCCTCGGTGTCCTCCGGTGTGACCGAAGGCGTGCTCGGCGGCGGCGAACTCGCGGGCGTGCCCGGGGTCGCGCCCTCGGACGTCTGCGCCGCGACCCCGTCGTCGCCGCCCTCGGCAGCCGGCTCCGACTCGCCGAGCAGGCGGGTCAGCTGACCGCCCACCAGCCGCTTGAACTTGCGCTGCTGACTCCGGTTGCGATCCAGGATCGCGACCTCGAGTTGCGCGGCCGTGATCGTGCGCTTCTCGCCGACGCCGTCGCGCGAGAGCGCGTCGACGGCGACCTTGAGCGCGGCCTCCAACGTGAGCCCCTCGCGGTGCTCGCGCTTGAGCTGTTCGGTGATCTGGTCGACGTTGCCACCCATCGCGACGTAGTTGTGCTCGTCGGCCACCGAACCGTCGTAGGTCAGTCGGTAGATCTGGTCGTCCTCGGGCGCGCTGCCCACCTCGGCGACGATCAGCTCCACCTCGTACGGCTTTTCGCCGCCACTGGAAAAGATCGTGCCCAGCGTCTGCGCGTACACGTTCGCGAGCCCGCGGGCCGTGACGTCGTCGCGCGCGTACGAGTAGCCGCGGATGTCGGCGTAGCGCACACCGCCGATCCGCAGGTTCTCGAACTCGTTGTACTTGCCGACCGCGGCAAAGGCGATGCGGTCGTAGATCTCGCTGATCTTGTGCAGGGCGCGAGAGTAGTTCTCCGCCACGAACAAGATGCCGTCGGCGTAGGTCAGCACGACCACACTGCGGCCCCGGGCGATGCCCTTGCGGGCGTAGTCGGCCCGGTCCGCCATGGCCTGCTGCGGCGACACATAGAAGGGCGTCGTCACCGTGGAGTCCTCTCGAAGTGTGAGCTGATCAAGGGCGTCGACACGGCATCAGGTGAGCGGGGCGGTCGGGCCGTTGGGGTCGTCCATACGGGCGTCGACGACGGCCCGCACGATGTCGCCGACCTCGTCGGAGGTCAACCGGCGAATGCCGTCCTCGGTCACCAGGGTCACCGTCGGGAAGATCCGCCGAGTGAGATCCGGGCCACCGGTGGCCGAGTCGTCGTCGGCCGCGTCGTAGAGCGCCTGAACGCACACCGTGACGATGCCGTCGGCGTCGAGGCCGGGGCGGTACAGCTTCTTCAGCGCGCCGCGGGCGAACAACGAGCCCGAGCCCACCGAGTGGAAGCCGTGCTCCTCGGCGCGACCGCCGGTGATGTCGTAGCTGAAGATCCGACCGCTACCGCCGTCGACGTCGAAGCCGGCGAACAGCGGCACGACCGCGAGCCCCTGCATGGCCATCCCGAGGTTGCCGCGGATCATCTGCGACAGTCGGTTGGCCTTGCCGTCGAGGGACAGCGTGGTGCCCTCGATCTTCTCGTAGTGTTCGAGTTCGACCTGGAACAGCCGGATCATCTCGACCGCGAGCCCGGCGGTGCCGGCGATGCCCACGACCGAGTAGTCGTCGGCCGGGAACACCTTCTCCATGTCACGCTGCGCGATCAGGTTGCCCATGGTGGCTCGCCGGTCGCCGGCCATCACCACGCCGCCCGCGAACGTCGCCGTCACGATCGTCGTGCCGTGCGGCGCCTCGATCGTCACCGGCTGCACCGGAGGCGTCCTACGCGCGGGCAACAGCTCGGGCCGATACGCGTCGAGAAATTCGGCGAACGAGGACGACCCGGGGGTCAGGAAGGCAGCCGGTAGACGCCCGGTGCCACGAGTGTTGGCTTCCACACGATCCCTTCCACGTAGGTTGCGGCCCGGCGCAACGCGTCGGGTCGATCCTTGAACATGCCCAGTGCGGCATTGCAGTTGAAGCAGAGTACGGCTCGGACCCTACCGGTTTCGTGATCATGATCGACGTGCTTCAGCTTGGTGGACTGGCAGATCGGACATACGCCCATTTGGTCGGTGACCATACGGCGCACGTCGTCCTCGGTGAGGCCGTACGTGCGCATGAAGTATCCGGCCCGACCCTCGGCCTTGCGACACGGTTTACAGCGTGCCGCCAGACCGTCGTATTGCCGGCTGCTTTTATGCCACTCGGCATACGGCTTGATCTGTTCGCATTTCGGGCAGCGCTTGTAACCGTCGGGAACATCAACTTTCGGGCGCAGTTTGAATCCCGCGCGCTCCCGCCTGGCGCGATACGACTCCGCACTACGCCTGCGATTGCACACGAGGCAATAAAACGAGAGCCCGTCGGGATTCGAGGCATTTTTCCCGTATTCCCCGACGGGCTTCCATTCCGTGCAGTCAGGGCAGTTCTTGCCCGATTTCAAATCGGACATTTGGTGCTATTCCCCACCTTTCTGAACAAATCCCCTCACGAATTCCTCGGCGTTCTCCTCTAGCACCTCGTCGATTTCGTCCAATACCGAATCGACGTCGTCCGTCAATTTCTCCTGGCGTTCCTGAACGTCCGACTGCGCCTCGGTAGTGGTCTCGTCGACCTCTTCCGAGCGTTTAGTCGCACGCTGCTGACCGCCGCCGTCCTTTGTGGCCACGACGCTCCACCCCACCTTCTGATCATTTCCTTGAACCGGTGCTTATCCAATCCCTGAAGGATCCACACCCCCGATCCCGAAGGACCGGGGGTGTAAGTTCCAACGACTACGGGATGGCGCGTGTTCCGGAAACGGAAGTTGTCCGCTCGTTCGCTGTGTTCCCGCGAACGAGCGAGGTCACCCGCCCGTCAGGGCACGGACCAAATCCTCGGCTGTGCGACAGCGGTCCAGCAGGTCCTTCACATGGGCCTTCGTGCCCCGGAGCGGCTCCAGGGTGGGCACGCGCTGCAACGAGTCGTGACCGGCGACGTCGAAGATCACCGAGTCCCACGACGCCGCCGCGACCTCGTCGGCGTACTGCTCCAGGCAGCGGCCCCGGAAGTAGGCGCGGGTGTCCTCGGGCGGCAGGTGCACGGCGCGCTGGACCTCGGCCTCGGTGGCGATCCGCTCGAAGCGGTCCTCCAGCTTGTTGTACAGGCCCTTGTCGGGCCGTACGTCCGCGTACTGGAGGTCGACCAGGTGCAGCCTCGGGGCGTCCCAGTCGAGGGCGTCACGCTGGCGGTAGCCCTCCAGGAGCTGAAGCTTGGCGACCCAGTCCAGCTCGCGCGCGAGCGACATGGGATCGGTTTCGAGACGGGCGAGCACCGACTCCCAGCGATCGAGCACGTCCGCGGTGATGTCGTCGACGTCCTTGCCGAAGCGGTTCTCGACGTACTTGCGAGCCAGTTCGAGGTATTCGAGCTGGAGTTGGATCGCGGTGAGCTTACGGCCGTTGCGCAGCGTGATCAACTGCTTGAGGGTCGGGTCGTGCGACACCTCGTGCAGCGTGCGCACAGGCTGGTCCACGGTCAGGTCGTTGCCGAGGAAGCGGTCCTCGATCATCGACAGGACCAGCGCGGTGGAGCCGAGCTTGAGGTAGGTGGAGACCTCGGACAGGTTGGCGTCGCCGATGATCACATGCAGGCGCCGATACTTCTCGGCGTCGGCGTGCGGCTCGTCGCGTGTGTTGATGATCGGGCGCTTGAGCGTGGTCTCCAGGCCGACCTCGACCTCGAAGTAGTCGGCGCGCTGACTGATCTGGAAGCCGTGCGCGGAGCCGTCCTGGCCGATGCCCACCCGACCCGCGCCGCAGATCACCTGCCGGGAGACGAAGAACGGGGTCAGGTGGCGCACGATGTCGGCGAACGGCGTCGCGCGCTGCATGAGGTAGTTCTCGTGGGTGCCGTACGAGGCGCCCTTGTTGTCGGTGTTGTTCTTGTACAGCAGGATCTGCTGCCCGCCGGGCGCTTCCGCGGCCCGCCGGGCGGCCTCGGCCATGATCCGTTCGCCGGCCTTGTCCCAGATCACCGCGTCGCGCGGGTTGGTGGTCTCGGGCGCGCTGTACTCCGGGTGGGCGTGGTCGACGTACAGCCGCGCACCGTTGGTCAGGATCACGTTGGCCAGGCCGACGTCCTCGTCGGTGAGCTGGCTGTTGTCGGCCAATTCACGAGCGAGGTCGAATCCGCGCGCGTCGCGCAGCGGGTTCTCCTCCTCGAAGTCCCACCGGGCCCGCCTGGCCCGCTGCATCGCTGCCGCGTACGCGTTCACGATCTGGGAAGACGTCAACATCGCGTTGGCGTTCGGATGTCCCGGTACGGAGATCCCGTACTCGGTTTCAATGCCCATCACACGCCGGACGGTCATGCGACCCCCTCGTCCCTCACCCGGCCGGTACCCGGCCCACACTCGCCGTCGATCGGGTACACCCTGGTCATGCTGCCGAGCCTATTGCCGATGGATTGCCTTGGGGATACGGCCGGAACTATTGCTCCGCGCGAAAACCCGGTCACTGCGCGGCACCGCGGCCCGTGTTCGACCTGAACACGGGCCGCGGCGTCGATCCTCGATCTCTGCTCAATCGGTGGTCACAGGTACTGACCGGTGTTGGCGACGGTGTCGATGGAGCGCCCGGCCTCGTCGCCCTGTTTGCCCGAGACCAGCGTGCGGATGTAGACGATCCGCTCGCCCTTCTTGCCGGAGATCCTCGCCCAGTCGTCCGGGTTCGTGGTGTTGGGCAGGTCCTCGTTCTCCTTGAACTCGTCGACGCACGCGGCGAGCAGGTGGGCCACCCGGATGCCCTTTTGGCGGTGCTCCAGGTAGTCCTTGATCGCCATCTTCTTCGCGCGACCGACGATGTTCTCGATCATCGCCCCGGAGTTGAAGTCCTTGAAGTACAGGGTCTCCTTGTCACCGTTGGCGTAGGTGACCTCCAGGAATCGGTTCTCCTCGCCCTCCGAGTACATCCGCTCGACGGCGATCTGGATCATGCCGGTGACCGTGGCGGCGCGGTTGCCGCCGTGCTCGGCGAGATCGTCGTCGTGCAGCGGGAGGGAGACCTTGAGGTACTTCGCGAAGATGTCCTTGGCCGCTTCGGCGTCCGGACGCTCGATCTTGATCTTCACGTCGAGCCGGCCGGGTCGCAGGATGGCCGGGTCGATCATGTCCTCGCGGTTCGAGGCGCCGATCACGATGACGTTCTCGAGGCCTTCCACGCCGTCGATCTCGGACAGCAGCTGCGGAACGATGGTGTTCTCCACGTCCGAGCTGACGCCCGACCCTCGGGTGCGGAACAGCGAGTCCATCTCGTCGAAGAAGACGATGACGGGTGTGCCTTCGCTGGCCTTCTCTCGCGCACGCTGGAAGACCAGGCGGATGTGCCGCTCGGTTTCACCGACGTACTTGTTGAGGAGCTCGGGGCCCTTGATGTTGAGGAAGTAGCTCTTGCCCTGTTCGTTGCCCTGGGCCTCGGCCACCTTCTTCGCGAGCGAGTTCGCGACGGCCTTGGCGATCAGCGTCTTGCCGCAGCCGGGAGGGCCGTAGAGCAGGATGCCCTTGGGCGGGCGGAGCTCGTGCTCCTTGAACAGGTCGGGGTGGAGGTAGGGGAGTTCCACCGCGTCGCGGATCATCTCGATCTGATTGCGCAGACCGCCGATCTTCGTGTAGTCGATGTCGGGGACCTCTTCGAGGACCAGTTCTTCGACTTCACTCTTGGGAACGCGCTCGTACACATAACCCGACCGGGAGTCGAGCAGGAGCGAGTCGCCCGCGCGCAGCGGGGAGTCCATCAGCGGTTCGGCGAGGCGCACGACGCGTTCCTCGTCCGTGTGCCCGATCACCAGGGCGCGTTCGCCGTCCTCGAGAAGCTCCTTGAGCATCACGACGTCGCCGACGCGCTCGAACTCCAGGGCGTCGACCACGTTCATGGCCTCGTTGAGCATGACCTCCTGGCCACGCTGGAGTTCTTCGAGCTCGATGTTGGGGCTGACGTTCACCCGGAGCTTGCGCCCGCCGGTGAAGATGTCTGCCGTGCCGTCCTCGATGGCCTGTAGGAACACGCCGAACCCTGAAGGGGGTTGGGCGAGTCTGTCCACTTCCTCCTTGAGGGCCACGATCTGATCGCGCGCCTCCCTCAAGGTCGCGACCAGCCGCTCGTTCTGTGTGGTCATGCCGGCCAAGGACGTCTGAAGATCGACGACCCGCTCCTCGAGCATGCGGCTCTGGCGCGGTGAGTCGGCGAGCTTGCGACGCAGGACGGCGACTTCCTGCTCTAGAAAAGAAACCTGGCTTACGAGGTCGTCCGTACCCCGAGCCGGCCTCCCACCACGGTTCATGTCGTCGTCGTGGACTGCCACGGCCCTCACCTCCTCCTGGGAGCTGCGACGTCTCCGACCCTACCTATGGCAGGAGGGGTTGAAACCCCTTGATCAGCAAGACTGTCCGGGCGTGTCCGATCTTCACCCGTGCGAATGCCCCCACGCTTGTACGCATCAGATACCCACCTCATCACGTCGGGAAGCAAGCGCGAGTAGGGTCTGTTGGTCGCGTGTTGATGAGAATCGGTGAAACGAGAGGCAGCATGTCCGCCGAAAACGAACCCCTCGAGGTCTGGATCGACCAGGATCTGTGCACCGGGGACGGGATCTGCGTCCAATTCGCGCGCGAGGTCTTCGAGCTGGACATCGACGGGCTCGCGTACGTCAAGGGTGACGACGACGAGCTGCGGGTGGAGCCGGGTGCGGTGGTGCCGGTTCCGGTGTCGCTGGTCGCGGAAGTGATCGACGCCACACGCAAGTGTCCGGGCGATTGCATCCATATGCGGAGGGTTTCCGACGGCGTCGAGGTGTATGGGCCGGACGCGATTTGATTTCCGTTTCGCCGGGTTGCTTTTCCGGGCGCCTTGGCGATCGACGGGCCCCGATGCCCTCGCGGTCGAAGGGGTTTCGGTGCCTTGGCGGTTGCCCGCCGGTGGTCAGCTTCGGTCGGCGCCGGTGGGGGTCAGCTTCCATCGGATGGTTTTGTCCACGTCCGGGCAGCAGCGCGGGCCGTCCGGGTCGGACCAGCCGAGGGTGTGCGCGGTGACCGTGTCGCCCTGTCGGGTGACGTCGCTCACCAGGAGTCCTTCGTCCGCGGCGAGCAGGGTGGCGGCCAGGCGCGGCGCGCCCGATTCGTCGGTGTCGTAGGCCAGCAGGGCGGCGGGCGGGCTGCCCGAGCCGGCGTGGCAGGCCACTTGGACCACGGTGGGTCCGTTGGGGTCGGTGAGCACGCGGGCACGGTCGGTGGCGACGCCCGGGCAGTCGAGCGGGAAGGTCGCCTGGGCGAGTTGGGCCTCGGTGGGGCCGGCGGCGAGTCGGCCGCGGCTCGCGGCGAGCGGGGTGGTCTGCGGGGTCGCCGCGGCCGGCGGGGCTCCCGGCGCTGCCTGCCCTTGGGTGGTGATCGGTTCGATGGTGCGTGGGGCGGCCGGTGGGTCCTGTTGATCGGGGCGATGCCTGGCGGGCGCGGTGACGCCCGGTATACCGCCGTCGAGGGATGCCGCGGCCCATATCACCAGGCCGGACAGGGCGACGAAGACGAAGACGATGCCCGCAGTCGCGAAGGCGATGCCGTTGCGGACGTCGGGTGCGCTGATCCTGGGTGGTGCCGGCAGGTTCGGTGGTCCGTCGGTGATCGCGATCCCGTGGGTACTGTCGCCGCGCACGGGCCGGTTGTCGAAGTCATCGTCCGCCACGGTGGACGACCCTATGCGGCGAGCCGGGCCCTGGGATAGGGTCCCGGCTCGCCTTGTACGAACTGTTGCCTGCCGTTGGCGGGATCAGGCGAGGGGTGTCGCGTCGGCTTCCGCGCCGGGGCCGGAGTAGTCGTCTCCGTAGGAGCCCTTGGACGGGCGGCGGCGGCGCAGCGGCGGCTCGACTCCGTCGGCGAGGCGCCGGGCGGTGACGAGGAATCCGGTGTGGCCGATCATCCGGTGGTCGGGGCGCACGGCGAGGCCCTCGACGTGCCACGAGCGCACCATCGTCTCGAAGGACTGGGGCTCGGTGAAGCAGTTCATCACGCGCATGGTCTCGACGGTGCGCGACAGTTGGGTGGTGGTGGCCACGTAGCAGCAGACCAGGCCGCCGGGGACGAGCGCCTTGTGGACGGCTTCGAGGCATTCCCACGGGGCGAGCATGTCGAGGACGACCCGGTCGACGTCGTTTTCGTCGAGGGCGTCCTGGAGGTCGCCGACGGTGAGTTTCCACGCGGGATGGGGGCCGCCGAAGTAGCGCTCGACGTTCTTGCGGGCGATGTCCGCGAAGTCCTGTCGGCGTTCGTAGGAGGCGAGCCGTCCGCTGTCGCCGACGGCGCGCAGCAGGAAGGTGCTGAGCGCTCCGGAGCCGACGCCGGCCTCGACGACGCGGGCGCCGGCGAAGATGTCGGCCATCGCGAGGATCTGGCCGGCGTCCTTCGGGTAGATCACCGCGGCGCCGCGGGGCATGGACAGGACGAAGTCGGGGAGCAGAGGTCGCAGCGCGAGGTAGTCGGTGTTCCCGGTGGACCGTACGACGGTTCCTTCGGGAGCGCCGATCAGCGCGTCGTGTTGAAACGAGCCCTTGTGGGTGTGGAACGCCTTGCCCGCTTCGAGGGTGAAGGTGTGGTGGCGGCCCTTGGGATCGGTCAGCTGTACCTGGTCCCCGACCTGGAATGGTCCGCGCCTGCGCGCGGCACCGGTCGGTTCGGACATGGGGGTCAGCCTAGTCGGTCACGGCCGGCGCTCCGACGCGTGGGGCGCGCTGTGGGGGCGTGGGGGTCAAACGTCGACTCGGTTGCATAGCATCTTGGGCGTGACTGATTCGAGCAGGCCGCAGGGACGCAGAATGCGGCAGGACGATGCCCGGCGCCCGGAGCCGAGGCGTGGCCTGCTCATGGGGCGCCCGTTCGGCGTGCCGGTGTATGTCGCTCCGACGTGGTTCGTGATCGCGGCGGTGATCACGGTGTTGTTCGCGCCGACGTTCGAGAGTCTGTTTCCGGACTTGGGTCCGTGGCGGTTCGCGTTGTCGTTCGGGTTCGCGGTGTTGTTGTACGTGTCGGTGTTGGTGCACGAGTTGGCGCATGCGGTGACGGCGTTGCGGTTGGGGTTGCCGGTGCGGCGGATCACCATTCAGTTTTTGGGTGGGGTTTCGGAGATCGAGAAGCCGGAGACGGCGCGGCACGAGTTCATGGTGTCGGCGGCGGGGCCGGTGTTGTCGCTGGTGCTGGGTGGCTTGTTCTGGGTGATCGGCCTGGCCCTGGACGTGGACACGTTGGCGGGGCGGATGATCGCGTTGCTGGCGGTGTCGAATTTGTTGGTGGCGGCGTTCAATTTGTTGCCGGGTCTGCCGTTGGACGGTGGGCGGATGTTGCGTGCGGTGGTGTGGCGGGTCAGTGGGCGGCCGTTGACGGGCACGATCGCGGCGTCGTGGGCGGGGCGCGGGCTTGCGGTGGTGGTGGTGGTCGCGGCGGCGGTGTGGTCGATGCGTGAGGACGCGGGGGCGCGGACGTACACGTTGATTTTCGGCGCGTTGGTGGCCGGTTTCATGTGGGCGGGTGCGGTGCAGTCGTTGCGGGCGGAGCGGTTGCGGGAGCGGTTGCCGCAGTTGCGGGTGCGGTTGTTGACGCGGCGGGCGATTCCGGTGGCGGCGGATGTGCCGTTGTCGGAGGCGTTGCGGCGGGCGCACGAGGAGGGTGCGCGCGGTTTGGTGGTGGTGGATCGCGGTGGGGATCCGGTGGGTTTGGTGCGGGAGGCGGCGGTGTTGGCGACGCCGGAGCATCGGCGGCCGTGGGTGGCGGTGGGGCCGTTGTCGCGTGATTTGGTGCCGGGGATGCGGGTGGGCGCGGATCTGGCGGGCGAGGATTTGCTGTTGGCGATGCGGGCGGCGCCGGCGAGCGAGTACCTGGTGGTGGAGGCGAGCGGCGCGGTGTATGGGGTGTTGGCGCGCACGGATGTCGAGCACGCCTTCTTGGCGATGATGCGGGCGTGACGTGGCGCGTCGCGGCGTGGTGGTCGGTGTGGTGCCTGGGCGTTGCTCTCGCGCCGCTGCGGGGTCGGTTCAGCGGGGTGTGACGGTGACGGTGAAGCGGCCGTCGCGGGTGGGGGTGATCCGCAGGGTGTTGTCGTGGATGTCCGTGCGGGTGCGGCCGGGGCCGTCGACGCGCACGTGGGGGTTCTTGGCGTAGACGTCGCGGGGCAGCACGATTTCGGTGGGGCCCTCGGCGGTGCGCCGGGTGGTGAAGGTCAGGGTGTAGGTGCGGGTGTCGAGGTCGTAGGTGTAGCTCTCGGGTGAGCCGGCGACGGCGCGTGCGTAGGGCTGGGCGAGCAGTGTGTTGTTGGGTTTCATCCGCCCTTGGGCGTCGAGGACGCAGTAGCCGCCGCCGTTGCACCATTGCCAGCCGGCCCAGCCGCTCGCGAAGCGGTCCATGCTCGCGGTCATCCGGCGGTAGAACAGCGGGATGTGGGGCAGCGACTGGTCGGGCGGGCCCCACTCCCCCACCACGACGGGCATCTTGTGGGCGGCGGGGTAGGCGGTGATGGCGGCTTCGTAGTTCTCGATGAAGGTGCTGTCGGGGTCGTAGTCGGCGCCGGTCTCCATGGCGCTCTCGTAGAAGTGCGGGGCGTAGGCGACTTTGTCGTCGGTGATCGGGCCGAGCGCGGTGGGCAGGCCGAGGCCGACCACGGGGGTGGGTTCGACGAAGATCCAGTTGCGGCGGTCGACGAGGCGGATGGCGTCGGTGAGGCGGTTCCACGTGTCGGTGATCTGGGTGGATTCGAGCCGGGCGGCGGCGGTGGGGATGTCCTCGCCGTCGTGGAAGCGGCCCATGGGTTCGTTCATCAGGTCGTAGCCCAGGACGGCGGGGTGGCGGCCGAAGGTGGCGGCGACCTTGATCCACATGTCGGCGTGCGCGCGTTGCAGGTCGCGGTCCTCGTAGAGGTGATCGAAGGCGGCTTGGACGCCGGGTGTGTAGTACTCGGCGAACCAGTCGCCGGGGACGCTCTCGTAGGGCAGGCCTTCGTCGCGGGTGGTCCATTCGGGGTTGCCGCGGTGGTCGGAGAAGTAGGGCCCGTAGATGTCCTGGTGGGCGTCGAGGACGACCTTGACGTGGTATTTGGCGGCCCAGCCGAGCACGCGGTTCATCGTGGCGAGGTAGTCGCGGTTGTAGCGGCCGGGGCGTGGTTCGAGGTCGTCCCAGAAGAAGAGCACGCGGGCGAGGTTGTAGCCGCGTGCGGACAGGTCGCGAAACTGCTCTTCGGTGACGTCCTTGAAGGCGTCGGCGCCGCGGTGTCCTTTGTCGCCGATGTTGAAGCCGCGCCATTGGGTGGCGCGGCCCTTGTCGTCGGCGATGAAGGTGCGGTCGCCGACGGTGATTTTGGTGGGGGTTCGTCCGCCGTGTCCGCCTGTTCCGCCGTGCGCGTGGGCGGGTGCCGGGAGGGTCGCGAGGAGCAGGCCGCCGGCGACTGCGCAGGCGGCGTGGATCCGGGTGCGGGTGGGGACGCGCATGGGGCCTCCAACGTGGTGATGAAGGGGTGCGTGGGACGGACGGTGCGGGGACTCTACTGAGCGGTAGCTTCGATTGACAGGGGCGTTGCGGCTTTGGCTGTCGCCGGGCGCGCTTAGGGTTGGCGGCATGAGTGTCAGCCCCACCGGGAGTCCTGCCGAAGCCCTTGTCGAGCCCGCCGCCGATGTCGTTGCCGTCGGGGTTCCCGCGCAGGCGGGTGAGCGGGTGCCTCGGCCTCCGGTGTCGTTGTCACCGTCGCGGGCGGCGGATTTCATGCAGTGCCCGCTGTTGTATCGCCTGCGGGTGATCGACAAGTTGCCGGAGAAGCCGAGCGCGGCGGCGACGCGTGGCACGGTGGTGCACACGGTCTTGGAACAGTTGTTCGATCTGCCCAGTGGTGAGCGCACGCCCGAGCGCGCGGTGGCGTTGGTACGGCCGGCGTGGGACGCGTTGTTGGCGCAGCGCCCGGAGCTCGCGGAGTTGTTCGGCGAGGACGTGACGGAGTTGGGCACGTGGTTGCGCGACGCCGACCGGCTCGTGGAGCGCTATTTCACGCTGGAGGATCCCAACCGGCTGGAGCCGGCCCGGCGCGAGTTGTACGTGGAGACGACGTTGGCGGACGGTCTGGTCCTGCGCGGGATCGTGGACCGGCTCGACGTCGCGCCGTCGGGTGACCTGCGGGTGGTGGACTACAAGACGGGCAAGGCCCCGTCGCCGATGTTCCAGGACAAGCCGCTGTTTCAGATGAAGTTCTACGCGTTGGTGTTGTGGCGCCAACACGGGCGGGTGCCGCGCCGGTTGCAGTTGGTTTATCTGGGCAGCGGCGATGTGATCGGTTACGACCCCGACGAGGCGGAGTTGCTGGCGGTCGAGCGCAAGTTGCGGGCTTTGTGGCAGGCGATCGATGTGGCCACGCGCACGGGTGAGTGGCTGCCGAGGAAGACGAAGCTGTGTGGGTGGTGCGATCACCGTGCGGTGTGCCCGGAGTTCGGTGGCACGCCGCCGGTGTATCCGTTGCCGATCGTTTCGGCCTAGGTTCGTTTGTCGTCGATCGCCGGATCCAGGTGGTCTTGGCCTGATCCGTCCCCCAGGCCCGAAGCGGGCTGTGGATATGTCGGGGACGGCTGTGCGTATGTCCGGCGGCCCGGATCCGGCGTTCGAGGGCGGCGGGTGTTCGCTCAGATCGCGCCGGGGCGGACCAGGCCGCTTTCGTAGGCGTAGACGGCGGCTTGGACGCGGTCGCGCAGGCCGAGTTTGGTCAGTACGTGGCCTACGTGGGTCTTGACCGTGGTTTCGCTCACGTACAGCTCGGCGGCGATCTCGGCGTTGGACATCCCGCGGGCGACCAGTCGCAGCACTTCCACCTCGCGTTCGGTGAGCATCGCGAGCGTGTCGGGGGTGGGGTCCTCGGCGGAGGGCAGTCGGGCCGCGTACATGTCGAGCAGGCGCCGGGTGATGCTCGGCGCGAGCAGTGCCTCGCCCTCGGCGATCACCCGGATCGCGGTGACGAGGTCGTCGGCGGGCACGTCCTTGAGCAGGAAGCCGCTGGCGCCCGCGCGCAGCGCCTCGACCACGTATTCGTCGAGGTCGAACGTGGTGAGCACGAGCACCCGGGCCTGGCTCTCGCCCTCGCGTCCGGAGCCGGCGATGCGGCGGGTGGCCTCGACGCCGTCCATGCGGGGCATGCGGATGTCCATCAGCACGACGTCGGGTTGCAGGGCGCGGACCTGTTCGACGGCCTGTTCGCCGTCGGCGGCCTCGCCGACCACGGCGATGTCGGGCTCGGCCTCCAGGATCATCCGGAAGCCGGTGCGCAGCAGTGGCTGATCGTCGACCAGGATGACGCGGATCGTCATGGGCGGGTCTGCTCCAGTCGTTCGGGAGCGGCGCCGTCGGGCGGGCTCGCGGTTTCGGTGCGGTCGTGGGGGTCTGCGGCGTTGGTGGTCAGCGGGATGCGGGCGAGGACCTCGAAGCCGTCTTGCGCCCTGGGGCCCGCGTACAGGCGTCCACCGTAGAGGGAGACCCTCTCACGCATGCCGAGCAGGCCGTGTCCGGTGCGGTCCCCGGTGGGTGTGGTGGTGCCGCCGCGGCCGTCGTCGGCGACGCGCACGAGCAGTTCGGCGCGGGTGTAGCGCAGCAGGACTCGGGCTTCGGCGGGGCCGGCGTGCTTGAGGGTGTTGGTGAGGGCTTCCTGGACGATGCGGTAGGCGGCGAGGTCGATGCCGGGTGGCAGCGCGCACGGGGCGCCTTCGAGGGACAGTTCGACGGGGAGGCCGGCCTCGCGGACTTGGGTGACCAGGGTGTCGAGTTGGTCCAGGCCGGGCTGCGGGGCGTTGTGGCCTTCGTTGGGGCCGCCTACGGCGTCGGTGGTGTCGCGCAGGATTCCGACGAGTCGGCGCATTTCCACGAGTGCGCCGCGACCGGTTTGCTCCACGGCGGCCATGGCCTCCTTGGCCCGGTCGGGGTTGCGGGTGACCATGCGTTGTGCGGCGGACGCCTGGACGGTCATCACCGAGACGTGGTGGGCGACGACGTCGTGCAGTTCGCGGGCGATGCGCCCGCGCTCCTCGGCGATGGCGGCCCGGGTGTCGGCCTCGCGGGTGCGCTCCAGACGTTCGGCGCGGGCTTCGAGTTCGGCGGTGTAGGCGCGGCGGAAGCCGACGCTGCGGGCGAAGGCCCACACGGCGAACAGTGCGGCGAGGTTGGCGACGATGTCGAGGAAGACGATCTGGCTGTCGCGCAGCATGAGCCATACGACGGTGGAGGTCTCGGCGAACGCGAGCGCGCATGCGGCGGGCACGCGGGGGCGGCCGACGGCGACCGCGTAGAGCGCGACGAGTTGGCCGATGCCGGCCCCGGTCGATTCGTAGCCGGCTGCGGCGAGCGCGAGGCCGGCGGCGCTGACGGCGATGAGCACGCGCAGCGAGTGGGCGCCGCGCCACAGCAGCGGTAGTGCGGTGAGCACGGCCAGGAGCACGCCCCACGCGTCGGGTTCGTGGACGTCCTGGAAGCCGAGTTCGTGGATGAACAGGCCGCCGACGGCGAACACCGACAGCAGGGTCACGAAGCACACGTCGAGCGTGGTGGGTCGCGGCCACGGTTCGTGGACGTCTCGACCGAGTTCGTGGACGACACCCCGAAGGCCGGCCCGTGCCCGGGTGCGCCGCGGCGCGGGTGGGCTCGGGTCGGGTCGAACTGGGGTCCCGGCGGGGGCGTCCGGGTCGGGGGTCACTGCGCGCACAGCCCTTACGGTAGGGCCCCGGGCTGCGAGTTTTGACCCCTTGGGGGCGTTGTCTCGTCCCCTGGGAGGAGCGGGTTCGCGATTTCCTCCTCGCGGCGGACTCGGGGTCCGTACTCTGCGGTGTGGTGCAATGCTCGCCGGTGCGAACTCCCGGTGCCGTGGTGGCGGAGAACGCGAGGGACTTCCCTGAAGCCCTGGCCCCTTCGATGGCAAAGACTTGAGGAACACACGGGGAGCCCGGGCGACCGGGAACCACGGGGATGTACTACGGGGGTAGTACGGGGGCCCGGTCCCTTCGGGGGTCGGGTGCGGAGCACGACCAGTAGGCCTCTCGGCGGTACGGGGACGGGGGAATCCACCGCCGGGGGGTCGACAGGACCGACGGGGATACGGGTCGAGGCGCGGGGGCTTCGACACGGGGGATGTCCACGGGGGATGCAGTAGGGAAGATCACGGGGATGGGCAGCGCGGGGGCTGCCCGGGGGAATGTGGGAGCGGATGGGCCTTCGGGCTCATCCGCTCCCACCCGTTTGTGCAAGGTTGTGGTGCCGGCGGCTCACAGGGCCGCGTGGGCGTGCACGAGGTCGCGCAGGTAGTCCAGGTCGACCGATTCGAGGGACTCCACGACGGTGCGGCCGGCCGCGGCGGGGATCGGCGTCATGCTGGGCACTGCGAGCAGTGCGCAGCCGGCCGCCTCGCCGGAGGCGATTCCGGTGGGCGAGTCCTCGATCACCACGCAGGACCGGGGTTCGGCGTCGAGCCGACGGGCTGCGGTCAGGTATGGGTCGGGGTGCGGTTTGGTGCGGGCGATCTCGTCGCCGGCGATGGTGAAGCGGAAGTGGTGGGCGCCGATCGAGGGCAGCACCGCGTCGACGATGACTCGCTGTGACGCGGTGACCAGCGCGCACGGCACGCCCGCGTCGTCGAGTTCGGCGAGCAGGCGTTTGGCGCCGGGGCGCAGGTCCACGCCGTCGCGCAGTTGGGCGACCATGCCGGTGTTGATCCGGCGTTCCATCTCGGCGGGTGGGACGTCGAGTCCGGACACCGCGAGCAGGTAGGCGACGGCACGCTCCATCGGGCTGCCGAGCAGTTGTTCGGCGTGCTGCGCGGTGAGTGTGAAGCCGAGTTCGGCCATCACGGCCGTCTCGGTGGCGAACCAGTTGCGTTCGGTGTCGACCAGGGTGCCGTCCATGTCGAACAGGACTGCCTTGAGCTCGTGGCCCAAGCCGGAGCCGGTCGTGGTCGTCAGCGGTGCCGTCATAGCGTCGCCGCCTCTCCCCCGGGTCGGGAAATGGTGGGGTCGGTGGTCTGGGTGGAACTCCTCACGCACGTGTCTCCATCGGTGTTGCCCGCCGTTCGGCTGTGGCGGGTCCTCGATTGTCCGACCGCGTCAGGGATTGGGCAACCGCCGTTCGGGGTCGTACACGCAAACGTCGACCGACGCGGTGACGGCGAGTGGGTTGGCCAGTGCCTGGATACGAACGCGCAGGTCGGCGGGGTCGGTGTGCCATGCGCTGGGGCCCATCTCGACGACGGTGGTGATCGCGTGGTGGTCCAGGCTCATGGTGAAGGTGAGGGTTTGCCGTTCGCGGAGGGTGAACCACGGCGCGAGTTTGGCGTCGATGCGTTGGCTTTTGTCGGCGTCGACGTGGAGCAGGCCCAGCGGCGGGACGAGTTCGGCGAGGTGGAGCGGGGTGGGCGCGACCACGACGAGCGCGCCGTCGTCGGCGACGATGCGGCGTAGTTCGGCGGGGTTGCGGGGCGCGAATACGTTGAGGACGGTGGCGGCGGCGCCGGTTCGTACGGGCAGGGTGCGCCAGGCGTCGCACGCGGCGGCGCCCATGCGGGGGTGGGCGCGGGCGGCGCGGCGCAGGGCGTATTTGGAGATGTCGAGCGCGAGTCCGTGGCGGTGGGGCAGTGCGCTGAGCACGTGGGCGAGGTGGTGGCCGGTGCCGGCGCCGACGTCGACGAGGGTTCCGGGGGTGTCGTTGGCGCAGGCGTGGGCGAGCGCGTCGCCGATGGGGTCGTAGTGGCCGGCGCCGAGGAAGGCGGTGCGGGCGGCGACCATGGCGGCGGTGTCGGCGGTGCCGACGGAGCTTTCTCCGGTGAGCAGGTTGACGTAGCCCTGGCGGGCGATGTCGAAGCTGTGCCCGGCGACGCAGCGCAATGTGGTGTCGGCCCCGGCCAGGTCCGCGCCGCAGTGCGGGCAGGCCAGGGTTTGTGCGACGTCGCCGAGCATGTGCCTCGTTGTCTTGTTCGTCGATCGGCCCCGGTGCTAGCGGGCGTTGAAGTAGTTCGCGTCGGGGTGGTGCAGCACGATGGCGTCGGTGGACTGTTCGGGGTGGAGTTGGAATTCCTCGGACAGTTCGACGCCGATGCGTTCCGGTTTGAGCAGTTCGGTGATCTTGGCCCGGTCTTCGAGGTCGGGGCAGGCCCCGTAGCCGAGGGAGAAGCGGGCGCCGCGGTAGTGCAATTTGAGCATGCCGTCGAGGTCGGCCGGGTCTTCGCCGGCGAAGCCGAGTTCGGCGCGTACGCGGGCGTGCCAGTACTCGGCGAGGGCTTCGGCGAGTTGTACGGACAGTCCGTGCAGTTCGAGGTAGTCGCGGTAGGAGTTGTCGGCGAAGAGCTTGGCGGTGGCGTCGGACAGGCGCGGGCCCATGGTGGCGATCTGGAAGCCGACCACGTCGATTTCGCCGGATTCCTCGGGGCGGAAGAAGTCGGCGAGGCACAGGTGCCGGTCGCGGCGCTGGCGCGGGAAGGTGAAGCGGGTGCGCTCGTTGCCGGCGTCGTCCAGGACGATCAGGTCGTCGCCTTTGGACACGCACGGGAAGTAGCCGTAGACGACGCCGGCGTCGAGGAGGTTGTCGGTGACGATCTTGTCGAGCCAGTGGCGCAGTCGCGGGCGGCCCTCGGTTTCGACGAGTTCCTCGTAGGAGGGCCCGTCGCCGCCGCGGGTGGCCTTGAGGCCCCATTGGCCCATGAAGGTGGCGCGTTCGTCGAGCCAGGACGCGTAGTCGCCCAGTTGGATGCCCTTGACGACCCGGTCGCCCCAGAACGGCGGGGTGGGCACGGGGTTGTCGAAGCGCACGTCGGAGCGTGCGGGCATGTCCTCGGGGTCGGTCTCCACGAGCTTGACGTGGGCGACCTTGCGCCGGCGCAGTTCGGGTAGCGCGGCGCCGGGCACGCCGCGTTTGACGCCCATGAGCGCGTCCATCAGGCGCAGGCCTTCGAACGCGTCGCGGGCGTAGCGGACCTCGCCGGCGTAGATGTCGTACAGGTCTTCCTCGACGTAGGCGCGGGTGAGCGCGGCGCCGCCGAGGATGACGGGGTAGCCGGTGGCCAGGCCGCGCGTGTTCAGCTCCTGGAGGTTTTCCTTCATGATCACGGTGGATTTGACCAGGAGGCCGGACATCCCGATGACGTCGGCGCGGTGTTCCTCGGCGGCTTCCAGGATGGCCGAGACGGGCTGCTTGATGCCGATGTTGACGACGTTGTAGCCGTTGTTGGACAGGATGATGTCGACGAGGTTCTTGCCGATGTCGTGCACGTCGCCCTTGACGGTGGCGAGCACGATGGTGCCCTTGCCGTCTTCGCCTTCGACTTTTTCGATGTGCGGTTCCAGGTGCGCGACGGCGGTTTTCATCACCTCGGCGGACTGGAGTACGAACGGCAGTTGCATTTGGCCGGAGCCGAAGAGTTCGCCGACGACCTTCATGCCGGCGAGCAGGGTGTCGTTGATGATGACGAGTGCGCTGCGCTCTTGGAGGGCTTCGTCGAGGTCTTCTTCGAGGCCTGCGCGTTCGCCGTCGATGATGCGGCGTTCGAGGCGTTCGCCGAGTGGGAGCGCGGCGAGTTCCTGGGCGCGGGTGGCGCGCACGGACTTGATGTCGACGCCCTCGAACAGGTCGAGGAAGGCCGACAGCGGGTCGTAGGCGGGTTCGTCGCCTTCGGCGGGGCGCCGGCGGTCGTAGACCATGTCGAGCGCTACTCGGCGCTGGTCGTCGGGGATGCGAGCCATCGGCAGGATTTTGCTGGCGTGCACGATGGCCGAGTCGAGGCCGGCTTCGATGCATTCGTTGAGGAAGACCGAGTTGAGCACGACGCGGGCGGCGGGGTTGAGGCCGAAGGAGACGTTGGACAGGCCGAGGGTGGTCTGCACGTCGGGGTGGCGGCGCTTGATCTCGCGGATGGCGTCGATGGTCTCGATGCCGTCGCGGCGGGTTTCCTCTTGGCCGGTGCCGATGGGGAAGGTCAGGGCGTCGATGACGATGTCGGAGACCTTGATGCCCCAGTCCTGGGTGAGCGCGGTGATCAGGCGCTCGGCGACTCGGACTTTCCATTCGGCGGTGCGGGCTTGGCCTTCCTCGTCGATGGTGAGCGCGACGACGGCGGCGCCGTGTTCCTTGACGAGCGGCATGATGCGGTTGAAGCGGGACGTGGGGCCGTCGCCGTCCTCGTAGTTGACCGAGTTGACCACGGCGCGCCCGCCGAGCAGTTCGAGGCCGGCTTCGAGCACTTCGGGCTCGGTGGAGTCGAGCATGATCGGCAGCGTGGAGGCGGTGGCGAGTCGGCCGGCGAGGGCCTTCATGTCGGCGACGCCGTCGCGGCCGACGTAGTCGATGTTGAGGTCGAGCATGTGCGCGCCGTCGCGGGTCTGGTCGCGGGCGATGTCGAGGCAGTCGTCCCAGCGGCCTTCCAGCATGGCTTCGCGGAACTTCTTGGAGCCGTTGGCGTTGGTGCGCTCGCCGATGGACAGGTAGGACAGGTCCTGGCGGAAGGGCACCGATTGGTAGAGCGACGCGGCGGCGGGTTCGTGCTTGGGGTTGCGCGGGGTGAGTTCGCGCCCGCGCACGCGCTCGACGACGGCCGCCAGGTGGGCGGGGGTGGTGCCGCAGCAGCCGCCGACCAGGGCGAGGCCGTATTCGCGGGTGAACGAGTCGTGTGCGTCGGCGAGCTCTTCGGGGCTGAGCGGGTAGTGCGCGCCGTCCTTGGTGAGGATGGGCAGGCCGGCGTTGGGCATCGCGGTGACGCCGATGCCGGCGTGCTGGGCGAGGTGGCGCAGGTGCTCACTCATCTCGACCGGGCCGGTGGCGCAGTTGAGGCCGATGAAGTCGATGCCCAGCGGTTCGAGTGCGGTCAGCGCGGCGCCGATCTCGGAGCCCATCAGCATCGCGCCGGTGGTCTCGACGGTGACCTGCGCGAAGATCGGCAGGTCGATGCCGGCCTTCTTGAGCGCGCGCTGCGAGCCGATGATCGACGCCTTGGTCTGGAGCAGGTCCTGACTGGTTTCGATGAGCAGCGCGTGCGCGCCGCCGTCGATGAGGCCGGCGGCGTTGATCTCGAAGGCGTCGCGCAGGGTGGCGAAGGGCACGTGGCCCAGGCTGGGGAGTTTGGTGCCGGGGCCGATCGAGCCGAGCACCCAGCGGGGGCGGTCGGGGGTGCTGTAGCCGTCGGCGACTTCGCGGGCGATCTGCGCGCCGGCCAGTGCCAGCTCGTAGATGCGGTCTTGGATGTCGTATTCGCCGAGGTTGCCGAGGTTGGTACCGAAGGTGTTGGTTTCGACGCAGTCGACGCCGACGTCGAAGTATTCCTTGTGTACGTTGCGGACGATGTCGGGGCGCGTGACGTTGAGGACCTCGTTGCAGCCTTCGTGGCCTTGGAAGTCGTCCATGCTCGGGTCCTGCGCCTGGAGCATGGTGCCCATTGCTCCATCGGCGACGACGACTCGGGTGGCGAGGGCTTCGCGAAGTTGCTGCGGGGTGGCTGTCATTGCTGCGTCTCCGATGGGTGCGACGGCTGTCGGCTTGCCCGCGACCGGTGTGCCGGCGCGGGCCAGAGTTTCAGCTTAATGGGATCGCTCGCGGGGGCCTGTGGGGTGGTGGGTGACGTGGCCCACGGAGTGGGCGGTCGGGTCGTGGTGGAGTCGCCCGGTCGGCTGCGGCCGGCTCGGGCGCGCCGTCGGGTCGTGATGGTGTCGTCGGTCCCGGGCGCCGGCGCGATTTCACTGTGGGCGAAGTCGGCCGTCGCGGGTCTGGTCGCGGGTGCCGCTACCCGTAATGTGGTTCCCGTACAGCTCTCGCGGCCCCGGGGACGGGTGCCGCGGCGCACGGATCCCGGCCCCGGCCGGAAGGAGGCACTGGGTGATCGAGCTCGACGACCTGCCCGAGCTGATCGACCCGGTCATGGTGGCTGCTTTCGAGGGGTGGAACGACGCGGGAGATGCCGCTTCCGCCGCGATCGAGCACCTCGACCGGGTCTGGAAGGGTGAGGTGTTCGCGGCGCTCGACGCCGAGGACTATTACGACTTCCAGGTGAATCGCCCGACGATATGGCTGGACGGGGAGACCCGTCGGATCACGTGGCCCACCACGCGCTTGGCGGTGGTGCGGTTGACCGAGCCGCGCCGTGACGTGGTGTTGGTGCACGGGATCGAGCCGAACATGCGCTGGCGATCGTTTTGCAACGAGTTGCTGGGTTTTGCCCACGAGTTGGGTGTGGAGACCGTGGTGGTGCTCGGCGCGATGCTGGGCGACGCGCCGCATTCGCGTCCGGTTCCGGTGAACGGGACGACGTCGGATCCGGTGGTGGCGCAGAGCACCGGTCTGGAGCAGTCGCGCTACGAGGGCCCGACGGGCATCGTGGGCGTGTTCCAGGAGGCGTGCGCGCACGCGGGCATGCCGGCGTTGACGTTTTGGGCGTCGGTGCCGCACTACGTGGCGCAGCCGCCGTCGCCCAAGGCCACGCTGGCGTTGTTGACCAAGCTGGAAGATTTCCTGGACCTGTCCATTCCGATGGGCGAGTTGCCCGAGGACGCGCGGGCGTGGCAGGTCGGGGTGGATCAGTTGGCGTCGGAGGACACCGAGGTGGCGGAGTACGTGCGCTCGCTGGAGGCGGCGCGCGACACGGAGGATTTGCCGGAGGCGTCGGGTGACGCGATCGCGGCCGAGTTCGAGCGTTATCTCAAGCGCAAGGGCGATCAGGCGGAGTGACGGCGTAGGGCGAGGGTCGCGAGCGGGATGAAGCCGCTCGGGCCCGCTTGCGCTTTGGCGTCGGGCCCGGCGAGGCGGCGCAGCAGCGCTTGCGCGATGCGCTCGCCTTGGGATTTGGCGCGCTCGGCGTGTGGTCCGCTGTGCCGGCCGTCGATGCTCGCGTGCCACAGCTGGACCCAGCGGCCGAAGTGGCGCGCGGTCAGCGGGGCGGCCCGGTCGAGGGTGTGGTGGACGGCGAACGCGTCGCCGCGGTATTCGGCGGTGCGAAAGAGTGCGCGTTCCCAGAAGTCGGTGATCCGCGGTAGGTGCGCGTCGAGGTCGGTGCCGGCGATGGTGGTGAAGTAGACGCCGATCACGGGGTCGGCGAAGGCTGCGCCGTAGAAGCGGCGGAGCAGGGCTTCGAGGTCGGCGCGGGAGGCGATGTCGGGCCGTTCGGGGCGGGGCGCGAGGTTGGCCGGGGCGGTGTCGGTCGCGGTGGTGGGTGTCGGGGTCCTGGGCGTTGCGGTGGTGGGTGTCGCGGTGGTGGGCGTCGGGGTGGCGGGTGTCGCGGTGTGCGCACAGATGTCGATCGGTTTTTGCATCGGCCGTCCTGTTCGTCGCCGTACGTCCTCGACTTTACGCTTCGGGCCGCGGGCGGAGCGGGGGCGGACGTCACGAAGGGCGGGGCTTCGAGGCGTCTGCTGTCGCCTGGGCCCCGCCCTTGGTGGTGCCGTGCTTTGGTGGCGCCGTGCTTTGGTGGCGCCTTTCGTGGTGCGGTGCTTTCGTGGTGCCGTTTCTCGCCGGCCTTCGAGGTGCCTTTGGAGGCGTCTTCGAGGTGCCTAGCGTGGCGCCTTCGAGGCACCTTGGGTGACGCCGGGAGCCCGCCGTCCGCGCCGGTGGACGGCGGGCTCGTTCTTGGGGTGGGGCGTCGTGGCCGGGCACCCCGGCGGGCCCGGCCACGACTTGCGATCACGATGGCGGTGAAGGCGGCCGCTGTTCGTGACCGCGCAGTGGGGCTAGCTCAGACCGTTGCTGATGGCGGTCGCGAGTTCGCCGTTGGTGGTGTCGCCGCTGAACTCCCAGAAGAACGCGCCGCGCAGGTTCTGCGCCTTGGTCCAGCTCATCTTGGAGTTGACGGTGGCCGGGGTGTCGTAGCTCCACCAGTTGGTTCCGCACTTGGCGTACGCGGTGCCGGCGATGGAGCCGGTGGTCGGGCACGTGTTCTTGAGGACCTTGTAGTCCTCGATGCCCGCCTCGTAGGTGCCGGGTGCGGCTCCGGTGGCGGTGCCACCGGGTTCGGCCTGGGTCACTCCGGTCCAGCCGCGGCCGTAGAAGCCGATGCCGAGCAGGAGCTTGCTGTCGGGGACGCCCTTGGTCTTGAGCTTGGCGATCGCGTCGGCGGTGTTGAAGCCCGCCTGCGGGATGCCGGGGTAGGACGTCAGCGGCGAGTGCGGGGCGGTCGGGCCGGTGTTGGCCCAGGCGCCGAAGAAGTCGTACGTCATGACGTTGTACCAGTCGACGTACGCGGACGCGGGACCGTAGTCGGCCACGTCCATCTTGCCCGCGGACGAGGCGTCGGCGGTGATGGCCGCGGTGACCAGGTTGTTGGCGCCGAACCGGGCCCGCGTGGCGGAGAGCACGTTGGTGAGTGCGGCCGCGCCGCTGGTGTCACAGGTCAGGCCACAGGCGTTGGGGTATTCCCAGTCGAGGTCGATGCCGTCGAACACGTCGGCCCAGCGCGGGTCTTCGACGAGCTTGTAGCAGGAATCGGCGAACGCGGTGGGGTTGGCCGCGGCCTGGGTGAAGCCGCCGGACCAGGTCCAGCCGCCGAAGGACCACAGGATCTTGATGTTGGGGTACTTGGCCTTGAGCTGGCGCAGCTGGTTGAAGTTGCCGCGCAGCGGCTGGTCCCAGTTGTCGGCGACGCCGCTCACGCTCTGATCCGCGGTGAACGCCTTGTCGTAGTCGGCGTAGGAGTCGCCGATGGTGCACTTGCCGCCCTGGACGTTGCCGAAGGCGTAATTGATGTGGGTGATCTTGGCCGCGGAGCCGGACGTGACGATGTTCTTCACGTTGTAGTTGCGGCCGTAGATGCCCCACTCGGTGAAGTAGCCGAGCTTGACCTTGTCACCGGGCTCGCCGGGGCCGCCGCCACCACCGGTGGTGTGGACGGTGACGGTGGCGCTGGCCGGGCCGGTCTGGTCGACGGTGTCGCGGGCGACGACGGTGTACGAGTAGTCGGTGCCGGCGGCGAGGCCGCTGTCGGTGTAGGTCAGGCCGGTGACGGTGGCGATCTTGGTGCCGCCGCGCAGGACGTCGTAGTTCTTGACGCCGTGGTCGTCGGTGGCGGCGGTCCAGGTGAGCTTGGCGCCGGTGTCGGTCACGTTGCTCGCGACGGGGGTGCCGGGCGCGGTCGGCGGGTTGTCACCGGGGGTCGAACCCCCGTCACAGGAGCCGCCGTTGATCTTGCAGCCACTCGGACTGCCGGGACCGGTGCCGTTGAAGCCGAAGCTGACGGACGCGCCGGGACCGACGGTGCCGTTCCAGCCGACGTTCTTGGCGGTGTAGTGGTCGCCGGTCTTGGTCACCGTGGCGTCCCACGCGGACCCGGTCGCGGTGCCGGCGGGGAAGTCCCATTCCAGGGTCCACGACGTGATCGCGGCGGTTCCGGTGTTCTTGATGGTCCACGAACCACCGAAGCCGGAGCCCCAGTCGGACGTCTTGACGAACGTGGCGGTCGTGCCGGCGGCCTGCGCGGGGGACGCCAGGCCGACCATGGCTGCCAGCGGCAGCAAAAGGGCGGAGAGGATGGCGACGAGAGTGCGCCGGGAGGGGGTCGATCGGCGTGCGGTGCCTGTTCTCAAGGTGGCTCCTCGAGCTGGTTCCGGACGTGCGGGGACGCTGCGCGTGACGACGACCCGCACCGTCGACCCACCGCAGGTCTCAGGAGACTAGGAAAGGTCTGGACCACAGGTCAATGGTCTGTACCAAAATGGTCTGGACCAACAGGCGATTCGCCTCGCGCGCGCGAGGGCGCCACGACGCGCGGGCCACCGCGTCGGCGCGGGGGCGCGGCCCCTATCGGCCCTGTGAGCAGGCACGTTGCCCGCTCCCCGGCGAATCTCGCGCTCAGCGCCGGGCGGGCGCGTACGGAGCGGCGGGCGCGGGAGCGGTGCCGTCCACGGCGGCGCGCCATCGATCGTGCAGCCACATCTGGGTGCGCCGCCGCGCCAACCGCTCGTCCCATTGCACATCGCGCTCGTAGGTGAGCACCGACAGGTCCGAGGACAGCACCGCCCACGTGTAAAGCCCGTTGATGTGACGCGCGTTGACCCTCATCCCGCTCACCGACGCGGTGCGTCCGCCGGCCGTCTCGATGCTCTCGTCGTGCTGTGCGACCCACTGCACGGTCAGCCCCTCGGCGTGCAGGGGGTCCACGTGGTGCCAGAACTCCTCGGCGGCGGCGTGTGCTTGCTCGCTGCCGGGTATCGGTCCCGGGCGCGGGCCCTCCAGGCGGGTCCAGCCCAGCAGGGTGCCGTCGGTGCGGTCGACGACGACGCTGGCGTGCGGGCCGCCGGGCCGCGGATGGGTGGCGGGTTGGTGGCGCAGGACCACGACGGGTCGTTCGTCGTGCCACGCGTGGTCCAGGGCCGTGAGTATCCAGCTGCGGGGTATCGACAGTCGACACTTCGCCAGCAGAGCTGCGACGGCGGTGGTGACATCGGTGTCCCTGCCGGGGAACAGGGTCATGGTGCTTCCTCGCGGTCGTGCGGGGTTCGAACGGGGTCGAGACGGATCAGGACACGGGTCGGAACGCGGATCGGGGTACGGATCGGGAGCGGGCGGGGGCTGCGGTGGGGTGGGGGTGGGCGGTGGGGC
>NZ_WWJX01000012.1 GCF_009865215.1 Streptomyces sp. SID3343 | reverse complement strand
GTCGCACGCGGCCACCCCGCTCGCCGGCGCGCCGCTGTTGTTCCTGCGTTCGGGCGCGGTGCTGGTCACCGCGGCGGCGCTCGCGGGCGCCGCGACGCCGTTCTTGCCCGGGCCGCCGGGGCTGGGCGCGGCATGGCTGCTGCCCGCGCTCGCGCTCACCCTGGCGTGCCTGGCGATGAGCACCCGCTTCCCGCTGCCGAGCGCGGCCATCGGGCTCTCGGCGGTATGGGTGGCGGTGGTCGTGGCCACCCAACACGTGGACCGCTACCTGCTGTTCGCCCCCGGGGCGCAAGTGGGGTGGGCGTGCGCGGTGCCGCTGCTGGGGGTCGTGCTGTACGTGCGACGACGGCTTCTCGATCCCTGGGCCTACGGGGCGCGCGGCTCTTCTTCCCACGGCTCCACCTACGACTCCGGGAGACTGCGATGACCACCACGACGACCGTGCGGGTGACGGGACTGCGCAAGCGCTACGGCTCGCGCGAGGTGCTGACCGGGCTCGACCTGACCTTCGGGGTCGGGGTGACCGGACTGCTCGGGCCCAACGGCGCGGGCAAGAGCACACTGATCCGGTGCCTGGCCACCACGCTCGCGCCCGACGGCGGTTCGATCGACGCACTCGGGCTCGATCCCGCGTCCAGGACCCAGCGCACCGAACTGCGTCGCAGGCTCGGCTACCTGCCGCAAACCCCGGGGTTCTACCCGCACTTCACCGTATTCGACCTGGTCGACTACGTCGCGGTGCTCAAGGAGCTGACCAACCGTCGCGAACGCCATCGGGAGGTGCGCCGCGTGCTCGACGAGATGGGCCTCGCGGATCGGGCCAAGACGCGCGTGCGCAAGCTGTCCGGCGGCATGCGGCAGCGGCTCGCGCTCGCCCAGGCGCTGCTGGGCGACCCGGAGTTGGTGATCCTGGACGAGCCGACGGTGGGCCTGGACCCGGACCAACGGATGCGGTTTCGCACGCTGGTCTCGCGGTTGGGCGAGGACCGCACGGTGCTGTTGTCCACGCACCAGACCGAGGACGTGGCGGCACTGTGCGAGCGGGTGGTCGTGCTGGGCGCGGGCCGCGCGGCGTTCACCGGTACGCCGGCGCGGCTCGCGGCCACGGCGGCGGATCGGGTCTGGCTCACGGACGAGCGGCCGGTCGGCGGGCGGTATTGGCGCACCGCGGACGGGCGGTACCGGGTGTTGGGCGATCGTCCGGCCGGCGGCGTGCCGACCGAACCCTCGGTCGAGGACGGTTACCTGCTGCACCTCGGCGAGACCGGGGCGGTGGCGGCGTGAGGCGGGGTGCGCAGACGACGCTGTTCATGGTCGAATTCCGGCGCCTGGCCCGCAACCCGATCCTGTGGGCGTTGGCGGTCGCCGCCGTGGCGTTGCAGTACAACGACGTGCGCGACCGTGCGCCGGATCTGTCGGTCGAGACCGTATCGCTGGCCGGCTACGGCCTGTTCCTCGCGGCCGGCGTGCTGATCACGACCAATCTGAGCGTCTCGCGCGACCGCCGGCACGCGATGCCCGAGCCGCTGGCCGCGCTGCCGCGCCGGGCCGAGGATCGCACCCGGGCGATCACCCTCGCGGGAATGGCGCTCGCACCGTGCCTGGTGGCGCCGATGGTCGCGGTGTACCTGACGATCCGGCACGCCCAGGGTGACGTCGCGGGGCGGATCGACTGGTACGAGCCGCTCGCCCTGGTGGCCGCGACCGCGTTGGCCGCGGCCGGCGGCGCGGCGCTCGCGCGGTGGTTGCCGTCGTTGATCGCGGGGCCGATCGCGGTGGTCCTGCTCGCGATGGCGACGCTGCTCAACCGCAACCGCCCCGACCTGGACGCCTTCGGCGGATTCGGTTCGTGGTTCCTGCCGGTGGTGCTGCGCCAACGCCCGGACTGGCCGGGCCGGCCGAGCGGTCTGCACGTGCTGTACCTGGCGGCGTGCCTGGTGCTGTTCCTCACGGTCGCGTTGTTGCGGCATCGGGTGTCGGTGCCGCGGGTGGGCGCCGTCGCGCTCGCGCTCGTGGTCGCGGTGCCCACCGGGGCGATCGCGTCCACTCGTGGGGCCGATCCCAAGCCGGGCGCGGTCGCGGGGAGCGACGGTTCGTTGGGCCCCGACGACCTGCGCTGCGAGGTCCGCGACGGCATGACGTTCTGCGCGTTCCCGGGGTATCGGCCGTGGATCCCGCTGTGGGCGGACGCGGTGCGACCCGTCGTCGAGGCGCTGCCGCCGGCGGCGCGCGCCAAGCTGCCGGTGGTGCGCCAGCGCACCGGTACGTGGGCGTGGTCGGTCGAGACGAAGGACGGCAGCCTGGACACCGGGATGGTCTGGGGTCGCGGCGCCGCGTACCGCACGATGCTCGCGGGCGGTGTCGCCGCCCGGGTCACCGGCCTGAGCGAGGAGGGCTGCGACGGGCACGGCCTGGCTCGGACCGTCGTCGCGCTGTGGCTCCTCGGCCGCACCGGCGCCGTACCCGCCCCGGAGGGGATCCGCATCGACGTCGTCGGCGACCGGGTCCTGGGCCGGCCGACCCCGTTGGGCGTCCGCTACGGCCCGACCGAGGCCGAGTACGCCCGGCGCCTGCTCGCCGATCCCGCCGCGCGCGACCGGGTGTGGGCGAATTGGGACACGTTGCTGACGGCCTCACTGAGCGAAGCCCTGCCCCTCCTCGGCCTCACCCACGACCTCCTGCCCATCGAAGGACCGAGCGAGGTCCCGTGCCGCTGACCCGCGACATCGCGCCGGCCGCCGGCGGTCGGCTCGCGACCGCTTCGGCCCTGATCCGACCGCTCGCCCACGCCGTCGACTGGGTCCCCTTGGCCGTCACGATCCCGCTGTCACTGGGCATGGCCGGCTTCGGCGCCTCGCAACCCGACGTCGCGCTCACGTGTGTGCGCTTTTCGGCCGTACTCCTGGCCGCGGCCGCCGCCTTCGCCCTGATCGACCCGATGGACGCGAGCACGGCCGCCCTGCCGGTCCCGCGCTCCCATCGCCAGTGGCTGCGGACGCTCCTGGCCCTGGCCGCCGTGGCCGGCACGTGGGCCGCGATCGTCGTCCTGGTGGGCGCGGCCTGTCCGGCCACGCTCCCGTGGGGCGGCCTCACCCTGGAGGCCGCGGTGCTGACCGTCACGACCCTGGCCGCCACGGCCCGCGCGACCCACCACGTCCCGGACAAGCCGGCCGCCTTGACCGGCATCGCCACCACCCTCCTGCTGACGGCCGCGGCCCTGCCCCTGCCCACCACGATGTGGGCCGCCCCGGGTGACCCCGCCTGGAGCGACTCCCACCGGCAGTGGGGCGCCGCCCTGCTCCTCGCCCTGCCCGCGCTGCTTCGGGCCAACGCCCACTCCCCGGCCTCACCCGTCCCGATCCTGTCGCGCGTGCTCGCCCGACGGCCGAGGGAGACCA
>NZ_WWJX01001013.1 GCF_009865215.1 Streptomyces sp. SID3343 | reverse complement strand
CCGGTCTTGTCCAGGCACACCACGTCGACCCTGGCCAGGCCCTCGATCGCGGCCAGTTCCTGGACCAGGCACTGCTTGCGGCCCAGCCGCACCACGCCCACCGCGAACGCCACCGACGTCAGCAGCATCAGGCCCTCGGGGACCATCGTGACCAGCCCCGCGACCATGCCGCGCAACGCGTTGGGGAGGCCGTCGTCGGTCCTGAGCTGGCTGATGATCAGCAGGATCCCGACGGGGATCATCAACCACGTCACGTAGGTGAGGATCTTGTTCAGGCCGCCGCGCAGTTCCGAGTCCACGAGGGTGAATCGGCTCGCCTCCTCGGCGAGTTTCGCGGCGTACGCGTCGCGGCCGACCTTGGTCGCGCGGAACGCGCCGTTGCCGGCGGCCGTGAAACTGCCGGACATCACCTTGTCGCCGACCTTCTTGTGCACCGGGTCCGATTCGCCGGTGAGCAGCGACTCGTCGAGTTCGAGCGCGTCGGCCTCGACCACCTCTCCGTCGACCAGGACCTGTTCGCCCGCGCCCAGTTCGCACACGTCGTCCAGAACCAGTTCGTGGGCGGTGAGCTCGACACTTCGACCGTCGCGGCGGACCCGGGGTCTGGCCTCGCCGACCACCGCGAGCGCGTCCAGGGTTCGTTTGGCGCGCAGCTCCTGAATGATGCCGATCGCCGTGTTGGCCACGATGACCAGGCCGAACAGGCCGTCCTGGACGGGGCCCACGATCAGGATCACCACGAACAACGTGCCGATGATCGCGTTGAACCTGGTGAAGACGTTGCCCCGGACGATCTCCGCGGCGCTGCGGGCGGACCGCGTCGGCACGTCGTTGACCCGGCCGTCCGCGACCCGTTCGGCAACCTCGGCGGCGGTCAGCCCGGCGGCGGGGGCATCGATCATGCCCTGACGTTACGTCAGTGAATGTCGGATTTCGTGGCCATCTCGTACTAGTCCTCGCGCGCGTCCCGCAGGCGGCGGACGTACCAAAGCCCGAACAGCCCCAGACCCGAGCCGGCGAGCGCGCACCACGGCCACCAGCCGTGGCCGTCCTCGGTGATGCTGTCGCGCATGAACCACGCGGCGACGAACAGCGCGAACCAGATCAGGCTGCCCGACGCGACGAGCTTGACGATGTCGCCTTCGAGCGGCGGCGGGGCCGGCCGCATCCCGGTGCCGGGATCCGGTTCCGGCGCGGGGTCCGCGGCCCGGGTCGCCGCGCCCTC
>NZ_WWJX01001012.1 GCF_009865215.1 Streptomyces sp. SID3343 | reverse complement strand
CGGGCCGGCGCCGACGCGCGATGAGGAACCCCGCGCCCAGTACGGACAGGAGGATCCCGAGCGGTGTCACGTCGGGCGACTCGCGTTGGACGGGCACGAGGTAGTCGAGCAGGCCCAGGGTGCCGGTGACGAGCACGATCGACAGGTCGACGAGCACGGCCGGAGGGGTCACGATCCTGCGCCGCATCGGGGTGGGCGGACTCGCGGCCCGGACCGCCTTGTCGACGTGGGGCACTACGGCCGCTGCCGCTCGTGGGTGGTCGGACCCCATCCTCGGGTCTCCTTCGCTGCTCATCGGTGATCGCCCGACGCACGAGTCGGACGCGGCCCGACGGCGGGCCGTACCCGCGGACACGCGGTCGTCGTCCCATTCCATCGCGTCCCGAGGCCCAACCGGTCCACCCCACCGACGATCTCGACCCCGGACCCCGGTCCTGCACCGCCTGCGGGCCGGGACCCGAGTCCCGGTCCACCTCGGCGGCGGGCACGCCCGACTGCCGGGCGAAGAACTCCGCCCGAGCGAAGAACGTCGGCTCGGGAACGTGAGGTTGTCACGGCACCGTCGAATGGCGCCATGGACGTTAGCTTGCTAGCATCGATCCGTGGGCGACGAGGATGTGAAGCAGTTCAACGTGTACCTGCCGATCGGGCTGATCAAGCAGGTCAAGCACCGTGCCATCGAGTCGGAGCAGTCGCTGTCGGCGTTGGTCGCCGCCGCGCTGCGTGCCTACCTCGACGACACCCCGGGCGATCGAGAGCCCTCGGCCGAGAAGGAGAAATGACGTGACGACGGACGGTATCGAGGCCGTGTTCCTGGAGACGCACAACTGGGGCAAGACGGCCAAGTTCTTCCAAGGTCTGGGATACGAGCTGGAGTTCGCGACGGATCACAACTCCGGCCAACTCCGCAACGGCGACGGTCCCTACCTGTTCATCGCCGAGGTCCCCGCGGACAAGGAACCACAGGTCCAGCTCGTACTGAAGGTGCCCGACGCGGACGCGTTTCGTCCCGCCGCCGGGGTCGAGGTGGTCAGCCCGTTCGAGGACACCCACTTCGGAACCAGGGAGATGACGGTCCGCGACCCCGACGGACGGCTGTGGAGCCTCCAGGCCCCGGCGCGGCAGTGAGCACGGCCGGCGGCAACCGGTAACCGGCCGCCGCCGACGGCGGAACCGCCGGCCGGAGCGCGAGCGCGACTCGTGTGGACGTCCTCGCGCTCGCGCCCCGTCGGGCTCCCACTCGTTCGAGGATCACCGCACCGGGCGATCCGTCACCGCCCTACCCGCGCCGAACACCTACAGCGTGAGCAGCGCGCGGATCGGGCGGGTCGGATCGGCCAGTGGCCGCATCGCCACGCGGAGCAGGGCGAGCGGGTTGTCGTCACCGGCGATCCGGTTCGCGCCGAGTTCGCCGCAGGATCGGCACTGGTGAATGAGTTGCCATTCCCCGTCCGCTCGAACGGACATGCTCAGCACGGTCATTCGGCCATGGCAGTCGGCCGCGCGATCACCCGGGATCCGGCGGTCGACGTGCAGACTGGTGAGGCAGTGCGGACAGTGATTGCGGTGTGCCGTCCCGGGAGCGCTCAGCGGCACGTCGAGTCGGCAGCCAACGCACCGAAACGCGTCGCCGCGACCGGTCAGGCCGTGAGTGACATCCTTGTGGCGCTGCGGACGGCGCGCGGCGGGTTTGCGGCGGGCCACGGTCACAGCTCCCCGAACACTTCGAGCGGGAACGGTGGTTGGGCCAGCGGCCGGACGGCCATCCGGATCAGGATGAGCTGGTTGTCGTCCGGCGCGATCGGATTCGAGGTCAGTTCGTCGCACCGGATACACCGATGCACGATCATCCAGTCACCGTTGCGCAGCACCGCGATCGAGATCGGCGACATGCGTGCCGCGCACTCGGACGGACCGCCCTCGACGTGGTCGACGACATGCCGCGAGTGCAGACACGCGGGACAGTGATCGCGCCGGTCGCCGGCCGGATCGACGGTGGTCACGGTGAGGCCGCAACGGACACAGTCGAAGGTGTCGGTGCGTCGCGAAGAGGCGTGTGATGTACCGGAGTTGCTGTTGGTAGTCGACACTCGGAGATCTCCTTGCCGGGAAATGGAGCAAAGGCAGCAAGGAAGCGCCGAGCGGTCTCGGAAGGGTCGTCGCCGTGGATCGATGCGCGATGCGCGAGGCGGATCGGCGAGCCCACCGGGAGGATCAGCAAAGGTCGGGGGAACCCCCGCAGCCGGATCCAACCGCGGTCGTACGAGGCGCGCTCGGCGCGGTCCGGGGCATCAACACCTGATTTCCGAGAAGGGAGGGGCGCTCGCCGACAGGCGGGCGCAGCCGAGATGTCGGGAACATAGCAGCGGGCCCGACGCGGACTCCAACGGTTTTCGGCCGCCCGGCCCGCCCGGTCGTCGATCGCCGGTTCCCGGTCGACGACGGGCGTGCCATCGCGGACACCGGCGAGACCGGTACCCGTGTGCACGGCCGTCGAGATCGGGCAGCATGGCACCCATGTCCGTACTCACGCGCGACGAAGCGCAGACCCGTGCACGGTTCCTCGACGTCCACCGCTACGCCGTCGACCTCGACCTCACCGCCGGGGCCTCTTCGGGCGGCAGCGAAGAGACCTTCGGCTCCACCACCGTCGTACACTTCACCGCTCGAACGGACGGCGACACCTTCGTCGAGGTCAAGCCGGCCGCGCTGCGCTCCGTGACGCTGGACGGGCGATCACTCGATCCCGCGGCGCTCGACGGCAGCCGCTTCCCGCTCGTCGGTCTCACCGAGGGCGCCCACGAACTGCGGGTCGAGGCGGACATGCGCTACTCGCGCACCGGCGAGGGGATGCACCGTTTCACCGACCCCACCGACGGCGAGACGTACGTCTACACCCAGCTGTTCCTGGACGACATCCAGCGCGTCTTCGCCGCCTTCGACCAACCGGACCTCAAGGCCGTCTTCGACGTATCGGTGACCACTCCCGACGGGTGGACCGTCCTGGGCAACGGCGTCGCCACCCACCAAGGCGACGGCGTCTGGACGTGCGCGACGACCACACCCCTGTCCACCTACCTCGTCGCCGTCGCCGCCGGGCCCTGGCACTCGGTACGCACCGAGCACGCCGGGTTGCCCTTCGGCCTCCACTGCCGCCGCTCGCTGGCGCCCTTCCTGGACGCGGACGCGGGGGAACTGTTCGAGATCACCCGTCGGTGCTACGACCGGTACCACGAGAAGTTCGAGGAGCCGTACCCCTTCGACTCCTACGACCAGGCGTTCGTGCCCGAGTTCAACGCCGGCGCGATGGAAAACCCCGGACTGGTCACCTTCCGCGAGGAGTTCGTCTTCCGCTCCGCCGTCACCGACACCGAACGTCAGTCGCGGGCCATGGTCGTCGCCCACGAAATGGCCCACATGTGGTTCGGCAACCTGGTCACCATGGTGTGGTGGGACGACCTGTGGCTGAACGAGTCGTTCGC
>NZ_WWJX01001011.1 GCF_009865215.1 Streptomyces sp. SID3343 | reverse complement strand
GAGGTGGTCGGCGGGGGAAAGCGCGACTCGGTCTGCGCCTCCGGGGCGCGGGGGGCGTGGCGGCGTCGTCGCCGATCAGGTCCATCGCGGCGGTGCTGTCGGTGCCTGCGGTGGGGCCGAGCGTGACGGCCACCGGGATCGGCGCAGCCGTGCCGGAGACGCTCGACACCAGCGCCGATCGCCCGGCCGACACGTCGGGCGTGACGCCGATCGCGTGCCGCGCCGGCGTCCTTGTTACCCATTCACGCGTGCGCGAGCATGACTCGGGTTCCGATTCCCGAGTACCCGAACGCGAAAGGCCACCATGACCTCGTGGGAGAGCATCGATGCCGACACTCCGCTGACGGCGTACGACCTCGACGAACTGCGGCGACGGCGCAGCGTCAAGTGGCGGGAGTACGAGCCCGACGTCCTGCCGATGTGGGTGGCCGAGTTGGACACCCCGACGGCGCCGCCGATCGCGGCGGCGCTGATCGAGGCGGTGCGGCTGGGTGACACCGGCTACCCGGTCGCGGGGCGTCTGCCGGAGGCGTTCGCCGGATTCGCCGACCGGCGTTACGGCTGGCGGCCCGACCCCGCCGCCATGCGCCTGGTGCCGGATGTGATGTCGGGCATCGTCGAGGCGCTGACCCTGGTCACCGAGCCGGGCGCGCGCGTCGTGGTGAACACGCCGGGATATCCGCCGTTCTTCTATTGGCTCGAGCGGGTCGGCCGGCACGTGGTGGAGAGTCCGCTCGCCTTCGGCCCGGACGGATTTCGCCTCGATCTCGACCGGTTGGAGCGCGACTTCGCCGCCGGTGCCGACGCCTACCTGTTGTGCAACCCGCACAACCCGACCGGCATCGTGCTCACCCCCGACGAACTGGCCGCCGTCGCGGGGCTCGCCGACCGATACGACGTGCGGGTCGTCGTGGACGAGATCCACGCCCCGCTCACCTATCCGGAGGCGACCCACACACCGTTCGCGTCGCTCGACGCCACGGCCGCGGCGCGCTCGATCACGCTGTGCTCGGCGTCGAAGGCGTGGAATCTCGCGGGGCTCAAGGCGGCGCTCGCGGTGCCGGGCGAAGCCGCGCGAAGCGAGGTCGCCAGGATCCACGAGGAAGTCAGCGCGGGCGCCGGGCACTTCGGCGTGCTCGCTTCGGAAAGGGCGTTCACCGAGGGCGGGGAGTGGCTGTCCGCCCTGTTGGCGGGCCTGGACGCCAATCGGCTGCTGTTGGGCACGTTGCTCGCGGAGCGGCTGCCCGAGGTGGTCTACGTCCCACCGCGCGCGACCTACCTCGCGTGGCTGGACTGTCGGGCGCTGGGGCTGGGCGACGACCCGGCCGAGGCGTTTCTGCGACGCGGCCGGGTCGCGCTCTCGTCGGGGCCGACGTTCGGTCCGCCCGGGCGCGGCTTCGCCCGGTTCAACCTGGGTACTTCGCCCGAGCGGGTCGCGGATGCCGTGGAGCGCATGGCGGCGACCCTGACCTGACCCGCGGGACTCGTCCGTGCGGGGTCGTCGTACGAGGTTTGCCGTAGGTCGTCGTACGAGGTTGTCGTTGGGGGGCAATGTTCGAGGCGGCCCGTGCCTCGTCGCTGCCCTCGCCCCACGGGCGTTCCCGCTGGTGACGACACGATTGCCGTACCGATGGGCCGGCGATTCGCGGACGACGCGGCAAAATCCCGCAGCCCGAACCATTGACCAAATTGGTCTAGTCCTTTTAACGTGAACACGCGCTCCCGGCAACGAAGGCACGCGACCCGCGCAGGTCGCATCGGCGCGGCTCGCACCCGAGCCGCGTGGCTCCACGCTCGGCCTGTTCGGACCGGAATCGACGTCCCCGTCGACTCGAAAGCCAAGTTCCGAAACCTGCTTGTCGGCTTCGAGACCGCGCTCCGGACGAGTCTGCCAGTCCCGGCACGACTTCGTTCACGAGGAGAAGCACCATGCGCAAGAAAACCATTGTGGCCACGCTGAGCGCATCGGCCATCGCCCTCCCCCTCATGTGGCCTTCCTCCGCCTCCGCCCACGGGTTCATTTCGAGCCCGCCCAGCCGTTCCGCCCTGTGCGGCGACGGCACGGTCCGCAACTGTGGCGACATCCAGTGGGAACCGCAGAGCGTCGAGGGCCCGAAGGGCTACCCGGCCGGTGGGCCCGTAGACGGCGAACTGTGCGCGGGAGGCGACTCCCGCTGGGCGCCGCTCGACAACCCCCGCAACGGCAACTGGCCGTCGACTCACGTCAATTCCGGTGCCTCGTTCAACTTCAACTGGGAGATCGAGGCCCGGCACTCGACCACGTCGTTCCGCTACTACGTCACCAAGCCCAGTTGGAGCCCCACCCAAACGCTCACCCGCGCCTCGCTGGAGAGTACGCCGTTCCTGACGGTCCCCTACAACCGCAAGCAGCCCGCGGCACACACCGTGCACACCGGTACCCTCCCGGCCGGTCGAACCGGCAAGGCCCTGATCTTCGCCGTCTGGGATGTCGCCGACACGTCGAACGCCTTCTACTCCTGCTCGGACGTCACCTTCTGACCGGACCGAAGCCCGAGGCAGTCGGGATTCCGAGCCGATGACCCGGGGCACCGACAACACCCCGAACCACCGCCCCGGGGCTCCTCCACGACCGCCGACCCGATCCCCGGGTCGGCGGTCGTGGAACCGTGCCCGGACCCACGAGGCACCGCCCCGACGTCTGCCCTCGGCCCCCGACCAGTCCGCGCACGTCAACGGCGGCTCGTCACCCGCCGGTTCACGTCGTCGGCGCATTCGATCCGCACGAGACCGGGCCTCGGCGGAAAGGGAGTTCGCGGAGGCAACCTCACTCGCGCGTCGGCACGGGCTTCCGGGATCTCCGATTGCCCTCGGTGACCGGTTCGGCTCGACTACGATCGCCCACGAACGGCCTGCCGACGACAATTCCTCGAAACCCGGGCGAGAGCGGAACCGCCAGCGGGAGCAGGACGAGGAGCGGACGGAAAGCGAAGGCCGGAACGGGAGGCAGGGGCATGCGATTTCGGCCGATCGAGCGTGCCCGTGACGCCTTCCAGCAGTCCGTGACCGCCGCCGACATCGAGGCGATGTGCGCTCGGGTCCTCGGCAAACGGACCCACGTGCTCTCCGCCGTGGAACTGGGCAACGGCGGCTACAACAGCACCTATCGGCTGGACCTGGACCGGCATGGCCCGGTGATCCTGCGCGTCGCCCCCGAGCCGGGGCGGCAGGGGTGTGCCGAGCGCGAGTTGATGCGCAACGAACACGCGAGCCTGCCCTATCTCGCGCCGATCGCGCCGCTGTTGCCGCGCCTGCTCGGGATCGACTTCACGCACCGGATCGTCGGCCGGGACTACCTGTTCCAAACCCTGCTCGACGGCGTTCCGGCGCGGGACGGCCTCGCCGCGTACCCTCGGGCCGGCTGGGGCACGTTCTTTCGCCGAATGGGGGTGATCGCGAAGGACGTCCACTCGGTGCGAGGGTGTCGGTTCGGGCCGGTCGCCGGGCCCGGGCATCCGACGTGGAGCGACGCACTCGTCGCGTCCCTGGAGGCCATCGCGACCGACCTGGACCTCTCCGGTCTGCCCGCCGCCGACGTGCGCGCGGTGGCCGCCGCCGCCGCGGCGGACCGTCGGCTGTTGGACGAGATCACCGAACCCCGGCTGCTGCACGGCGACTTGTGGACGGTCAACGTCATGATCGACCCCCGGGCCGCCGAGCCCACCATCAGTGGCGTGTTCGACTGCGACCGCACGTCATGGGGCGACCCGGCCGCCGACTGGACCGTCTTCATGGCCGACCGCCGACAGGGCGCCGAACGAGACGCCTTCCGGGACGCATACGGCCCGGCGGACACCTCCCCCGCCGCCACGCGCCGCGCGCTCTACTATCGTGCCCGCCACATCGGCGCGATCCGCTGGGAACGGCACCGCCTCGGCCGGCCCGACGACGCCCCGAACACCCACGACGACATCCGCGAGATCCTGACCCGGCTGCGAACCTGACCGAACGCGAACCGAGCCGGAACCCGAACCGAACCCGAATCCGAGCCCGCCGCGCCCACCGCCACAACCAGGGCGGCCGAACTTCGGGTCAGCCGGCCGAGCGCTCGCGACGCCAGTGGGGATCGCGACCGGTGGCGGCCAGTAGGCCGTCGAAGCGGGACGCGTCGGCCGGGACGGCCACCGGCTCGCCGAACACGTTCATCTCACGAGCGGTTGCCGACATCGTGTCGACCAGCGTGTAAAGCGGTTCGATGCCCTGCTCGTCGGGTGCGTAGTCGCGGCCGGTGGCGCGCGCGAGGTCCCACGCGTGCACGGTCACATCCAGCAGGGCCATGCTGCCGACGATACGTGAGGGCAGGCCCATCCCCGCCGAGACGCCCTGTTCCGCGTCCGGCGCCGCCCACGCTGCGCCGAGCTTGGCTGTCTCCTCGGCGAACCGGCCGCGCCAGTCGCCCTTCAGGTAGTCGGGCGTGGTGGCGAAGTCGGCGGGCTGCTTGGCCGCGAGGGCCTGGAAGTTCGTCACCACCTGGAAGAGATGATTGAGAAGGTCGCGCACGGTGTAGTCGGCGCACGGCGTCGGGAGGTCGAGTTCGTCGTCGCCGATGCCGCGCACCACGGGCACCGCCTCGGCCGCCGCGCCGTCGATCAGTTCACTGATTGCCTGGGTCATGATCCGACCGTACGTACGGCGCGTGCCCACCGGCTTGAAGAAACGCGACACGAGCCCCATCGACGTCACGACGCGGAGCGGGAACGCGGGCCGCCGCACGGCCACCGCACCCGCCGCGAGCCGGCCGCCCGCCTACGGTCCGGGTACCTCGACCTGGTGGGCCGCGAAGTATCGGACGAGGTCCGGCGCGAGCGGCGGCACGTCGACGTGTACCCCGCCCGCCCGCAGCGACGTGGTCGCGGCGACCCCTGCGGCCACCGCCTGCCGGGCGGCGACCGGGGAGGTGTCGGTCGGTCCGCCTTCGGCTGCGAAGCGCAGGAACTCCGCGACCAGCCCCGCGTCGGCCCCGCCGTGCGGCGCGTCCGCGCCGACGACATGCTCGGTGCGGTCGGGGTCGGGCCGATAGCCGGACCGGCGCACATTCCACAGGCTCACCGACGGGTGGTCGTCCTCCAAGCCGTCGCCGAAGTTCTCCAGGCGTCCTTCGTCGCCGATGACGGTGTAGTTGCGCCAATAGTCGGGGGTGAAGTGACACTGCTGATAGCTGGCCAGCACGCCGTTGTCGAGGCGGGTGAGCATCATGCTGATGTCCTCCACGTCGACCACCGGGTTCAACCCGGTCACCGCGGCCGGCGGCCACACGTCGGGATCGAACCAGTCCCCCACCCGAGCCGCGTCCGCGCCGCCGGCTTGGCCCGACTCGCCGGAGCCGGACGGCCGCCGGGGATTGTCCCCGTACACGGCCAAGTCGCCCATCGCGACCACGTCCTGCGAGTAGCCGCCGGCCAACCAGTGGATCACGTCCAGGTCGTGTGCGCCCTTTTGGAGCAACAGGCCGGTGGTCCGGGCGCGTTCGGCGTGCCAGTCCTTGAAGTAGTAGTCGCCGCCGTGGCCGACGAAGTGCCGGCACCACACCGAACGAACCCGTCCGATCGACCCCTCGTCGATCATCTCCCGCATCCGGCGCAGCACGGGCAGGTGGCGCAAATTGTGACCGACGTACAGCCGGGTCCCGAACTCCCGCGCGGCGGACAGGAGTCGGTCGCAGTCCTCCACGGTGATCGCCATCGGCTTCTCCACGAAGACGGGCACCCCCGCGGCCAGGAAGAAGAGGCCGGGTTCGACGTGCCGATCGTCCGGGGTGAGTACGAAGACGGCATCGAGGCGGTCGTCGAGCATGGAGCGGTGGTCGGTGTGCACGACGACCTGCGGCCCGAAGAGGGCGACGGCGTCGGCCCGGCCGCGCGGGGAGGGGTCGGCGCAGGACACCACTCGGGCCACGCCTTGGATATTGGCCCGCACCGCCAAGGCGGCGCGCTGACCGACGCCCACGACACCGACGCGTAGTTCGCTCATCATTTCCTCGGTTTCGACAAGGCCGCGGCCCGACACGGACGCGACGCAACGTAGTCGCCATACGACCTGCTCACGACGCGACGTGGTCACGACACGGCCTGCTCACCAGGCAACGTGCTCGCCACACAACCTGCCCACGACACGACGTGCTCGCGGCACGGCCTGCTCGCGACACGCTCCGCTCGCGACATCCCACGACGGAGAGTGAACAAAGACTCGACAGACCGGAGCCGGCGGCGGTGGACCACCGGCTCGCCGACCCACCCGCGCGAACCCCAGGGCGGGAACACGCGGATGGGCGGGCGAGCCGGCGGTCCACCGCCGGCCCCGACACCGGTGTCAGTGCCCCAGCGTCGCCCGCAACCCGGGCTGGAGCAGGTCGGCGTGGGCCCGCACCATGTCGTCGCACAGATCCCAGATCCGTTCGACGGGCAGCGTCGCGGCGGTGGCCGGGTCGGCCATCGCGGCGTGCCGGATGTTGCGCGGCTCGTCGTCGAGGGCGGCCCGCACGACGAGGTCGTTGACGCTCAGGTACGCGCGGTTGAGCGCCGCGCACTGCGGCGGGAGCGCGCCGACCCGGGTGGGTTGTACGCCCAACGCGTCGACCAGGCACGGAACCTCGACGATTCCCTCGGCGGGCAGGTTGTCGATCAAGCCGCGGTTGGGGACGTTGCCGTAGATCGTGCGCGGGGTCCCGGTGGTGATGCTGTGGATGATCTGCGGCGCGTACTCCATGGTGGGCTCGACGGGCACCGGTTCGCCGTTCGCGAGCGCGCGGCGGGTCTCCTCGTAGGCGGCCATGTTCTCGTCCACGATGTCGAGGTAGGCGCCGACCGGCAGGCGCAGCCGGTCGATCTCGCTGTCGTGGTGCAGGTACCACGGCACGTATTCGCTGGAGTGCTCGCTGGTCTCGGTCGGGTAGTAGCCGAGGCGACGGTACATGTCGACGCGTACCCGGCGCCGCAGTTGCGGGTCCTTCTCGATCAGGGCGTCGAGCCGCGGGTACAGGTCCTCGCCGTTGTGCTCGAAGCGCAGCACCCAGGCCTGGTGGTTGACGCCGGCGGCCCGGTAGTCGATCTCCTCGTGCGGGATGTCCAGCATCTCGGCCAGGCCGTGCGTGGTCCAGAACACCGAGTGGCACAGTCCCACGACCCGGGTCAGTCCGGTGGCCTGGGTCAGGTACTGGATGTTCATCGCCATCGGGTTGGTGTAGTTGAGCAGCCACGCGTCGGGGCACACCGCGGCGATGTCCTCGCCGAGGGCTCGCAGCACCGGGAAGGTGCGCAGCGCGCGGAAGATGCCGCCGATGCCCAGGGTGTCGCCGATCGTCTGGCGCAGGCCGTAGTGGGCGGGTACGTCGAAGTCGGTCCTGGTGGCCTCGCGCATGCCGACCTGGATGATGTTGATGACGAACTGCGCGCCCTCGAGGGCCTCGCGCCGGTCCAGGTGGGTGGTGATCCGCGGGTTCGCGTTCAGGTCGTTCGCGATCAGGCGGGCCGCGCCCTGTGCGGTGGCCAGTCGTTCGGCGTCTATGTCGTGCAACGCGATGTGCGCGTCGCGCAGTTCCGGGAAGGCGAGGATGTCGGCCAACAGCCCCTGGGTGAAGACGACGCTGCCGGCGCCGACGAATACGATCTTGGTGGTGGTCATCGCTGGTTCTTTCCGTTGCGGGTGACGGCCGCGAGGGCCGCGAGGGCTTCGTCCCAGGTGGGTTGGGCGGGGGTGCCGCCGTGGGCCGCGGTGGACAGCGCGCCGCATGCGGCGGCGATGTCCAGGGCCCGGTCGCGGGGTTCGCCGGCGAGGATCGCGGCGAGGTACCCGGCGTTGAAACTGTCGCCGGCGCCGACCGTGTCGCGCGGTTGCGCGGGGATGCCGGGGGTGCGCAGCAGGGTGTGGCCGTCGTGCGCGAAGGCACCCTCGTCGCCGTTCTTGACCACCACCAACGGCCCGTGCGCGGCCAGCCGTTGCGCCGCTTCCTCCGGTGCGCCGCCGGCGTCGAGGCCGGCCAGGGCCAGGGCCTCTCGCGCGTTGGGCAGCAGGATGTCGACGACGGGCAGTACCGCGGCGATGCCGACGGGATCCCAGCGCCCGATGGGGTCGTCGTTGGTGTCGAGCGACGTACCGGCGCCGTGGGCGCGGGCGGTGCCCAGCAGGTCCGGGAGTGCGCGGGCGAGTTCGGGCATCAGGAAGTACGACGCCGCGTGCACGTGTCTGCT
>NZ_WWJX01001010.1 GCF_009865215.1 Streptomyces sp. SID3343 | reverse complement strand
GGAGCGAAGCGGGGGAGGAAAAGTGGTGCTTCGCGAGCCGGCTTTTAAAGAAGACCTGTGAGGTTGTGCACGCCTCTTGGGCTTGAAGTTAGGGAAGCCTTACCTTTAGGTTGCGGGGAGAAACCAGGGAAGGCTTGCCTTACCACCTCGTGCTGCTCGAAAGGCCGCCTGATGCGCTTGCGTCGTACAACCCTGAAGGTGGCCGCGGCCGTCCTGTCGATCACGGCGTTCGCCACGGCCTGCGGAGGCGACGGCGACAAGAAGTCCGACGCCAAGTCCGACAAGCCCGGCGCGCCGGCGGCGGCGTTGCCCGCCACCGTGGACACCACGCTGGGCAAGGTCACCGTCAAGGACGCGAGCCGCATCGTCCCGCTCGGCGGTGACATCGCGCAGACCGTGTACGCACTGGGCCTCGCCGAGAGCGTGGTCGGCGTGGACACGTCCGGCGCGGTGCTGCCGGAGAGCAAGGGCAAGCCCACCTTCGGCAACTCGCGTTCTCTCAACTCCGAGGGCATCCTCGCCCAGCGCCCCACGGTCGCCATCGGCAGCGCCTCGGTGGGTCCGCGCACCGCGATCGACCAGCTCAAGTCGGCCGGCGTCCCGGTCGTGCTGGTCCCCGACAGCAGCAAGCCCGAGGACGCGCTGACCCGCATCCAGGCGATCGCCACCGCGCTCGGCGTGCCCGAGAAGGGCAAGACGCTCGCCGACCGGACGAGCGGCGAGATCGCCACCGCGAAGGCCAAGGGCGCGCAGGCCACCACCAAGCCGCGCGTGGCGTTCCTGTACATCCGCGGTCAGGCCAACCTGTACCAGATCGGCGGCAAGGGCCTGGGCCCCGACAGCATGATCACCGCCGCCGGCGGCATCGACACCGGCACCGAGTTGGGCATCGAGATGTCCGGCGCGCTGACCCCCGAATCCATGGTCGCGGCCAAGCCCGACGTGATCCTCGTGTTCCAAAAGGGTCTTGAATCGGTCGGCGGCGTCGAAGGCGTGCTGAAGCTGCCGGGCGTCGCGCAGACCCCGGCCGGCCAGAACAGGAAGGTCGTGGCGATGGACGACCTCGAACTCGGCAGCGGCGGCCCGACCACGGGCGTGGCGCTCGACAAGCTCGTGGACCTGCTGCACAAGTAGCCGCGACGGACCGGGAACGAACACCGCGGCGATCGGCCGCGGCGGTGCCGCCCCGTCGCCGCGTCGCCCCGCCCGGGGCTGTGCGACGACGGGGCTTCGGAACGACAGGGTGGGGAAGAGCGTGGCCACGGTGACGGGTCGTCAGGAGCCGAAGGGCGACGATACGGGCGAGCCCACGCGCGCCGCGACCGCCGACGTCGGCGGCAAGGGCGGCACGAGCGGCACGAGCGGCACGAGCGGCACGAGCGGCACGGGCAACGGAGGCGGTACCGATTCCGTCGCTGTCGCTGCGGCTGCGGCAGTGGCCGTCTCCGAGCCCGCCGCGCCGCGCCGGCACGGTCGGTGGCTGATGCCCGTGCTCCTGCTCGGCCTGCTCGCCGTGTGTGTGGTGTCCGCGGGCAGCGGCGCGCTCGACATCCCCTCCGGCGAGGTGCTGTCGTCGATCATGCACCACCTCGGCCTCGACGTCGGGCACGTGTCCCAGGCCAACGAGGCCGTGCTGTGGAACATCCGCTTCCCGCGCGTGGTCCTCGGCGTACTGGTCGGCGCGTGTCTGGGCTGCGCCGGGGCCGCGATGCAGGGTGTGTTCGGCAACCCGTTGGCCGAGCCCGGGGTGATCGGCGTGTCCTCGGGCGCGGCGCTCGGCGCGGTGGGCGCGATCGTGCTCGGCGTCTCGACGTTCGGCTCGTGGACGGTGACCGCGTTCGCGTTCGCGGGCGGTCTGATCACCACGTTCGGCGTGTACCTGCTCTCCCGCTCCAACGGCCGCACCGAGGTGGTCACGCTCGTGCTGACCGGCATCGCGATCAACGCGCTGGCCGGGGCCGCGATCGGCCTGTTCACGTTCGTCGCCGACGACGCCGAACTGCGCAGCATCACCTTCTGGAACCTCGGCAGCGTGGGCGGTGCGAGCTGGAAGGTGATCGGCGCACTCGCCCCGTTCGCGATCGTGGGCCTGCTGATCCTGCCCCGCTACGCCCGCGCCCTGGACATCATGGCGCTGGGCGAACGCGGCGCCCGACACCTGGGCGTGGACACCGAGCGCGTGCGCCTGATCGTGGTCACGCTCAGCGCCGTACTGGTCGGCGCGGCGGTCGCCGCGGCCGGCGTGATCACCTTCGTGGGCTTGGTCGTTCCGCACATCATCCGGCTGATCGCCGGGCCCAGACACCGGCTGCTGCTGCCCGCGAGCGCGGTCCTGGGCGCGCTCGTGACGGTCGGCGGAGATCTGGCCGCGCGCACCGTCGCCGTTCCCAAGGAGGTACCGCTCGGCGTGCTCACCGCGCTGATCGGTGCACCGTTCTTCCTGTGGCTGCTGCGCAGGACCCGCTCTCGGCAAGGAGGTTGGGCCTGATGAGACTGCTCTCCCGTACCCGAACCGTCGCGATCGACACGGCGCGCGAGTTCGGCTCGGTCGGCGTCGAGGCCGAGGACGTCGGCTACGCGATCAACGGCCGCAACCTCGTCGACGGCGTTTCCCTGACCGTTCGGCACGGCGAGATCGTGGCCGTCCTGGGCCCCAACGGCGCCGGCAAGTCGACCCTGCTCGGGTTGCTCACCGGTGACCTGACGCCGCATCACGGCCTGGTCAGGATCGCCGATCGACCGATCGCCGACTATTCGCAACGCGAACTCGCGCTGCGTCGCGGCGTGTTGCCGCAGGCGGTGACCCTGTCCTTCCCGTTCACCGTGGACGAGGTGGTACGGATGGGCCGGGCCCCGCACGCGGGCCTGGCGTACGAGGAGTCCGAGGACGAGATCGTCGCCCGATGCCTGGCCGAGACCGACGTCTCGCACCTGTTGGAGCGGGCCTACCCGTCGCTGTCCGGCGGCGAGCGAGCGCGCGTCTCGCTCGCGCGCGTCCTCGCACAGGGCGCCCCCGTGCTGTTCCTCGACGAGCCCACCGCGGCCCTGGATCTCAAGCACACCGAGGACGTCCTGCGCCTGGCCCGAGCCCGCGCCCGCAAGGGCGACGCCGTGGTGATCGTGCTGCACGACCTCAACCTGGCCGCGGCCTACGCGGACCGGATCGCGCTGATGGCCCGGGGTCGACTGGTCGCGTGCGGCGCCCCGGCCGAGGTCTGCACGGCGCCGCTGCTGTCCGAGCTGTACGGCCATCCCGTCGACGTCATGAAACGCCCGGGCACGGACGAACTGCTGATCCTGCCCAGCCGTTGACCCTGTCCCCTGCGCGCGCACCCTGCCCCCCGGCATCCCTGCCCTCGCCCCTGACCCCGCGGACCCGCTGCCCGAACCGTACGAACCGCCCGCGCGTCCGAACCGCTGCGCCGCCGCCCGGGTTTCGGATAGGAAGGGTTCGACGGCTCGTCGGCAGGGGGACGGTGTGTGGGACGCGATCGTGGACGTGGCCAATGTGTGTCACTCCGAGGATTTGTATCCGCTCGGCGCGAAGGGGCCTTATCTCGATCGGCTCGACGCCGTCGTGACCGCGTGGCGGGCGTCGCACGGCGCCGACGCGAGGATCGAACTCGTCGCGGACAAGGCCCTGTTGCATGCCGTGGACGCCGCCGACAAGCGCACCATCCAGCGGATGGTGGCCCGGCGCGAGATGTCGCTGCGGCCGGTCGCCGACACGCTGGTGCTCGACCGGGCCCACGAGGACGCACTGCACGTGCTCAGCGGTGACCACTTCCTGGACTTCCGCCGCCTGCACCCGTGGATCGATCGCCATCCGCAACGCTTCCACTACTGGGCGCAGGACGCCGACGGGGTGCGCTTCGTCCCGCGCGGGATCAAGGCCGAGCACCACCAACGGATTTCCCGCGCCGAGGAGATCAAGGAGTTCCGCGAGAAGCGGCTCGACCCGGTCCGGCACCTGGAGATCATGAACACCCGTTGGCGCTGTGTCGACGCGGTGTGCCTGTACGCGCGGATGTGGGCCGGTCAACTCCCGGTGTGGCCCCGGGTGGACGCCGGCGCGCGGGCGGTATGCCCCGGGTGCGCGGGCGAACTCGAACCGCTGGGCGAGCGCCGGCAGACCCGGCAGGTGAGCCTGAGCGACCACGCCGACGGCCACTCCATCGAGCGTGTTCCGCTCGAACTCGGGACGAACCTCGTGCTCGGGCGCGGCCGGATCGTCAACGGCTACAACCTCGGCAGCCGACAGCAGCGGTTCGGCGACGCGGTGCGCTATGTCAGCCGTCAGCACGTACTGCTGCGCTTCGAGCACGGCAGGGCGGGCGAGCACGTCGTCGCAGTCGACCTGGGATCCTCCAACGGCACCGAGATCGAGCGCTGGAACGGGGTGGGCTACGAACCGGGTCGGCGGCTCACCGTCGACGCGGAGGTGGTGCTGACCGCGAGCGACCGGCTCGTTCTCGGCGGCGGGGTGCGGGTCGAGGTGTCGGGCCGGCACTTCAACGCGGACGACCTGCGCCGCGAAAGCGGGGACGCGGGCGGCCAGGCGACTCGACTGCGCGACATCGACGGCTGACCGCGAACGCACCGCGAACCGGCACCCGGAACTCCCCCGGGCCTGCCCCGGATCGGTTTCCACCCCCCGCGCGTTCGCTCGTCCGTACCGCGACCGACACTGCGACCCGACACTCCGGCCCGACACGGCGACCGACACTGCGACCCGACACTGCGGCCCGACCTTGTCGACAGTACGGTCACGGGTCCGGAACACCCGGCCTTTCGGCCGCACCCGAACGGTAGCGTTCGAGCCGGGGATCGGGGTCAGGGTTGAACGAGAGGGGCGGCGTGAGCAGCGTCGACACGGTGTCGTTGCAGGAACTGTGGGACCGGGTGGTGGGCACTCAGCCGGATCCGCCGAGTTGGCTCGCGCTGGTGACCGGCGCGGTGGCGGTCGTGGTGGTGCTGTACCGGCCGACCTGGCGGCCACTGCGAACGATCGTGACGATCGCGCACGAGGGCGGGCACGCGATGGTCGCGCTGCTGAGTGGGCGCCGATTGTCGGGCATCCGGCTGCACTCGGACACGTCCGGGGTGACCGTGTCGGTGGGCAAGCCGACCGGCCTGGGCATGGTGCTGACCGCGGCGGCCGGATACATCACGCCGTCGCTGCTGGGCGCGGGTGGGGCGGCGTTGCTGGCGGGCTCGCACATCACGATGGTGTTGTGGGTGGCCCTGCTGTTCCTGGCGTTGATGTTCATCGCGATACGCAACTGGTTCGGCGCGTTCGTCCTGCTGTTGACCGGTGGCGTGATCTTCGCGATCTCGTGGCTCGCCGGCGCCCGGATCCAGGCGGCGTTCGCGTATCTGCTGGTGTGGTTCCTGCTGGTGGCCGGCACCCGTCCGGTGGTCGAGTTGCAGCAGATGCGCTCCCGGGGCCGGGCACCGTGGTCCGACGCCGATCAGCTCGCGGATCTGACCCGGGTGCCGGGCGCGGTGTGGGTCGGCTTCTTCGGCCTGGTGTCGGCCACGGCGCTCGGCATCGGCGCAGGCTCGCTGCTCACGTGAGCGGGCCGCCGGCGCCCCCGCGCCGGCACCCGCGACGTGCGCGGGTGCCGGTCCGGGCGTGACGTGGCGTCACGTGACGTAACGTGACTGTCGTCAGAGCGCCTCGGGCAGCTTGGCGAGCACGCCGTCGTAGATGCGCTTGAGCCCCGACGGCGCGAAGGTCTTCTCGAAGAATCCGCCGATACCGCCGGCTCCGTTCCACACCGTGACGATCTCGACCCGGCTGCCGGCGCCGGCCGGTGAGACGGTCCACGTGGTGACCATCGACGAGTTGGCGTCGGTCTCGACCAGGGTGAGGGCGGCCGGTTCGGTCACCGTCACCAGGCAGTCGCGCGACCGCTTGCTCGTGGCCTGCAACCGCCAGTGCGCCACCGTCCCGGCGCCCTTGCCGCCCTCGCGCACGTCGTACTCGGAGAAGTGCTCGGTGAGCAGCTTGGGCCGCACGTCCGCGTAGTCCGCCACCGCCGCGAAAACCGCTTCCGGTTCCGCCGCCACGGTCGTGTGTGCGGTTGCCCTGACCTGCGCCATGACCACTCCTTGCCCTCGGTTGCTGTCGGCCGGGTCAAGCAAACCACCCCGCCGCCCGCGCGCCGAATCGCGGTCCGGTTACCGCTCGGTCGGCGTCGGCCGACTATGCGATGTCGACGCCGTACGAGGCGGCCAAACCGGCGAGGTCGAACTCGTAGCCCTGGCCTTCGGTACGGAACTTCCACCCCTGACCGCGCCGATAGAACGTGCCGAGCAGCAACACCCGTTCGACTGTCGCGGCGTCCAGGACCGAGCGCACGAACGACGTCTTCTCGAACGGCGCGACGTCTATCTCGATCGGCCCGACGGCCTCGAACGTGCTGTCGCCGTCGACCGCGGCCGCGATCACGACGCGATGTATGTCACGCGGCAGGACGTCCAGTTCGAGCGTGACGGTCTGCTCGGCGGGACCCGACGCGTCCAGGGCGACCGTGTCCAGCGGGGTGGCGGGCTGGTTCCAGAACACGAAGTCGGCATCGACGCGCACCCGTTCGTGCTCGTCCAGCAGGAACGCGACGATGTCGATGTCCTCGTCGGGCCGCTCCCACGCCCACGACGCGTTGAGCGTCCACCGCCCCGGGGTCGCGCCGCCGGGCAGGTCGACCGTGCCGCCGCGCGGCAGGTTGCCACCGGTGCCGCGGGCCGGGGGCGGCGTCCGGCTGATCGCGTCGCGCCATTGCGCCTCGGTCACGCACTCGACGCGCAGCGCCGCGGCCCGCGCGATCCGCGGGTCGCTCTGCGCGCCCGGCATCACCACGACGGTGTCCACGGTCGAGGTCAGGTTGATCCGCAGCCGGGCACCCGACTCGATCACGAGTTGGCGCAGCAGACCGCCGTCGACGTGCTC
>NZ_WWJX01001009.1 GCF_009865215.1 Streptomyces sp. SID3343 | reverse complement strand
CCCGCGCCTCAACCCGTGGTCCCACCCGTGCCCGTCCCCGTCCCCGCCCCCGTCCCCTCCCCATGCCCGCCGAAGGTTTTCAACCGTCCGACCGGCCGAAGTCGGTGCAATGGTCCAGTCCAATCGATACGCTCCTGCGCACGAGGTGCCCACCCGGTGGAGCACGTCGTCAAATGTCTTCAGGAGGAAGCGTGGCCGACGAGTGGCAGGTCCCTACGACCACCGACTCGGGGATACCCGGGGACCCGACCACCGATTGGGCGCCGACCGGGATCGACGTCGACAAGCCCAGCGCGGCCCGGGTCTACGACGCGATCCTGGGCGGTAAGGACAACTTCGCCGTCGATCGCGCGATCGCCGACAGGGTGCTGACGGTGATGCCCAACGCGCGCACCGGGGCCATGCTGAACCGGGCGATCCTCGAACGTGGGGTTCGCTACCTGGCCGGCCGAGGGGTTGACCAGTTCCTCGACCTCGGCTCCGGCCTGCCGACCGTGCGCAACACGCACGAGGTTGCCCAGGAGACGAATCCGCAGGCGCGGGTGGCGTATGTCGACCACGATCCGATCGTGGTCGCGCACGGAAGGGCCCTGTTGGCGGACGACGATCGGACCCGAGTCGTCACCGCCGACGTACGTGAGCCGCACAAGGTGCTCACTCACCCCGACGTCGTCCAACTCCTCGATTTCACCAGGCCCGTGGGCCTGCTGTTGGTCGCGGTACTCCACCATCTCGCCGACGCCGACGAACCCGCGCGCCTGGTGCGCGAGTACCGGGACGCGCTGGCGCCGGGCAGCTTCCTCTTCATCACGCACTTCTCCGATTCGACGCCCGAGGGACGGGAGTTGGAGAAGGTCTTCCTGGCGACCCTGGGCAGTGGACGTTTTCGCAGCCGGGCGACGGTCGAGGACTTCTTCACGGGGACGGACCTGGTCGAGCCCGGTGTCGTCTTCCTCCCCCGATGGCGCCCCGACCGGCCGGTGACCGACGAAGCGGCCTACGCGGGCCTGGGCATGATCGGTGGCATCGGCCGCCTTCCCGACCGAGTCGACGAAATGCGGTCTTCAGGGGCCTGATGCGCCGAACTTCGGCCGACGGCGCGAGTCGGCCGGGGGCCGCAGGCTCTGTGACGGGGACGGAGCCGAGGCCCCATTTCGGCAACTACGTGAACGGGCGCCCAAGTTCGCGTTGCCTGCGCGAAAAGCCGGAGGTCGTTCCGGTGTGACCGATCCGTTCGAACCGATCCGTGTTGCCGACAAGCTCTTGTTATTGGTCTAAACCATTGGCAGTCTTGGTCCAGACCGCTGCGGCCATCGCTCCATGGCTGTATCGGTCCGTTTGCGCACGGCATGTCCGCCTTGAGCATGGGCCGAAGTCGCCCATGCACCTCGTGTATTCGGCACTCGCCACATCCCCGGAGATCAGCATGCGCGCACCTCGTCCATGCCCGAAAACCCATACCCCGCGTCGCGGGTCGTCCCCGCATCCACCTCACGGGCCGTCCCCACGTCGAGGATCGTCCGCGTGCCGAGCATCGTCCGTGCGCCGGACGACACCGTGACGGCCGCCGGAACCGTCCCGGCCCTACTGGCGGCCCGCGTCAGCACCGAGCCGGGCAAGACGGCGATTCTCGTGCCGGGTGCGGCCGACGACCGACTGACCTTCGCGGCCTGGGCCGAACGCGCGGACACGCTCGCGCACGGTCTGCGCGCCCGGGGCGTCGGCGCGGGAGAGTGCGTCGCGCTGTGCTTCTCCGGGGCGGAGTGGATCGACTACGCGGTCGCCTACTGCGCGGTCCAACAGATCGGCGCGGTCGCGGTACCGATCCCCGAGCGCCTCGCGCCGATCACCACCGGGGCGATCCTCGCCCACTGTGCCGCCGTCGGGGTCGTCCACGGCGCGTGGATCGAGCTGCCCGCCGGGCCGGCGTGGAGTGCCCAGCCGCACGAACTGGTCGGCCACGGGCCGGCGTTCGGGCCCGATACGGCTCCGGCCCGGCGCACCGGACCCCAAGCCGACGACCTCGCGCAGATCCTCTACACCTCCGGTACCACCGGTACTCCCAAGGGAGTCGCCGCGACCCACGCCAATCTCACCTTCGGCCTGGAACCGGCGCCGCGTCGCCGCCCGTTGGCGCACTCGCGGCACTTTCTGCACGCGTTCCCGATCGGCACCAACGCCGGTCAGACCATGCTGCTCACCGCGCTCTCCGCAGCGCCCACCGCCATCTGCGTACCCACGTTCGAGGCCGAACAATTCTGCGCGCTGATCGCCGAATACCGGGTGGGCACCGCCTTCGTGGTGCCCGCGATGGCCGGCGAACTGGTCCGCTCCGGCGCGACCACGCGACACGACGTCGGCGACCTGTTGCTCCTCGGATCGACCGCCGCCGCCCTGCCGCCCGCGACGGCCGTCGCGCTGACTGCCGCCTTTCCGCACGCCACGATCGTCAACTCCTACACCTCCACCGAGGCCGCCCCCGCACAGACCACGATGGTCTTCGACCCCGATCGGCCGAGTTCGGTGGGGCGCTCCGTCCTGGGCGACGACCTGCGCGTGCTGACCGAGGACGGCGACCCGCTGCCCATCGGCGTGCCGGGCGAGATCTGGCTGCGGTCGCCGACTACGCCACGCGCCTACCATCGCGACGAGGCCGCGAGCACCAAGGTGTTCCGCGACGGCTGGGTGCGGATGGGCGATCTCGGCCGGCTCGACGCCGAGGGCTACCTGTACGTGATCGACCGCGAGAGCGATCTCGTCACCTCCGGCGCGTTCAAGATCTCCACACTCGCCGTCGAGGCCGCGTTGTACGAACATCCGGCGGTCGTCGAGGCCGCGGCGTTCGGCGTACCGCACGCGGCGATGGGCGCGATGCCGGCGGCGGCCGTCGTGCTGGACCCCGGCACGTCGCCCGACGACCTGCGGGACTTCCTGCGCTCACGGCTGGCGCGCGAAGAGATCCCGACCCGGTTCCTGGTCCTGGACACCCTGCCGCGAAACGCTGCCGGAAAGGTCGTCAAGACCGAACTGCGGGCGCTGCTCGCCACCGTGGCCGCCCCGGCGCATGCGACCGCGCCGAGCACCCCGACCGAGGTCACCCTGAGTCGACTGTGGGCCGAGGTTCTGGAGATCGCGCCCCCGGGTCCGAACGACGAGTTCTTCGTCCTGGGCGGCGACTCGTTCAAGGCCACCCGGCTCGCCGCGCTGGCCGGCCACACCTTCGCGATCGACGTCCCGACGTCACTTCCGTTCGACCTGCCACGGCTCGGGGCGCAGGCCGAATGGATCGAGGCGGCGCCACAGTCGGCCGAACGAACAGCCGGACGAACAACCGCGGAAGCAGCCGAAGGAGCAGCCGAGGGAGCAGCCGAAGAAGCAGCGCGCCAAGGAACGCCCGCGCGCGAACCGACGTCACCGGCATCGGCATTCGGGCCCGAGCAACCCGGCACCGGCACCGGCCCAGCTCCCGACCCCGGCCCCAGCCCCGACCCCGGCCCCGGCCCCGGCCCCGGCCCCGAGAGCGATCGCGTCCCGCTCAGCTCGCAGCAGGAGAACTTCTTCGTCTGGATGTACGCGACCGACGAGCCGCGCGACGTCGGCCCGGTGAGTGCCGCGATCAGGATCACCGACACGTTCGACCCGGACGTGTTCCACGACGCCCTGGCCGAGATCGTGCACCGGCACGAGGCCCTGCGCACCGTCTTCCGCCGATCGCGCGGCAATACGAACGGCGAGTCGGAGGGCGAGGCGAACGGCCAGACGAACGGCGAGACGAACGCCCGAACAAACGGCACGTCGGACGGCGAGACGCTGGCCTTCGTGCTGGCGAAGCTCCCGCCCGAGGTGGTCCGGGTTCGCGCCGAAGGGGCAACCGCGGCCGAGCGGGAGGAGTTCGCGCACCGATACGCGCGCGTCGATCGGGAGCGGTACTGGGACCTCGAACACGGCCCGCTGGTCCGAGCCTTGCTCATCGAACTCGACGCCGAGGACCACGTGCTCGTCCTCGCCGTGCACCACCTGGTCTTCGACGGTTGGTCGATGGGCATCCTGCTCCGCGAACTCGCGCTCGTCTACTCGGCGTTCCGCTCCGGGCGGGCCAATCCGCTGGCGCCGCTCGCGCTGACCTGTTCCCAGCAGGTGACCCAGGCCCGGGCGCAGTGGCCGCGGACCCGGCGGTTCTGGACCGAAACGTTGGCCGGCGCACCCGCGCACACGGTTCCCTTCCCGGGACGCGCGCACACCACGCGGTTGCACAGCGGCGCGGTCCGCTTCACCCTCGGCGCCGATGTGGTCGAGCGGCTGCGGGCGCTCGCGCGCGCGTGGTCGGCGACGCCGTTCATGCTGGCGACGGCCTGCTGGACCGACGTCCTGGCCACCCACTCCGGGGTACGGGACATCGTGGTGATGTCCCCCGTCCCGGGCAGGTCCCAGCCGGGGTCCGAGGCGATCGTGGGCTGCCTGGTGCAGTCGCTGCTGATCCGGGTGGATCTGAGCGGTTCGCCGCGTCCCGACGAACTGCTCGCCAGGGTCCGCAGTGCGGCGCTGGCGGCGAGCGAGCACCAGTCCTATCCGTTCGCGGAGTTCTACCCCCGGTTCCCGGACGCCGCCTGGGTCCGCTACGAGAGCTGGACCAACCGGGCGCACTTTCTCGGTCTGCTGTCCGAACCGTTCGAGCTGCCGCGCGAGTTGGACGCCGAGTGGCCGACGCCCGGGGGCCTGCCGGACCTGGGTGTGCCCGAACTGGCCCTGTCCGAGAAGCCGGACGGTTCCATCGACGGCTGGTTGTTGTACAACGCGTGCGCGTTCGAGCAGGCCGACGTCGAGGCCCTCGGGCAGTCCTTCGTCACGAACTGCGTCCGCACGCTCGATCACCTCGACGAAGCAGTGCCCGGCCCCGTCCCGGCCGTCCTCGTGTCCGCGCCGACCTCTGTGGAGAGCTGACCATGCCCCAGACCCGCCAAGAGCAGGGACCACCATCGACAGCGGAGCCGGCGAGACCTTCGCACCGGTTCCGTGCCACGCCCACCCAGCACGGGATGTGGTTCACCGAGCGTGGCGGCCTGGCCGCCACCGCGAACCACATGCCGCTCGCGATCCGCTTCGAGGGTGCCCTCGACATCACCGCCCTGGAGCGCGCCTGCGCAGCCGTGGCCGAGCGACACCCCGTCCTGCGCAGCGCGTTGCGTGAGGAGGACGGCGGCCTGTGGCTGGTACCGGCGGCGACCGAGCCGCGAATCAACCACGTGGACCTCACCGCTGCGTCCACCGACGGCCCGGAGGCGGCCGAGCGGCGGGTGGTCCATCAGGAGACCGTCCGCCCCTTCGACCCGACTGCGGGCCCACTGGTGCGCTTCACCCTGATCACCCTGGCACCGAATCGCAGAGTGCTACTGACGGTCGCGCACCACGCGGCCTTCGACGGCGGATCCAAGGACATCCTGATCCGTGAACTCGCCCACCTCTACGACGCGTTCGCGCACGGCACCGATCCGGGCCCGACGCCGAGCGAAGCCCCGTACCCGAACCCCCCGTCGGACGAGCCGGCCCGCCCGGACCACGCGCACACCGAGCCCGCCGAGCCCACCGAGACCGAACTCGTCGCCGCCCGCGCCCGCTTCGCCGACCTACCGACCGAGCCGGCGGCCGCGATCCTCCCCGGCCTCGCAGCCGACCACGCCGCGGGCGCCGCCTCCCTCACGCGCGGCGCCACCCTCGGCGACACCGTCGACATCCTCGTGGACGACGTCCTGCGCGCCGACCTCGCCCGCACCGCAGAGGTGCTGCACGTCAGCACCTTCGAGCTGCTGCTCGGGGCCCTGCACGTCCTGCTCCTGCGCTACGGCAACGAGGACCCGACGGTCGCGATCGACCTGGGCACCCGTACGGCGGCCACGCGGGAGAGGATCGGCTGCTTCGTCAACGAACTGCCCGTACGCACCCGGCCGGCGACGCGCGAACCGTTCCGCGCCTTCGTGCGGGCGCTGCGCGCCGATCTGCGCGAGCTGTACCGCCTGCGGGACGTTCCGTTGGGCCGCGTCGTCACGGGGCTCAGCCCCCGCGCCGCGTTGGCTCCGGTGTCGATGAGCTATCGACGGCGCACCGAGGTTCCCGGATTCACCGGGGTCCGGGCCTCGGTCGAGTGGACGATGTCCAATCACGCCGCACGCAACGACCTGCACCTGCAACTGCTCGACGATCCCGACCGGCTCGCGCTGAGCCTGGTGTTCGCGCCGCGCGGCCTCGCCCGCGACGCGGTCGAGCGGATCGCCGGTCATTACCTGACCCTGCTCCGGGCGATCGTCGCGGATCCGGACACCCCCCTGTCCCGGCTCGCGTTGCTGGACGCCGAGGAACGCGAGCGCGTCCTGATCGGCTGGAACGACACCACCGTGGTGGAGCCGGCCACCACCCTGCCGGCGATGTTCGCCGCGCAGGTCGTCCGCACCCCGAACGCGCCCGCGGTGCGCTACGACGGGCGCACGCTGACCTACGCGCAGCTCTACAGCGCCGTGGAGGCGACGGCCGACCGGTTGCGGGCCACGGGCGTCGGCCCGGGCACGCTCGTCGCGGTGTGCGTGCGTCGCAGCGAGGCGCTGCCGATCGCCCTCCTCGGTGTCCTACGGGCCGGTGGCGCCTACCTGCCCCTCGACCCCGAACACCCGCCGGCCCGCCTGGCCCTGGTCTTGGCCGACTGCGCGGCAGACGTGCTGCTGACCGAGCGGGACCTGCTCGCCCGCTTCCCCGATCACCGCGCCGCCGCCCTCCTGATCGACGCACCCACCACCGAACCGCCCGTACCGGCCACGGGTCGCGAGCCCGCCGCCGTCGAAAGCCCCGACACCGCACCCGAACACCCTGCGGCCCCCGCCGCCTCCCCGACCCCCGCCCCCCGTCAACGCCCGGGACCCACGGCGGCCGACCTCGCCTACGTTATTGCCACCTCCGGCTCCACCGGCCGCCCCAAAGGCGTCGAGATCGAGCACGGCGCGCTGGGCAACCTCGTGCGGGCCACGCGTGACACCCTCGGCAGTGACCGCTACGCGGTCTGGCTCGGCCTCGCCTCGGCCTCGTTCGACATCTCGGCGATCGAACTGTTCGTGCCGCTGATCAGCGGTGGCGAGGTCGTGATCGTCCCGGACACGGCGGTCCGCGACGGCCGGGCCCTGCTGCGGCTCATTCGGGCCCACGCGGTATCGCACGTACAGGCCACCCCGTCCGGGTGGCGGATGCTGCTCGACGTGGGCTTCGACGACCCCGCCGTCGTCGCCGTCGCCGCCGGCGAACCACTGCCTACGCCGCTGGCCGAGGAACTTCGGGCCCGGGCGTACCGACTGGTCAACGCGTACGGACCCACCGAGACCACCGTGTGGTCGACCGCGGGTGACGTCCACGAGGACCCGACCGACGTGACCATCGGACGGCCGATCGCCAACACCACGGTGTATCTGCTCGATGCCGACCTGGCCCCGGTGGCGCCCGGCGTGGCCGGTGAACTGTGTATCGGTGGAACGGGATTGGCTCGCGGCTACCGCGACCGCCCCGGGATGACCGCCGACCGGTTCGTGCCCGACCCGTACGGCCCGCCGGGCGCCCGGCTGTACCGCACGGGCGACCGTGCCCGGCATCTGGCCGACGGTCGCATCGAGTTCCTGGGCCGTACCGACCATCAGGTCAAGATTCGCGGCAACCGGATCGAACTCGGCGAGATCGAGGCGGCATTGCTCGGCCACCCTGGCCTCGCCCGAGGCGTGGTGATCGTGGACGAGAGCCCCGCCGAGGGTGCCCGCCTGGTCGCCTACACCGTCGCCCGGGCCGATTCCGGCTCGGCGGGGCCCACCGCCGCGGAACTGCGCGAGTACCTGAACGCGTTGCTGCCCCGCGTGATGGTGCCGGCGGCGTTCGTGGCGCTCGACGTGCTGCCGTTGACCCTCAACGGCAAGCTGGACCGGGCCGCC
>NZ_WWJX01001008.1 GCF_009865215.1 Streptomyces sp. SID3343 | reverse complement strand
CTTGGAAAGCGTGTTGGGTTCACACCCTCACGAGTTCGAATCTCGTATCCTCCGCCAGCCTGAACAGGCAAAACTGTCGGCCCCGACCTCTCGCCAGGTCGGGGCTGATTTCATTCCGTCTCAGTTTCCGTCTCACTTGGGGTCTTCGGCGCCTTCCGGAGGGCCCCAGAGCGCAGCCCCGACCTGCCCGGCCACCTTCCTGAGCATCGGGTCGGTGACATGCATGTACCGCGCCCGCATGCGGGCCGATCCGCCCGGCTCCCACCCCATGATCGAGTCCACGATCCGATCGGGGATGCCGAGCAGGAGGAGCACGGTGCCGGCGGTGTGCCGAGCGTCGTGAAGACGTCCTTCCCGGACCTTGGCGGCCACTAGAAGCGCCTTCCAGTGGTGGTAGTCCGTGTTGGGCACGATCGGTTCACCGGTCGGTTTGGCGAACACGTAGCCCTTGTCCTGCCAGGTGTCACCGGCCTCCTTGCGTTCCCGGTCCTGCTCCTCCTTGTGGCGACGCAACAGCTCGATCAGTTCGTCCGGCACGCCGATCGTGCGTCGTCCGGCCCGTGATTTGGTGCCCTTCGTCTCTCGGCGAGTCTGCTTGCGGTCGGGGCAGTAGCCGGGCTTTCGGCCACACTTGTCACCACAGCCGTGCTCGTACTTCGGGCGCAGCCGATTCGAGCGCGTTCGGATGTACCCGGCTTCGAGGTCTACGTCAGTCCACTGAAGGCCGAGCGCTTCCCCTTGCCGAAGTCCGAGCGCAAGCGCAACGACCCATCGGGTGCTGTTGCGGCTCTTGGCGGCCGTGAGCAGGATCCGTTGGACTTCGTCCACGGTGTACGGCTCGATCTCCTCGTCTTCGAGCCGCGGTGCCTTGGCGACTTCCGCAGGGTTCTTGGTGAGATGACCACGGCGGACCGCCTCGCCGAGCGCGGTCCGGATCGTGCGGTGCGCCTGGTGGGCGGTCGCGGGCTTGCTGCCCCGGTCCTGCATCTTCCGGTAGAAGCGCTCCAGGTGCTCCGGCTCCAGACGTTCGAGCCGGTGAGCGCCGAGTCCGGGAATGAGGTGGACCCGGACGGCGACTTCGTAGCCGTCGTAGCTGTTCTCACTCACGTACGGCTTGGCGATGTTCTCAACCCAGTGGTTCAGCCAGGCTTTGACGGTCCACGGCTTGCCGGGCTTGCGCACCGTCCCGGCGTCGCGCTGCTTCTCCAGAGCGCGCACCGCAGTGACGACCTCCGGATGCGTCTTCCGTTCCACGTGACGCCGGTCGGGTGTGCCGTCGTCCTTGACGCCAACCGTCACCCTGCCGTGCCACTTGCCATCGCTGCCTTGGTAGGTCGTTGAGGCCCCGTTGGGCTGTCGGGTGCGCTTCTTGGGTTGTTCTGCCATGCGGGATCTCCTCACGCTGCGGTCGCTGCACGGTTGGTCTGCCTGAGTTGAGTTACGTACGCGGTGAGGGCGTCGGGAGGGATTCGGCGGAGTCGACCGACGGGCACGCTCTCGATGGCGCCTGATCCGATGAGGCTGTACATCAGGGTTCGGCCGATGCGGAGTCGGCGGGCGCCCTCTTCGACCGTGAGGAGTACGAGGGTCGGATCGAGGTCGGTGTCAGGACTGGTGCGGTGGCTCACGTCGCGGTCCTTCCGGCTGTTCGGGACACCCCGGGCGGCTCGAATGTGAGCCGTCCGGGTCTGCATGCCGATCGAAACTTCGGCTCTGTTCTCCCAGGGGCGCTACTCCCGCTACTTCCGCTACTGAGCAGGTCAGAGCCCTGATTCCGGTAGCGGATGCCGTAGCGGTAGCGGATGTGCCCGCTACCTCGCGCGGTCGGTCCGGTGCCAGGTAGCGGAGAGGTAGCGGGCGGGTAGCGGAGGAATCCGGCCCTATCCGCTACTTCGTTTCCGCTGGTCAGACGCCATTCCGAGCGTCAGGTAGCGGAGGTAGCGGACTTTTCCGGGGGTGGGGGGCAGTAGCGCGTCCACGCGTCGTACAGATCAGCGGCGTAGTAGCCCTTGACCACCGACCCGGAAGCGGTCCTGATGTTCCGAGGGTTGATCGGGGTGTTGTCGGCAGTGACGTACTCGCGCAGCCATTTGGCCAGGCCGCGCGAGTCCAGGGGTTTGCCGTTGAGGTCGCCCCACGGTGCGTCGTCCTTGGCGGTGAGTCCGGCGAGGATGGCGACGGTGGGCACGCGGTCGGCGCCGTTGAACACGTGGTCGCGCAGGTCGCACAGCAGCCGAATTCCGAGTGAGCCCTTGTCGTTGGTCTTGGACGCTTCGACCAGTTCCACGCATGCCTTGCGGGCGCGTTCGGGCCAGTGACCGCCGATCGCGTCGGCGACGGCGAGCAGGGGTTCCCACACGTCCGCGGGTCGGTCGGTGACTCCGTCCGGCATGGCGGGCCACGCACCCGCGACGCGCTCGCGGGTGGTGCTCGCCCACTTGGCGAGTCGGTCGCGCAGCGCGTTGCCTTCCGGGGTGTGCAGGCGAGCGCGGAAGGGTTCGACGTGTTCGTTCGGCGCGCGACGGCGCATGCGGATGATGACCGATCGGGTGAGGATCGTGTCCGGCAGGGAGCCGAGTCCGGCGACCGCGACCGCGCAGTACGAGGGGAACGCCTGTACGGTCTGGTTCGATCCGTCGCCGACGCATCGGTAGGTGACGCCGGACCGTCGGTGGCCGGCGTTGATCCAGCCCCGAAGCTCCTCGTTGTCTCCTGCTTTGGGGCCGAAGATCGTGTCGATCTCGTCGAACAGGATCGTGGGTGGACTGTCGCCTGCGGACACGGCGCGAAAGAGCGCGGCGGCGGACGCGTTGACCGCGACCATCGGATTGGGTACCAGGGTTTCCACGATCTCCAGCGCGCGGCTCTTTCCGCTGCCCGGTTCCGGCGAGAGGAACGCCATACGGGGCGTTGAGTCGAAGCAGTCGAGCAGGTGCGCGTGGGCATCCCACAACGCGACGGCGACGTAGGCCGCTTCGGAGGGGAACGCGTTGAACCGCCGGTGGAACGCCTCGACTTCGTCCAACAGCAGCGCACCGTCCCCGACGTCCTCGGTAGGGGAAGGGCTGCTCTTAAGGGGAGGAGTGGCCAGGGTCATGCGGCACTCGCACTGTTGTGGGCGATCGACCAGTTCAGTGCGCTGGTGATGGCCGGGACGCTTTCGCGCTCGGTCAGACCGGAGCCCATTGCCCCCTCCTTAAGAGCGTCTTCCACCACCGCGCGTGGAAGGTCGCCGGACGCCACGAGTCGACCCAACGCCCGCGCGGCCCGTACGAGTGCCGCGTTGCGACCACCCTCGGCAGTGCCCGCGACGTTCGCGGTCTCGTTGCGCAACGCGGCAGCGGCGTACGCGCTCGTGTCGCGCGGGATCGGTGTCGGCACCCTGCGGCGGACCACCGGGGCGGGTCGCAGCAGGGCGAGCAGCCAATCCGGCAGCGGTGCCACGTCGCCGGCGCGCGCGATCGTGTACCGGCGGGCGTCGATGATGCTGCCCGCGGCGATGACGTATCCGCCGTGCGCCCGGGTGTCGACCTTCCAGCCGTGCTTGCCCACCGTGCTGGGCAGGCCGGGCCCGTCCGGGGCGAGGAAGTACAGGTGTCGTCCGCCCGAACGTGTCGTCACGGTGAACGTCGCGTCCGGGAAGGACGCTTCGGCGCGCGTGGCCAGGATCGCGAGCACGTCGGCACCGTCGGCGACGTTCTCGTTCGCCCACGGTCCTTTCGGGACGTCGTCCTCGTTCTTGGGCTTGTCGAGATCCACGACGACCAGCCCGCTCGGGCCGGTCGCAAGCCCGATGTTGTAGGGGGCGAGGTCCCAGCACCGCGCGATGCGTTCGGCGTCGGTGGTGGCGCGCGTCTCCCAGTCCCTGACGGCCGGTCGCTTGGCGCCGGGCACGAGCGGGAAGACGCGCCAACCGCGCGCGGCAGCGGACAGGGCCGCGGTCTTCAGCGGGTTGTCGTCGGGGGCGAGCGGCGGCGTTTCCCGCAAGGGCGAGCCGGGGGCGTGGGCGGGGCAGAAGTAGCCGTTGACGTAGCGGCGCAGTCCCTCGGTCACGGGGCACGGGTTGGTTGTCCAGCGTGAGCAGACCGCAGTGCGTTTGGGGGTCGGGTTCGGTCGGATCATGGTGTCCCTCCGGTCCGGTGCCGTGCGGACGCCCGTCATGGCGCCCGTACGGGCACGTCAGGGGTGGTGTGCGCTATGCGGCGGACGCGGCCTGCTCGGCGT
>NZ_WWJX01001007.1 GCF_009865215.1 Streptomyces sp. SID3343 | reverse complement strand
CGCGGTCGACGTACGGCCCGTAGCCGACCACGTGGTCGGCGGCCGCGAGGGCCGCGTGTGCGTCGGGGGTGAGCCATTCGGGGCCGGCCGGGCCGAGGCCGACGACGTCGATCGAACCTGTCTCGCCGGTGGGTTCGGGCAGCGCGTCCGCCGCCTCGGGCGCGCGCGGGGTGCGGTTGGTCGCGAACTCGCCGCCGGGGGCCGTCGACGGGGTGATCACCAGGGAAAAGTACGGGACTTCGTCGGGTACGACGTCACCGAGCGCCAGCGTGCGTTGGCGGTCGGTGGTGGCGCGTTCGACGTACCACGTGCGGTCGGCGAGGCCCGCCTGCTCGAACGCTTCGCGTACGGCCGGGAAATGGCGCTTGCCGAGCTTGATCACGGCGGCCGAGTCGGTGGTCCGCAACCGCGCGGCCAAGACCTCGGGAGGGAGCGTGCCGGGCAGGATCGTGAGCACCTCGTCGTGTTGCACGAGAGGCCGGCCCAGTACCGCCGCCGCGCCGCTCACGGACGTGACGCCCGGGACGACCTCGGTGGGGTAGCGGTCGGCCAGGCGCTCGTGCCAGTACATGTACGAGCCGTAGAAGAACGGGTCGCCCTCGCACAGCACCGCGACGTCGCGGCCCGCGTCGAGGTGGGCGGCGATCTCGGCGGCGGTCGCGTCGTAGTAGTCCGCGAGGGCGCCGTCGTAGCCGCCGGGGTGATCGGTGCTCTCGGTGGTGACCGGGTATTCGAGCGGCAGGCGGACCTGGGTGTCGGTCAGGTAGGGCTCGGCGATGCTGATGGCGACACCGCGCGCCCCCTTCTTGACGGGGTAGGCGACCACGTCGGCCGAGGTGATCAGGCGATGCGCCTTGAGGGTCATCAGCTCGGGGTCGCCCGGGCCGAGGCCGATTCCGTACAGGCGGCCGGTGGTGGTCACGCAGGGCTCCATGGGGTGGGGTGGGTGGTTTCGGTCGCGGGTGTGTGCGGTGTCGCCGGCGCCGGCGGGCGGTGTCGTCGGCGCCGGCGGGCGGTGCCGGTTGCGCGGTCGGGAGTGGCGCGGTCGTGAGGTGGCGTGCTCGGCGCGGTGTCTATTCCTGTTCGCTGGCCAGCGCGTTCAGCGCCGCGGCGGTCATCGCGCTGCCGCCGCGCCGGCCGTGCACGACGAGGTAGGGGATGCCGGCCGGGTGCTCGGCGAGGGCCTGCTTGGACTCGGCGGCGCCGATGAAGCCGACCGGGATGCCGATGATCGCGGCGGGGTGCGGCGCGCCTTGGTCGATCAGTTCGAGCAGGCGGAACAAGGCCGTGGGGGCGTTGCCCACCGCGACCACGGCGCCGGCCAGGTCGTCTACCCACAGGTCCACGGCGGCGGCGCTGCGGGTGGTCTCCTGCTCGGTGGCCAGGACGGGGGTACGCGGGTCGGCGAGCAGGCAGCGGACGTCGTTGTCCTTGGGCAGCCGCTTGCGAGTCACGCCGGACGCGACCATGTTGGCGTCGCACAGGATCGGCGCACCGGCGCGGAGGGCCTCGGCGCCGGCCCGGGCGACGTCGGGGTGGAAACCGACGTCCTGCGGCAGGTCGGTCATGCCACACGCGTGGATCATCCGGACCACGACGCGGGACACGTCGTCGGGGAAGCGGGAGAGATCTGCTTCGGCGCGGATGGTGGCGAAGGAGCGGCGGTAGATCTCCGCACCGTTTTTCAGCCAGGGGGTCATGGCGGCGGTCCTTGGGGCGTGGGCGTGGGCGGTCCGGGGCGTGGGGCGGGCGGGGTCGGCGGGATGACGTCGTAGCCGCCGTCGTCGCGGGCGACCAGCACGGTCGCACGCGGCGGCTTGCCGCAGGCTCGGACGCAGGCGACCCAGTGGGTGTCGGCTCGTCCGGTGTCGGCGCGTCCGGTGGGTGAGGGGCCCGTGTCGGCGGTGAGTGGCAGGGCAGTGCCGGGGTGATCGGTGGGCGGGAGGCGGGTGTCCGGGTGGTCGGTGGGGGAGGGACCCGGGCGGCTGGTGGGTGGCGAGCCGATGTCCGGGTGGCCGCAGTTCGTAGGGCCGGTGTCGGGCTGGTCGGAGTTCGTGGGGCCGGTGTCGGG
>NZ_WWJX01001006.1 GCF_009865215.1 Streptomyces sp. SID3343 | reverse complement strand
GAGCGCCATCGCGCGACCGGCCACCGGCCGGTCGACCCGCTCGACCCGCACCGGGATCACCGAGAGCATGCCGAAGGCCAGCCGCAGGCCGGCCGCGGTCGTGCGCGAGCCGGCCGGGCTCGTCGGGTGCTTCGGGTTCGTCGGACTCACGGGGCTCTTGCCGGACTTGCCGGACTTGCCGGCCTCGCCGGGCCTGTCGGCCCTGCCGGCCTCGCCGGGCTGGTAGGGCTCGTCGGGTTCGTGGGGCTCGCCGGCGCTCACTTGGTGAGGTTCGTCCCCTGTGGCACGCGGGCCACCAGATCGACGGCCGCGCGCAGCACGGGCAGCGCGAGCAGCGCGCCGATGCCCTCGCCACCGCGGATGCGGTAGTCGAGCACCGGTTCCAGGGCGAGCCGATCGAGCGCCTTGGCGTGACCGGGCTCGGGCGTCACGTGCCCGGCGATCCACCAGTCGGGCGAGCGGTACGAGATGCGCTGGGCGACGAGCGCGGAGGCCGCGGTGGCGACGTCGTCGAGGATCACGGGCGTACGCCGGATCGAGCACTGCAACAGAAACCCGGTCATCGCGGCGAAGTCGGCCCCGCCGGACACGCCGAGCAGCCGCATCGGATCGCCGAGCACGGGCCGCGCCCGGCGCAGCGCGTCGCGGATGGCGGCGCACTTGCGGATCCACGTCGCGTCGTCGATCCCCGACCCGCGGCCGATCACGGCGGCCGCGTCCATGCCGGTCAACGCGCCGATCAGGACGGCCGCGGGGGTGGTCGCGCCTGCCCCGAGCGAACCGAGCAGGAGCACGTCGGCCCCCGAGTCGATCTCGGCGTCGGCGACGTCCATGCCGGCCTGGAACGCGCGTTCGGCCTCGCCGGGGGCGAGCGCGTCCGCAGAGTTCACGGGCCCACTGGAGCGCCGGATCCGCGTCCGCGAGACGTGTTCGGCAAACGCGTCGGGTTCGGCGTCGACGGCGATGTCCACCACTCGTACCGCGACCCCGACGCCCTCGGCGAAGGCGGCGGCGGGGGTGGTGCCGCCGAGGGTGGCGCGAACCTCCCGGGCGGTCCACGCGGAGGTGCGCACCGACACGCCGTGTGCGGCCACGCCGTGGTCGGCCGCGAACATCACCAGGCGCGGCGTCTTGATCGGCGCGGTGTCGGTGCCGCCCTGGAACGCGGCGAACCTCGTGGCGAGGTCCTCGAGCCGGCCGTACGCGCCGGCGCCGCCGCCTCCGGCGAGGGCCAGGAGGTGGGCGAGGACGCGGGCTCGGGCGTCGTCGTCGGGGCGCTCTACGCGGGAGGCCAGGGAATCGAGGTCGATGGTCACCGGCTCAGCCTAGTTCGTGGCTCGCTCGGGGCCGCTTGGCCCTGAGGGGTGGTGGTTGGGTGCATTCGGTTGCGGTTGTGCGGTTGTCGGGTGGGGTGTTTGTGCCACCGCCCACCCGTTGCCTGGGGTGGTGAGGGCTGCGGTTCCACCGTGACCGGGCGGCGTGATCCGGCCTCGCGGGCCTGGCTCGGTTCGGCGGTTTCTCAACCCGCCGCGTGGCGGGCTCGTCTCGGGAGGCCGCGCAGGGTGAGGACCTGGCCGGCCACCACCAGGAGGACCTCGTCGGATTCGGTGGCGATCATGGCGTTCAGGCGGCCCAGTTCGTCGCGGAAGCGGCGGCCCGACGGAGTGGGCGGGACCACTCCGCTGCCCACCTCGTTGCTGACCGCGACCACCGGGACGCGGCAGGCCCGCCACGCGGCGGCCAGGGCGACCGTGTCGGCGCGTACCGCCTCGCGGGCACCCGCGGCCCACCGGGCGTCGTCCCACGCGTCGTGGGCGTCCATGACGGCCGTCAGCCACAGGGACAGGCAGTCCACGAGCATCGGCTGCCGCGGGTCGGCCAGCAATCGGGTCAGGTCGACCGTCTCGGCGGTCGTCCACGTGTCGGGCCGGCGCGCGCGGTGCGCGTCGATGCGCTCGGCCCACTCCGAATCGCCCTCGCGGGTGCCGCCGGTCGCGACGTAGAGCACGTCCGGGCACGCCGCGAGGCGGCGCTCCGCCTCGGCCGACTTGCCCGAGCGGGCGCC
>NZ_WWJX01001005.1 GCF_009865215.1 Streptomyces sp. SID3343 | reverse complement strand
GGCCGAGCAGGACGGGGCCCGACCCGCCCGTTTCGCCGCCCCCACCCCGCCCGTGCACCGCTGCGCGCGCAAAGCGGCCGCGGACTCCCGTCGGGAGTCCGCGGCCGCTTCGGTGGCCCCGGTGGGTCAGTCGCGCTTCATCGCGCCCTTGATCTTGTTGACCGCCTCGTTGGCCTTTTCCTTGGCGTTCTCGACGGCGTCCTTGGCCTTCGCGGAACCCTGGTCCTGTTGGCCTTCGTCGCGCAGGTCCTCGTTGCCGGTTGTGTCGCCGACCTTCTCCTTGGCCTGTCCGCCGACGTCCTGGGCCTTGTTGCGGATGTTGTCGTCGATACCCATGTGTCGAGTCTCCTGTCACAGTGACGATGCGTGCCGTCGGATCGCACGGCGCACGATCCGACCTATAGCCGCAAAAGACCCTTTTGACACACTTTTGTGACCCGGTTCACCGCGTGCGGTTCAGCCGGCACGCCCGCCGGGCTCCGTTCGCCGGGCCCGTCGACGGGGCTCGGTTCAGCGCGCTCGGGAGATCTCCACGTTCTCCAGAACGCCCAGGGCGTCCGGCACCAGGACCGCGGCCGAGTAGTAGGCCGTGACCAGGTAGGAGATCAGGGCCTGCTCGTTGATGCCCATGAAGCGCACCGACAGGCCCGGCTGGTACTCGTCCGGCAGCCCGGTCTGGTGCAGACCGACGACGCCCTGGTCGTCCTCGCCCGTGCGCAGGACCAGGATCGAGCTGGTACGGGACTCGGAGATCGGGATCTTGTTGCACGGCAGGATCGGCACCCCGCGCCACGACGGGACCGCGTGGCCCTGCACATCGGCCACGTCCGGGTACAGGCCGAGCCGGCTGCACTCGCGGCCGAAGGCGGCGATCGTGCGCGGATGGGCCAGGAACAGGCGCGAACCGCGGCGACGGCTCAGCAGTTCGTCCATGTCGTCGGGCGTCGGCGGGCCCGAGTGGGCCTGGATCCGCTGCTCGTAGTCCGCGTTGGCCAGCAGGCCGAACTCGGGGTTGTTGATCAGCTCGTGTTCCTGGCGCTCGCGCAACGCCTCGATGGTCAGTCGCAGCTGTTGCTCGATCTGGTCCATCGGCTGGTTGTACAGGTCGGCGACCCGACTGTGCACGCGCATCACGGTCTGGGCCGCGCTCAACTCGTATTCACGCGGGTTGAGTTCGTAGTCCACGAAGCTGCTCGGCAGCAGCGCCTCGCCGTGGTGGCCGGCGGACATCGGGATCTCCGCCTCGCCCTTGGCGTTCTGCGGCCGACTGCTGCCCGCCGCGAACGCCGCGAGGTGCGCGCGCAGCGCGTCGGATCCGCCGGCGACGCGTTCGAACGCGTCCCTCGGCATCTCCAACACGATCACCGACGTGGCAGCCTGCGCGGTGTACTCCCAAGCGGCGCCGTCGTCGACGAGGGCCTGCTCGCCGAAGTGGTCGCCGTCGCCCAGCAGTCCCAGCGACGTACGGTCGCCGTAGCGCCCCTCACCCTGCTTGTCGATCTTGCCGTGCACGACCAGGAACACCCGGTCGTTCGGCGCGCCCGCTTCCACGAGCGTCTCCCCCGCCGCGAACTCGCGTTTGACGAAGCGATCGGCCAGGGCCCCGAGCACTTCTTCGTCCTCGAAACCACGCAGCGGCGCCAACTCGCCCAGTTCGGCCGGGATGACGCGCACGTCGGAGCCGGTCTGCACGAACTGCACGCGCCCGTCGCCCACGCGGTAACTCAGCCGCCGGTTGACCCGGTAGGTGCCACCCGACACCTGGACCCACGGCAACATCCGAAGCAACCAGCGCGACGTGATGTCCTGCATCTGCGGGACTGTCTTGGTGGTCGTCGCGAGGTTCCGCGCCGCCGCCGTCGCAAGACTCGCGCGAGCACGGGTGTCCTGCGCTTCGCCTTCGGTCTCTGTCCCAGCATCGATCGACAACGATTCCGCCTCCCCTGAGTGCATCGACCGCCCTCCCCTGGACGGACCGACTTTCGGGTCAATCGTCACCGGTCCGACCGCCGCCGGCCATTACCCGAACGGGTGAGACTGAAGGTGCGCGGGAGTGGCTATGTAGCTCCAATGGCCGAACGCGCGCCCCGACGTCCGTCGAGGACGTCGAGGCGCGCGCCGGCTCCGCCCGCACCGAGGCACGGTCGCCGCGATCAGGCGTCCCGGATCGTCGAGACCGCCTTCGCGACGCGCTCGCCGTACTCCGGGTCCGCCGCGCGGAAGTGCGCCACCATCCGGTCCACGATGTCGTCGCGGGTGACCTGGCCCAGGCTGCCCGCGATGTTCTCGATCAGCCGCGCGCGCTCCTCGCCCGACATCAGTCGGTACAGCTCGCCCGCCTGGAAGAAGTCGTCGTCCTTCGCGTGCGCCGGCGCCTCGTGGGTACCGGTGTGTCCGCTCACCGCGAGCGCGGCGAACAGCGGCTCGTTGCTCTCGTACGGGCCGCCGAAGCTGTTCGGTTCGTAGTTCTTCGCCCGTCCACCGGTGTTGGTCGCCATCGCGCCGTCTCGCCCGTGGTTGGTCCCGACCGCGGCCCTGGGCGCGTTGACCGCGAGCTGCGTGTGGTTGACGCCCAGGCGATAGCGGTGCGCGTCCGCGTACGCGAACAGCCGTCCCTGGAGCATCTTGTCGGGGCTCGGCCCGATACCCGGCACGAAGTTGTTCGGGCTGAACGCGGCCTGCTCGACGTCCGCGAACACGTTCTCCGGGTTGCGGTCGAGGGTGAGCCGGCCGACCTTGATCAGCGGGTGGTCCGCGTGCGGCCACACCTTGGTGAGGTCGAACGGGTTGAACCGGTAACGCGGTGCCTCGCCGACCGGCATCACCTGGACGTACAGCGTCCACGACGGGAACACCCCGCGGTCGATGGCCTGGTGCAGGTCGCGCTGGTGCGAGTCCGGGTCCTCGCCCGCGAGTTCGGCGCCCTCGGTTGCGGTGAGGCTGCGCACGCCCTGGTTCGTCTTGAAGTGGTACTTGACCCAGAACGCCTCGCCCTCGGCGTTGACCCATTGATAGGTGTGCGAGCCGAAGCCGTTCATGTGCCGATACGACGCGGGGATGCCGCGGTCGCCGAACAGCCAGGTGATCTGGTGCAGTGCTTCGGGTGAGTGCGACCAGAAGTCCCAGACGTTCTCCGGCTCGGTGACGCCCGTGTAGGGGTCGCGCTTCTGCGAGTGGATGAAGTCCGGGAACTTCAGCGGGTCCTTGATGAAGAACACCGGTGTGTTGTTGCCGACCAGGTCGTAATTGCCCTGCTCGGTATAGAACTTGAGCGCGAAACCGCGCGGGTCGCGCACTGCGTCGCCCGCGCCGAGGTTGCCCGCGACGGTGGAGAAGCGCTGGAACACTTCGGTCCGTCGGCCGACTTCGCCCAGGAAGTGCGCCCGCGTGTAGCGCGTGACGTCCTCGGTGACCTCGAACACGCCGAAGGCGCCCGAGCCGCGCGCGTGCACGACTCGCTCCGGGATCCGCTCGCGGTTGAACCGGGCCAGCTTCTCGATCAGGTACTGGTCCTGGATGAGCAGCGGGCCGCCGGCACCGGCCGCCGCGCTGTTCTGGTTGTCGGCGACCGGCGCGCCGGCCTCCGTCGTCAGTGTCGCCTTGCTCATAGCGGAATCGACTCCCTGTGTGAGTGAAAGGTGTGTGGTGCCGGGCCGGGCGGCGCCCGGCTTGCGCGGGGGCCGGCTCAGGCGGTGTCGAAGCGGGCCTTCAAGGCCGCCAGGCCCGCGTCCGTCAGTCGGCCCGGCAACCGAAGGCGGGCGATGCCGCCGTCGGGGAAGACCTCGATCCGCACGTGCGTCACGGGCGGAACGTCGCTCAGCCGGAAGCGGTGCCGGGTGTCCGGCTGAACCCGGGTACGCGGCAGGATCTCGAACCACGCGTCGGCGTCGACCGTGGCGTCACTGCCCACGAGTGCGACCCAACCCGGGGCGTTGCCGAGGTAGTTGTCGATGTCGATCTCCGCCGCCAGGATCTCGGTCTGTCCGACCAGGCGCACCCGCACCCAGTCGTGGCCGTCGTCGCGCCGCCGCCGGGTCTCCCAGCCCTCGCCCATCACGCGGGAGCGGCCGGGCGCGTTGAGGTTGTGCGGCGACGAGAAGTAGCGGTCGCTCGCGGCCTCGGCGACCGCTCCGTACTCCTGGGCGCCGAGGTCGACGGTGAGTCCGTCGAGCCACGCCGGATCGGGCAACGCCTCGCCGTGCACGCGCAGTCGGGCGATCCCGCCGTCGGGGAACATGTTCAACCGCACGTGCGTGAAACGCTGTTCGCACGTCACGTCGTACGCGTGCGCCGTGTCGCCCTTGAGGTCGCCGCGCGGCACGATCGTGGTCCACCGCACCGACGGGTCGGTGAGGTCCTCGACCGACGGGACACCGGGCACCGACGCGGCCTCGACCGAGCCGGACGGCGGGTAGTTGCCGGTGAAGAACGCGGTGTCGACGACGACACCGCGGATCACGCCGGGCACGCCCAGGCGGATGATCGCCCAGTCGTGCGCGTCGGCGTCGGGGTGCGGGTGCTCGGCGGACGCGCCGCGCCGGCGGCGGGTCTCCCAGCCGTCCATGATCTGGCCCTTGGGGCCGAACGTGTGCGGCCGGAAGGTCGGTGCCTCGGCCTTGAGCAGGTTCTCCTTCTCGGCGAACCATTCGTCGTTGGCGGCGACCACGCCGGCGCCGAGGGCGCGCGACGCGAGGTTGACGTATGCGGTGAAGTCGGTGGCCATGCGGAATCTCCCGGCGGTGAGTGGGGGTTGACGACTACTCGGCTGCCGGGGGCGGCCCGTGGCCGCGCAGGCGGCGCATGTCGGCGCTGATCACGTCGCGGTCTCCGTCCGGTCCAGGAGCCGGCCGCGCGGGCTGCCGTGCACGTCCACCGGCGCGCCCGCGAGCCACGTCGTGCGTATCGCGCCGGTGAGTTCGCGGCCCGCGTAGGGCGTGACGGGGTTGCGGTGATGCAGCGCCGTCGCGTCCACGGTGAACACCGCGTCGGGGTCGAATGCGACCAGGTCGGCGTCGTGTCCCGGCGTGATCGCGCCCTTGCGGGCCAGCCCGGCCAGTCGCGCGGGGCCCGTCGACATCAAGGCGACCACGTCGGCGAGCGCGAACCCGCGCGCCCTGGCCTCGGTCCACACCGTGGGCAGGCCCAGTTGCAGCGACGCGATGCCGCCCCACGCGAGCGCGAAGTCACCGGCGTCGAGCCGCTTGAGGTCCGCGGTACACGGCGAGTGGTCCGACACCACGGCGGCGAAGGAGCCCGCCCGGATGCCGTCCCACAGCCGGTCGCGGTTGTCCTTCGAACGAATCGGCGGGCAGCACTTGAAGGCCGTGTTCCCCTCCGGCACGCCCTCCGCGATCAGGGTCAGGTAGTGCGGGCAGGTCTCCGCGGTGACCGCGATGCCGTCGGCGCGCGCGGCGTCCAGGAGCGGCAGCACGTCGGCCGAGGAGACGTGCAGGACGTGTACTCGGGCCCCGGTGCGCTTGGCGGTCTCCAGGAGTTGCCCGACGGCGACCGTCTCGGCCTCGTCGGGCCGCGACGCGAGGAAGTCGGCGTAGGCGCGGCCGGCCCGCTGCGGCGCGGCGTCCAGGACGTGCGGGGCCTCCGCGTGGATGATCGCGAGGGCGCCGATGCGGGCCTGCTCGGTGAGCGCCTCGTCCAGTTCGGCCGCGCTCACGTGCGGGAACTCGTCGACGCCGGACGGCGCGAGGAAGCTCTTGAACCCGTACACGCCGGCCCGGTGCAACGGCTCCAGGTCGGCCGTGTTGCCCGGGATCGCACCGCCCCAAAAGCCCACGTCGACGTACACCCGGCCGCGGGCGACCTCCTGCTTGGCCCGCAGCGCCTCGACCGTCACCGTCGCCGGGATCGAGTTGAGCGGCATGTCCAGCAGCGTGGTGACCCCGCCCGCGGCGGCGGCACGGGTGGCGCTGGTGAAGCCCTCCCACGCGGTGCGCCCGGGTTCGTTGACGTGTACGTGCGTGTCCACCAGGCCCGGCAGCAGGGCGAGTTCGCCCAGGTCCTCGACCGGGGCGCCGGCGGCGCTGCCGTACGCCGACACGGCGGCTATCCGGTCGCCCGCGAGGATCACGTCGGCGGGGCGTTCCCCGTCGGGCGTGAACACTCGCCGCGAGCGCAGTACGAGAGTGGGAGCGTGGGTCACGATGCGTCCTCCGATGCGCGGGGGTGGGCGCGGACTCGACCGGCGTCGATCGAGCCGTCGTCTCGGGTGCCTTCGCGGTCCGAGCCGCCGGCGGCACTGCCGTCACGACCACCGGGCGGGCGATCCTTGTCGTCCCCGTCGCCCGGTGGTTCGGCGTCCGGCCCGCTCAGCAGGTCACGCGCCAACCGCTCCCCCGCGACCTCGACGAGTTCGCCGGCGCGGGTCATGCTGTCGGCGCCCAGATCCTCCAGCGCGTAGGCCGCGACGATGCCGGCCGCGTCGAGCTGAACCCCGCTCAGCTCGACGCGACCACACACCACCGCCACGGGTACACCCCGTTCCCTGGCGGCCGCCGCGACCCCCGCCGGCGCTTTGCCGTGCAGGGTCTGTCGGTCCAGACTGCCCTCTCCGGTGACCACGAGCGCTGCTCCGTCGAGCAGTTCGTCGAAGCCCAGGAGTTCGAGCAGAAGTCCGATGCCGGGCCGGATCGTCGCCCCGAGCAGCGCGAGCGCGCCGAACCCGGCCCCGCCCGCGGCCCCCGCGCCGGGTACGTCCGCCAGGTCCGCCGCGACCACGTCGGCCCACCGGGCCAGCGCCGCGTCCAGCACGCGCACGTCGTCGGGAGTCGCGCCCTTCTGCGGGCCGTACACCTCGGCGGCGCCCTTGGGGCCCAGCAGTGGGTTGTCCACGTCGGACGCGATGACCACCTCGACGTCGGCCAACCTGGTCGCCAGGCGTCCACGCACGATCCGGTCCAGCCGCAGCAGCGCGGCGCCGCCGCGTGGCAGGTCGTCGCCGGCCGCGTCGAGCAGTCGTACGCCCAGTGCCCTTGCCATCCCCGCTCCGCCGTCGGTGGACGCGCTGCCGCCGAGCCCGAGCACGATCCGCGTGCACCCCAACTCCAGTGCACGGGCGATCAGTTCGCCCACACCGGTGGTGTCCGCGGTGAGCGGGGCCGGGCCGTCGGGGAGCAGCGCGAGGCCCGAGGACTCGGCGAGTTCGATCACGGCGGTGCGGCCGCGCACGGCGAGCGCGGCGTC
>NZ_WWJX01001004.1 GCF_009865215.1 Streptomyces sp. SID3343 | reverse complement strand
GCGCGGCGGGGGCTTGGGGTGCGCCGAAGCGGCCGTCGCGCCGCTCGGGAGGAGGCCGCGCTGATCGGTCTTTGCCGAGCCGTGCAGAACCTGGCGGTCTTTCGGGGCTTGCGGAGCGGGGCCCGGGGCGGGGCCCGTCTTGGGACCCGTAGCGGGATGTTGGGCGGAGGCGGGGTTCGTGGAGCCGTGGGCGGCGCTGCCGGCTTCCGCCGGGACTGCCCGAGAGCGGTCGTTCATGGCGGTCCTCAAATGCGGTATCCGGCGCCGGGCACCGTCAGGATGACGGGCGGCTCGCCGAGCTTTCGGCGCAGTGTCATGACGGTGACCCGAACCACGTTGGTGAACGGGTCGGTGTTCTCGTCCCAGGCCTTCTCCAGGAGTTGCTCGGCCGAGACCACCGCGCCGTCGGCGCGCATGAGCACGTCGAGCACGGCGAACTCCTTGGGCGACAGGTGTACGGGCACGCCCTCGCGCAGCACCTCGCGCCGGTTGGGGTCGAGCCGGATACCGGATCGCTCCAGGACCGGCGGCAGCGGCGACACGGCCCGCCGGCCGAGCGCCCGCACCCGCGCGATCAACTCGCTGAACGCGAACGGCTTGGGCAGATAGTCGTCGGCGCCCAGTTCGAGCCCTTCGACCCGATCACTGACGTCACCGGCGGCGGTCAGCATGAGCACCCGCATCGGGATGCCGGTCTCCACCACCGCCCGGCACACGTCGTCGCCGTGCACGATCGGCAGGTCGCGGTCCAACACGACCACGTCGTAGTCGTTGACGGCGATTCGTTCGAGCGCCGCCTCGCCGTCGTACACGACGTCGACGGCCATGGCTTCCCGGCGCAACCCGGTCGCGACCGCGTCGGCCAGGAGCTGCTCGTCCTCGACTACGAGAACCCGCACCGGCTGTGCCTCCTGCTCGAAGAAAGTATGGGATGAATTCGTTGTCCATCTTCCCTCGCGGGGCGGTAAAGCCCCGGTAAGGCGACCGGCGGCCGTACCGGCCGGTGCTCACCGGTGCCGGCCGGGACGGGCCGCCGGTGGCCACCGGCCGACTGCGCAGCGTGGCCGGCCCCGCCGTCTCCCGACGCGGTCCCCCTCGACACGGGCCGATTCCGGTACGCCCCGTTACGTCCGATGGCACACCGTTGCGATCGGTAAGTCCCTGGTCAGGAAGCCGGCCGGCGGGTGCCCAAGAGCCTGGGATCGGTGGTTTCCCCGGTCGCGCACGAGGGGTAGGACAACCGAAACCGGCGACGACGAGTGACATTGGGGCGGCCTTATGGACGAATTCACGGCCGGCGTACTGCGACGCATACGCGAGACCGAGCAGTCCCTGAAGCAGGCCTGCGACACCGGCGACGATTTCCTCGTCGAGGTCGAACAGTCCGAACTGGACGATCTGCTTCGACTGGCTTCGGAGCACGGCGTCCGGGTGCTGCCCGAGAGCGCCTGAACCGCGACCACCGGCCCCAGGGCCCGCACGAACCGAACGAATACGCGATCACGCGAAGACATCCGGTCTTGTTTCCCCCGGCGACAGTCCCACGAGGACGCCGGGGGTTCGGCTGTCAGGACACGCGGAAGGGGCCCGGATCCATCGGATCCGGGCCCCTTCCGCGTGCGCATCTACGCGTGGAGAGCGCCGAGGATGCCTTCGAGGTCGGCGTGCAGCGCGGCCGGCGCGGCCACGCACACGGTCGACCCGTCCTCCTGGGCCCACAGGTCCTCGGTGACCAGCGCGCCCGCCTCGCGGGCGATCAGCGCGCCGGCGGCGACGTCCCACGGGTTGAGCCCGCGTTCGTAGTAGGCGTCGACCCGCCCTGCCGCCACCGAGCACAAATCGATCGCGGCCGATCCCCCGCGCCGCATGTCCCGCACGCGCGGCAGCACGGCGGCGATCACCTCGGCCTGGCGACCGCGGCGCTCGACGGTGTAGCCGAAGCCGGTCGCCACGAGCGCGCGGGCGGGCTCGACCGCGTCGCGGCAGCGGATCGGCTTGCCGTTGCGGTAGGCGCCGCCGCCGCGCACGGCGTGGAAGGTCTCGCCGAGCGGGGGCACCTCGACCACGCCGATCAGCGTGCCCTCGGCGGTCTCGGCGGCGATGGAGACGCACCAGCCGGGCAGGTCGTACAGGTAGTTCACGGTGCCGTCGATCGGGTCGACGACCCAGCGCACGCCGCTGGTGCCCTCGCTCGCGTCGCCCTCCTCGCCGAGGAAGCCGTCGTCGGGCCGGTGCGCCCTGATCCGTTCGATGATCAGCTTCTCGGCGGCCGTGTCCATCTCGGTGACCACGTCGGTGGGGCTGCTCTTGGTGGCCGCGACGCCGAGGTCGGCGGGTCGCTCGTGCAGCAGGAAGCCGCCGGTGTGCCGAGCCGCGTCGCGTGCGATGGCCAACAGGTGCGCGGTGTCGATCGTCATGGGGCCATCCTGCCGGCGACGCCACCGTGCAGGGCCGCCCCGCGCGGCGACCGGGCGGCCGCCTCCGGGTCGGCGCGCAGCACGCGTGGATCGGGGCAGCAGCCGATCGGGCACACGTCGTGG
>NZ_WWJX01000102.1 GCF_009865215.1 Streptomyces sp. SID3343 | reverse complement strand
GTACGTCATGCCGCTCGTCTTGAGCAGCATGCCGCCGTAGAAGACCTTGCCGGCCTGCTGGATGCCGACGCCGGTGAGCGTGGTGTTGTTGCAGGTGGGGCTGGTGGGCTTGCCGCCACCGGGGTTGGTGCCCTCGGCGAGCAGGTAGAACCAGTGGTTCATCGGCCCCGCCGCCGCGTGTTCCTCGGTGCTGGGGATCGACGAGCTGTAGCAGCTCGGGTCGCCGTTCGTCGACGGGTTGTACATGTAGCGGATCGGCCCCTGGCCGACCAGGTTGACGGTCTCGCCGACGGTGTAGTCCGGAGTGTCGTACGGGGAGGGCTCGTTGGTGTACGCCTCGGTCAGCGCGCCCATGATGTCGCCGGTGGACTCGCCCAGACCCGGCTCGGTGCCGGCGCCGCCGGGGGTGTACTGGTCGATGCCGTGGCCGAATTCGTGGCCCACGACGTCCATCGAACCGATCCACTGGTTCGACTGGTTGTGCCCGATCGAGATGGACGAGCCGTCCCAGTAGGCGTTGACGTCGTTGAGGCCGACCTTGACCGGCCAGCTCCCGCCGTTGCCGTTGTGCCCGTTGCGACCGAGCCAGTCGCGGAGCATGTTCCATTCCTTCTGCGCCGCCCACATGACGTCGACGCAGCCGGTTTCCTTACTGCTGGCCTGGCCGTTGCCCCACGAGTCGGAAGACTTGGAGAACACCGTGCCCGAGGAGTAGTCGGCGCAGCTCAGGCCGGGGCGGCCCGGGTCGCGCAGCGAGTACGTGCCACCCGAGTTCTGGGTGTCGATGCTGATCGGATTCGGGCCGTTCCACTGGCTGTTGCCGGTGCCTGCCTTGACGTCGTCGACCGTGTCGAGCACCGTGCCCGTGCTCGCGTCGACGAAGACGTGCAACCTGCTGGGCGCGGTCGCGGTGCGACCGGCGACCACCGTCTCCCACGCGAGGTTGCTCCGGCCCTCCCTGACCCGCACCACGAGGCGGTGCGACTCGACCTTGTCCACGGACGCGAGCCGCGCCCGCGAAGTGGCCTCGGCTGCAGCCGCGTTCACGGTGGGCTGGGTGGACACGGATATGCGCGCGTCGGTCGCGGACTGGGTCGCGCGCACGCGCCCCTGACCATCGGCCAACACGACGGCGTCGCCACCGACGACCGGCAGCCCGCGGTACGAACGCTCGTACGCGACGGAGTACAGGTCGTTGACCCACGGAGTCACCGCTTGGCGCTGGTAGGTCTCTTCGGGCCCTTTGGCCAAAACGTCCAAGCCACTGGCGGCGGCCCGGTCGGCGGCGGAGACCGCCAGTGCCTGCGAACTTGGGGGAGGGGACGGATCGGCCGAAGCCGACTGGGCGGCCGTGGAGACCACCAACCCGGCGAGCACGGCCAGAACCGTCCCGGCCGTCGTCGTTCTGCGATTCATCGAGGCTCCTTTGGTGGAAGGTAGACCTCGACCACGAATCCGACTTCGTCGCGCCCGCATGGTGAGCGAACCGCCGACGAACGTGGCCGCCGAGTCCGTGCCCGAGCGACGAAACGCTCACACTGTGTCAACCCCCACGTCAATACACAAACCTCCCACCGGCAAAATCTGTCAAACCACGCCGTGTTCCCCCGACTTGGGCAACCTTGATCGATACGCAGCGGAACGGACGGGTCGCCGGTGACTTCGGCAAGCTGCCGGTTCAGGTTGTTCGTCGGGCGCGCAAGGCGCTCAAGCCGGGGTCGTCGGCGCGACCGTCGTGGTGTTCGTCCCGACCGTCCCGGTGACCGTGCCGGCTTGGATGACGGGACCGTGGAGCGTTCCACCGCTCACCGTGTTGTGTACCGAGGTCGGCGCGGGCATCCCAGTCCGCAACCCCTCCGTGTCGGCGAGCAATGCCCGCAGTTCTGCCGCGGCTGCCGGATCCGCTCGCAGCAACTGCCGCAGTCGGAGCTCCCATTCGGTCCGGAGCTCCATCGCCGGCGCGGTGTCGCCGGTGCGTTCGGCGGCGACGAGTTCTGCTCTGGTCGCCTCCAACTCGGCTGTCACCACGCGTTCGTCACCGCCGCGAGACACCAGCCTGCCGACCCGTGCCCGCACCTGCTGCCAGGCGTCCGACACCATCAATCCCATCAGGGTGATCGCTCCCGATGCGGCGAGAGCGGCGATTTCCGATTCCATCGGACCTCCATCGGCGATGCGCGAGTCAGTTCTCGAAACCCGGGTCGGGCTCCTCCGGGTCGACCTCGCCCGGTGTCCGGAAGCGCTGCTCCAGATCGTCCGCGACCTCGGTGTTGCCGTGGGCGGAGACCAACTTGGCCACTTGGAGCGCGAACAGGTCCCGTCGCGGGTCGCCCTCCTTGAAGTCGGCCGCCCGGAGAAATGCCTCGAATCGGTCCCCGGCCGTGGGCTCGTGAAACGGTTCGCCGGTCGGTGATCCATAGCTCGCGGTGTACTCGTCCACGTGAGCGTTCCCGGGGTGAACCGCCTGCTCGGACTCCGGTTCGGGCTCCGGGTAGGGGACGAGGTGCCGAAACCGGTCGGGCACGTCCTCGTTGTTCGCGGCCGAGGACAACTGCGCCAGCAGTCCGAGGTCGCCGACGGTGCGTTCGACGTGATCGTCGTTCTTGACCAGCCACCAGATTACGGCGCTGCCGGGGTCCTTGAGGACGTCGTCACCGAGGTAGGCGCGTCTGCTCTGTTCCCACTTGCGCTCGTGTTCCCAGACCTGCTCGTCCTTGCGCACGGAGGCGAGCTTGTCCAGGCGCGCCTGATCGTGCTCGGTCAGTGTGAGGGTGACTTCCTCGGCCATCGCGAGAACCAGCCCGGAGGCGTCGGGTTCCATGATGCCGAGCGCGCCGTCGAGTTCGCGCTGGACGAGCGAACTCCGGCGCGCGTCCCGCAGTTCGGTGATCTGCCGAGCGCGTTGGAGCACCGCCTGCACCGCGAGGCCACCCGGGTTGACGACCGGTACGCCCGTCGCTCCGTCCACCGGGCACCAGCGCACCGTCGCGGTGAACCGAAAGTCGTAGTCCTCGATCGTGCTCGGGAGCGCCACCTCGCTCACCCGCATCGATCGACGCTCCACCGGCTCGACCGGAAGGTAGGGCTCCAACCCGGGCGGGACGCCCCGCCGGCGGCGCCCGGCCCGCGCGAGCAGCGCAACCGCGACGAGTGCGGGTACCGCCGCCAGGATCGGCAGGCCCCACAGCGGCCAACCGAACCACACATCGACGATGGCGAGAAGCAGTCCACAGATGACGGCGAGAAACACCGTCACCGTCTTGCGGTCGGAACTCATCGGTCGTCCCCTCTCTTCGCAGATGCGCGTTGCGCCGAAACCGCGGTCACGGTGAGGCGTGGGCAAGCGAGACGCCCTGAGCGGCGCTGATCTTGTACAACAGGCGGGTGCCGAGATCGACCCGGTCGCGCGGCCGGTTTGGCAGGCGCGGTACGTGATCCCGAGCGAGCGCGAACAATCGGCTCAAAACGTCGGGACGTCCTCGGGCGCCCTCGATCAGCACATCCAAAAGCAGATCGCCATAGGTCTCGTCGGCATCGGCCGCCTGCAGCCAGCGGACCGTGTGATCGCCCCAGTACGAGTCCGGGCGCAGGCGAAAGAGGGTGCTCCAACCGCTCACCAGGTGGCGGCGCTGCTCCGTCTCGGCGACGAACGCCCTTGTCTGCCCACGGGGATGGGTCACGTCTTCCGGAGCGGTCAACTGGAGGAAGAGGTCGAGATCGGCCGGCCACTGGGCTTCGGTCGGGCGGCCTTCGGGACTGTGGGAGCCGGGGAGATCGAAGCGCTTGGCCAGACGGCCCAGCATCAGGCGGTGAAGCCGGCGTTCGGATCGCGCGATCCGCGTCAGCGCGTCGCGTGCGTCAGTGCCGCGGCGTTGCCGACGGGCGAGGTGGTGCAGACGCACAACGGCCTCGTCCGGATGCCGTATGGCCATCTCCTCTGCGCACACCCCCACGAGGACCCGGGTCAGTCCGTCGGAAAGCCCGGATTCGCGCGCTCGAAGGTAGATGATTCGACGAAACTCCCGCCCGTGACGTTCGTCTTCGAGCCCATGCCTGAGCAACTGCGCGGCGGCCTTGGCGGCCGGCACGTCCCGCGCGCGTTCGGTCCACTTCTCGACGAGCGGGAGTAGATCGATGTGGTGCCCGGTACGCAGCGACTCCTCGGCGAATCGCGCCACGAAAGCCTCGCGGGTGGGCTCGGGCAGTTGCTCAGTCGTGACCGTGTCGCGAACCCATGCGCACAGGTGACCGCGAATCTCCGGCAGGTGGTTCCAGAAGTGCGCGCGAATCGCCGCGTCGTAGTCGAGTTCAGTGAACCGAACTCGACCGTGGGCGTCGGCCCTGGCATCGATCTCGTGAAATCGTTGGACCAGGTCGAATCGCTCGAGAAGCGGGCGTTCGTCCTCGGGGTGCCGGACGTGGCGCAGGAGGAGTTCGGTGACCCGCTCCACGTCGTGTGCGTGCGCCTCGTGAAGCATGGCCGTCGTCAACAAAAGGGCACGTTGTGGGCCGGTACGGTGCTTGGCGACGAGCTTCGCGATGTCCTCTTGTCGATCGCCCAGCGCGGCCAGAGCGCTTGAGCACCACTGGGCGAAGCCGATGCCGTCGGCTGCCGCGTCGCGGGCACGCCGCACGAGGCGGGCGAATGCAGCGACGTCCCGCATCGGCCGGTCTTGGCACAGCCCGGAAAGTTCGGGGGCCGACAGCGCGCTTTTGGGCGCGTCGATGCCGTCCATTCGAAAGTGCCGCCACAACACCTCGGCGCCGACGGGTCGTTCGATCCTGACCAGGAAGCGATCCAAGTCGTGGTCGAGGTGCCCGCCGTGACGATCCGGCAGCACGATCACCACATGTGCATCGTGCGCTCGAAGCGCCACGTGAAACGCGGACAGCTCCTCCTGAATGTCCGCCCAAAGCCGGTCCTCGTCAGCCGGGAGGGTCAGGAGCAACCGGTCGCCGTCACCGATCTGCCCGGCGTCGAGCCGAGTCCCGCCCTCGTCACCGGGCAGCAATTCGTGGAACGAGTCACCACCGCCCGCTTCGTGCAGCAGGATTCGCGCGGCGGCGCTGCGACCACTTCCGTTCTCGCCGTCCAGCAACACGCAGTGCGAGTCCGCCAGGATCTCCCGGGCCACGCCGAAGCCCGCCGGGTGGACGAACCGCGCGCGCAGCCAGTCCAGTCGGTCTGCCGCGACCTTTCGGGGGCTCTTTCCACGCGCGTCCGCCAGCAGCGATGCCGGATCGATGCCGAGCGAGAAGTTGTACATGTCGCCGCTGCCCGCGTGCAGGGGACCATGCGGATCGGTGACCCGAGTGGTGCTCTGCCAGTCGCTCACCGGTTCTCGTCCGCACGCTTGTGGGGGCGCCCGAAGCGATGCGCCACCCCGCCGTGGTTGTCGCCCGCGATATGCGTGGCGCCATCACCCGAGGAGTGCTGCGAGTAGTCGTTGTTGACGTCACCTTGGCCCGTGTGGACCGGTCCACGGGCGTCCTTGATCACTACTCCCGCGTCCCCGGTGTCCCGGGCCTGGACGAGAGGTCCGTGAACGTTGCCGCTCACGTTGTTGGACACCCGCGCGCCCTCGGACGGGTCGGACGCGGCCGTGGAGTCCCGGTCGAAGACCCTGAGCGCGGGGACCAACTCCGCGACCAGATCGCCCAGCCTCCCGAGTCCGGCCCTCGCGTCGTGTTGCAGGTCCAGCCGAACGGACTGGACGTCGGCCAACCGTTGCAACTCCACCGGCAGGTCCGCGCGGCGCAACCGTTCGGTGCGGCGTCCGTCCAGCACGGGAACCACCGACACACCACAGTCGAAGGCCTCGAGGATCTCCTTGCGAACCCAGTCGCCGTCGATCCGCAGCGCGGGGGAGTCGATCCAAGCCGGGCCCAGCACGGCGAGTACCAGGCTGCTGGACCGTACGTTACGGATCAACTCCTGCGGATAGCGCTCGCCCGCCCTGATCGACTTCGACGCGTAGAAGATTCGGTCCTTGCCGAACCTGCGGGACAGCTCCAGGTCGATCACGACGGCTGCCTTCTCGCCGTCTCCCGTGCGGTAGTTGATGAAGACCTCGGACATGACGGGCTCCTCTTCGGTGCATCAGGACGTCGCGAAGCGCGGATGTGTGCTCAGCTCCGGGAGGAGCGCGCGGGCCGACGCATTGCGCGGGTGTCGTGCCAGGGTGTGCGCCATCCGGCGGATATCGGAGGCGACGGTCGCCGAGTTCACGGCCTCGGCGGTGTCGAGCAATCGATCGGTCAACTCACACGCGTGGTCGACCTCGCCGGCCGCGGCGTGCGCGAGGGCATGCCGCATGCCGAAACGCGCACGGGTACGCAGTGCGTGCGCCGGCACCTGTTCGAGTTGCCGACCGATGATCTCGGCGGCCGCGCGTGGACGACCCAGGTCGTACAGGCACCAGCCGTGGACCATGGCGACCGGGTCGGACAGGTGCGTGGTGCCGACGGGGTGCGCGGACGCGCCCGCCTCGGCGTCACGCGCGAACGAGACACGCGCGCGATCCAGGCACCGCATGGTGGCGTCGTAGTCGCCCGCGACCGCGTGCCCTTGGGCCTCCCGCTGCGCGGCCAACCCCCGGATGCGGGGCGGTAGCGCGGCTTCCTGCGCCTGCCCGGCCAACGCGACCGTCTGGGCGGCATCCCCGCGATACAACGTCACCAACGCGCGCCGGACCCGGGCGTACGCGGCGAGATGCGGATCCCCGCCCGCGGCGGCGAGTTCGACGGCGCGTTCGGTCCAGCGCAGAGCGGCCGCATCGTCGCCGCTCTCCTGAACGAGCCAACCGACGTATTCCGCGTAGCGCGAACCGAGCCGCAACAATTCGTCGCGCCTGCCCGGGCCGCTGTGCCCGGCCAGTTCTCGCACAGCGCGGGTTTGGGCGATCAACGCCGGCAGGACCAGCTGCGAGTCGAGCGTCTGCCCGAGTACGCGGTACTGCTCGAACATCGATCGAAACACGCCGGGTACGTCTCCCGCGTCCGCGTGAGCCGCCCCCGCCGCCGAGCCGGCGACGCCCAGGCCCACCACGACCGCCGCCGCGCCGCCCGCGAGCATTCGCCGCCGCCCGAGAGCGGGGCGGCCGTCCTCGTCGAGCGCCGACCAGTCGCCCGACGCGACCTTCTCCGTGCCCACCTCCCGAGAACGCGGCTCGGGTACGAGGGACGCGAGAGCGCCCCCGGCTCCCAAGGTTGCATCGCACATCGCCGCGAACTCCCGTCCGGGCGATTTGAATCCGCGCTCGATCTTGCTCAGCTGTCCTTTGCTGTAGTGCACCATGCCGGCGAGGCCGGCCAAGGTGATCCCGGCGTCGAGGCGCCGCCTCCTGAGCTCTCGTCCGAATGGAGCCGACGAATTCACCACGCGTACCTCCGTCACCACCCGTTTGGGCAGTCGCGAGACATCACGTGTCAGCGTGCGCCGCGCGCCGACGGGTCGACAAGCCGATCGTCGGTGTTTCCGGTTTCCACTTCGGAATCCACCCAAAGGGATCCGGTCACCCCGGTCTCGCGCCGGCGTGACGCGACGTGAACGGCCCCCGGAACATGGCGCGTTCCAGAGGCCCACGAACCGGTCCGCCGCTCGGGCGCCTCCTCGCCGGCGGCACGACCGCGAAGCAGGCCCGCGACGTGCCGGCCGCCGGTTGGACGTGTACCGTCACGCGGTGCGTGACCGCGTCGAGCAGGTCAGGTGCCTGGCGGGTCGCCGTCTGGAGGGTGGCGACGACCGGTTCGGCCTGTGGTCGGCCACGTGCATCGGCCGCGAACGGGCGGGCTGACGGGACGGGCCGCGGTGCAGGCGGTGGGGCTGTCGGCGGGGGGCGGGTCGGTCGAGGAGTGAGGTGTCGGCCGGGCCGAGGGGACGACGGCCCCGACCCGGCCGTGATTCATCGGCTGGGCACCGCCAGCAGCAACGCGAACCGCGCCAACCGGTCCGTCCACCAGTGCCGCACCGTGAAGCCCGCGTCGTCCAGCTCCGCCGTCAACGCCTCCCGACGGAACTTGACCGAGATCTCGGTGCGCAGATCCTCCCCCTTCGCGAAGTCCACCGACAGGTCGAGGGCGCGGACCTTGACGCTCTGGGTGACACGCGAGCGCAGATGCATTTCGATGCGTTCCTCGGCGGCGTTCCACACCGCGCGGTGGTCGAACGCGTCCGGGTCGAAGTCGGCGGCCAACTCCCGGTTCAACACGTGCAGTACGTTCTTGTCGAAAGCGGCCGTGACGCCCTGACTGTCGTCGTACGCCGCCACCAGCACGTCGGGATCCTTGACCAGGTCGACCCCGAGCAGGAGGGTGTCGTCGGCGCTCAGCGCACGCCGCACGGTGCCGTAGAACGCGGCGCGTTGACCGCCGTCGAGGTTGCCGAGCGTGCTGCCGAGGAAACCGAGCAGCCGCGGCCCGGGCTCGTCGGCGAGCGCGAGGTCGTGCTCGAAGTCGGTGACCTTGGCCGCGACCCGCAGCGTGGGGTAGTCGCGGCACAGCGCCTCCCCGGCTTGGACCAACGCGGAATCGCTGACATCGAGGGGCACGTATCGCACGAGCGTGCCCGCCTGGGTCAACGCGTCCAGCAGCAGCCGCGTCTTGCGCGACGAGCCGGAGCCGAGCTCGATCAAGGTGGCGGCTCGGGTCTTGGCGGCGATCTCGGGAGCGTGTCGGGTGAGGATCTCCTGCTCGGCCCGCGTCGGGTAGTACTCGGGCAGGTGGGTGATCTCCTCGAACAGCTCGCTGCCACGGGCGTCGTAGAACCACTTGGGCGGCAGCGACTTGGCCGGCGCGGTGAGTCCGTCGAGTACGTCGGCTCGCAAGGTGGTGGTGAAGTAGTCGGCGGGCAACCGGTGGTCGAGGGTGAAGCGGCTGGTCATGGAGTGCCGTTCCGGTCGGTCGGAGGACGCACGCGCGGCGGCGGGGCGTACGGGACGTACGGGGCGGATCGGAGTGATCCGTACGCCGGCGCGTGTGGCCAGGAGCAAGGAGTGGTCGGGTACTTCGCGCCACGCGCCCCAGCCGGCTTCCACGCCGTCGTCGGGCTCGGACGCCACCAGCACCCGACCGGGCGCGACGCGGTACCACAGGGTGTCCCCGTGGCGGGTCGCGAAGATCGTTTCCCCGTCGGTGAGCAGCAGGTTCAGCCGGGCGTCCGGCCGTACCGCCGCGAGCTGTCGTACGACCGCGGCCAGTGCCCCGCCCGCGGGTTCGCGTTGACGCAGCCGAAGGGCGACCATCGCCCACACCAGTGCCGAGTCACAGCGTGACTCCAGGGCGAGCAGGTCGGCGGTGGTCAACCCGGTTCCGGCGGTGGGCAGTCGGGTCCAGTCGGCTATCGCGCCGTTGTGGCTGAACAGCCAACGCCCGTCTCGAAAGGGCGCCGCCGCTGCCTCGTCGCCACTGGTGCCCGCGGTGGCGCTGCGAACAGCGGCCAGGAAGGCGCCGCTGCGCACGGTACGGGCCAGGTCGGGGAGATTGGCATCGGCCCAGATCGCCAACGCGCGCCGATAGCGGGCCGGTTCGGCCTCCTCGTCGGTGTACCACCCGAACCCGAACCCGTCCGCGTTGACCGTCCCGTACCGCTGCCGGCGCGGCGCCCAGGACTGCTCGTACAGCCCGTGCGGCGGATCGAGCAGCACCGCCGCGAGTGTCGTCTCCGGTCCCACGTAGGCGATGTGACGGCACATCAGCGCGACTCCTCGGGTGCCGCGTCGCGGGCGGTTCGGAAGCCGGCGAAGATCTGCCGGCGGATCGGGTGGTCCCAGTTACGGAACGTGCCCCGGCACGCGACCGCGTCCGCGGCGAAGGCGCCGCCGCGCAGTACCCGATATCGCGGACCGAAGAACACCTCGGAGTACTCCCGATAGGGGAAGGCCACGAAGCCCGGATAGGGATCGAACCCGGAGGCGGTCCACTCCCACACGTCGCCGATCAACTGCCGTGCCCCGCACGGAGCGGCGCCGGCCGGATACGCGCCGCCGGGGGCCGGACTCAGGTGGCGCTGCCCGAGGTTGGCGTGCTCGGGGCCGGGGTCCGCGTCCCCCCACGGGTAGCGGTGCGAGCGCCCGTCGGCCGGGTCGTGCCGGGCGGCCTTCTCCCACTCGGCCTCGGTCGGCAGCCGCCGCCCGGCCCACCGCGCGTACGCGTCGGCCTCGTACCAGGACACGTGCACGACCGGCTGGTCGAGCCGTACGGGTTCGGTGCGGCCGAACCGGCGGCGCAGCCACGTGTCGCCGTCGCGCTCCCAGAACAGCGGGGCGGCCAAATCGGCTTCCTGTCGGTGCTTCCAGCCGTCCGGGTGCCACCAACGCGGGTCGGCATAGCCGCCGTCGGCGATGAAGTCCGCGTACGCGGCGTTGTCGACGGGCACGGTGTCCAGCCAAAAGCCCGCGACGTCGACGACGTGCGCGGGTCGTTCGTTGTCCAGCGCCCACGGGTCCGCCGACGTGCCCATGGTGAACGGCCCCGCGGGGACCGGTACTTCCCGCGGAAGTCCACCCGCGTCGTGGGGAGCGGCCGGTGGCGCGGGGGCGTCGAGCACGGCCGGCCCGGTGCGTAGTTGGTGGGTGGCGAGCATGGTTTCGTCGTGCTGCTGCTCGTGCTGGGCGATCATGCCGAAGACGAAGCCGTCCGCGAGCAACGGGTTTTCGCCACCCTCGAAGTCGGCGGCGTCCAGCACGTCCAACGCCCGCTCACGAACGTCGTGTACGTAGCGGCGGGCGGCGTCGGGCGCGAGCAGCGGCAGCGCGGGACGGTCGGCGCGCGGGTGGCGGAACGCGTCGTAGAGCGGATCGAGGTCGGGCCGCAGTGCGGGGCGCCCACCGCCCCGGCGGACCAGCCACAGATCCTCCTGGTTGCCGATGTGCGCCAAGTCCCAGATCAGCGGCGACATCAGCGGGGAGTGCTGGGCGAGCAACTGGTCGTCGTCGAGGCAGTCGGTCAGCGCCAGGGACCGCCGCCGCGCGGTCTCCAGCGCGGCCGCAGCCTTCGCGCGTATGACGGAGTGACGCTCATCCGGCGCCGGCTCGGAAATGGTCTCCCGCGGCTGCACGTGGCGCGTCTCCCGCATCGTCCTCGTCCCTTCCATATCCTTCGTCGTCCTCGTGGTCCCAGTTGTCTCCGTCGTCTCCGTCGTCTCCGACGACCTCCCGGCCGTCATCGGCGGACCTCGTCCAGGAGGTCGTCCGCGGGACATCGACCCCGTTCGGCGTAGCGCCGGCCGAACTCGGCGACGGCGGCGCGCAGCGGTTCGGGCGTGTCGGAGTCGGACAGCGCCGTCTCGGCGGCGGCGAAGCACGCCCGGACCGCCTTGCCGAGCGCGGGGTCGGCGGGCCCGACCCGGGCGGCGGTGGTCCACACCGGCGCGGGAGGTATCGCGACTCCGTCGGGGCACAGCGGTTCGGTCGCCGCCCACGCGGCCTCGGCCGCCGGCCGGTCGTCCAGCAGGGTCGCGGCCACGGCGGCGGCGACGACCCAGTCGTCCCCGCGCTGGGCGTCGATCATCCGCAGCTCCAACCAGCCGCGTGGGCGCACGGGCGGGAAGAGGGTGGTGAGGTGGTAGTCGAGGTCCTCCAGCGTCGGCGGTCGCACGCCGGGCGCACCGCGCACCCAGGACCGGAAGGTCAAACCCTCGGGCGGATCCCAATCCTGCGGAGCGGTACGGCGCACGCACAGGAGAGGGGCGTCGAGGACATAGCGGGCCCAGGCGCCCCGGGGGTCGTCGTCGGCCAGGGGTGGTCGGGTACGGCCGGGGTCCATCCGCTCCCACACCAACTGTCGCGTGGACCGCCAACCGGTGGGCTTGCCGCGCCACAGCGGCGAGTTGGCGAAGGCGGCGACGAGCACGGGGCCGAGCCGGTGGGCCAGTGCCCAGCGCGACCGGTATCCCTGGATGCGGTCGGTGGCATCCCCGGCGTCGAGATTGACCTGGACCGAGGCGGTGCCGCGCATCATCATCCGGCCCCAGGGGCCGTCTCGGTCGAAGTAGGTCTCCATGGCTCGGTAGCGCGGATCGTTCACGATCCGCTGCGGGTCGCCGTACGGTTCGAGGCCGTGCCCGGCGAGGACCAGACCGCTCGCGGCCAGAGCCTGGGCCAGGGCCGCCGTGTCGGCGCCGAGGGCCTGTACACATCCGGCGAGGGTCGCGGCGGGCAGCGAACTGAGCTCCACCTGACCGCCGGGCTCGCGGGTCAACCTGCTGCCGAAGGGAAGCCCGTCGGGCGCCTCCAGCGGGGCGAGGGCCCGGTTCAGCCGCTCCGGCGACACCGGTCGGCGGGCATCGGCCCCGTCGTGCACGATCCATTCCAGCTCCACCCCGGTGCGCTCGGGCGGGCCCGTCTTGAAGCAGACCCCGTGCACATGGGCCTGCGCGTCGTCCTCTCTCAAACCGCCAACCATCGCACGTTCTCCTCGTCGGCCGGAACTCCTCGGGCGGAGTTCACTCCATCCGCTGTACCCGGCCACCGGAACCCGAACACCACCGGACCACCCACGAACCCCAGGCCCCACCTTCCGCGGCGAAGCGAAGATACGGCCACCACCGACGAGGCCCCGGGTGCCGGAAGGCGGTGAGGCGCAGGTCGTAGGCGGTGGGCGGTGGGCGGTGGGGCGCGGCAGGCGCCGGGTGCCGGATCCGGGAGGTGAGTGGCGCCGGGGCGCGGCAACGGCCGGGCCCGAGGTGTGGGAGTCGAGTGGCCCGGGGGTGAGGCTGCCGGTCGGTGGTGGGGTGTGGGGCCGGGCGGTGGGCGGTGGCTGCCGGTCTGCGATGGGGTGTGGAGGTCGGGTGGTAATGGGGTGTGGAGATCGGGTGGCGCCTGCGCGGGGATACGGCAGGCGGTAGGCGCTGGGTGCCGGCGTGTGGGAGTCGAGCGGCTCGGGGGCGCGGCCATCGGTCGGCGACGGGGTGCGGGCGTCGGGAGGCGGTGGGGCGCAGGTCGCCGGCGGTGGCGGTGGGGTGCGGGAGCGGGTGTGTCGGGTGGTAGGTGGTAGCCGGTTGGCGATGGGGAGCCGGGTGGGCCGGCGGTGGGTGGCAGGTCGCGGGTGGCTGGGTGGGGGGATCGAGTGGCAGGTGGCAGGTGGCAGGCGGCAGACGCCGGGTGCCGGATCCGGGAGTTGAGTGGTCCGAGGGTGCGGGCCGGGTGGTGGTGGGGCGGGGGCGCGGGCGCGGTGGGCACTTGGTGACGGGACCGTGCTGCCTCTGGAGCGGCGCGCAAGCCGAGTGGCGCCGGGGCGCGGCAGACACCGGGC
>NZ_WWJX01001003.1 GCF_009865215.1 Streptomyces sp. SID3343 | reverse complement strand
GCGGGCCTCGGCTCACAGGTGTTGGCCGATGAGCAGGCCGAGCAGGTAGGTCAGTGCGCCGGCGGCGGCGCCCAGCACCAGTTGGCGCGAGCCGCTGAACCACCACGGGCGCGCGGTGACCCGCGAGACGGCCGCGCCGGCCCCGAACAGGCCCAGTGCGGTCAGCACGAGTGCGGGCGCGAGCGAGCTCGCGCCGAGCAGATACGGCAGCAGTGGGAGCAGTGCGCCGATCGCGAAGAACGCGAACGAGGAGCCGGCGGCGAGCCACGGCGAGGGCAGGTCGTGGGGGTCCACGCCCAGTTCCTCGCGGGCGTGGATCTCCAGGGCCAGTTCGGGGTCGCGTGAGAGTTGGCGGGCGACTTCGACGGCGAGGTCCTCGTCCAGGCCCCGGGCGATGTAGAGCTCGGCGAGTTCGCGTTGTTCGGCGGCGGGGCTGCGGTCGAGTTCGCGGCGTTCTATCTCGACTTCGGCGCGGGCCAGTTCGGCCTGTGAGGCGACCGAGGTGTACTCCCCCGCGGCCATCGAGAAGGCCCCGCCGGCGAGGCCCGCGAGGCCGGTGACCACGACGACCTTGGGGGCGGCGTCGCTGCCGACGACGCCGGCGATCAGGGCGAAGTTGGAGACCAGGCCGTCCATCGCGCCGAACACGGCGGGGCGCAGCCAGCCGCCGCCGATGTCGCGGTGGGTGTGGTCGATGCCGTCTTGGTGCCCGAGCGCGGGGGCGTCGGGGGCGGTCGGGCTGTGGGCGGTCTTCAACGTCGTGGGCCTCTCGTCGCACGGGAGTCACGACGCTACCGTTTCGGTCCGCGATGCCGCCGGCCAGGAAAGGCTGCCCGAACCCGCAGGTGAGCGGGTTGGGGCAGCCTGTTTCCGAGCGTGGTGACCGGGTGGGGCGGTCAGTCCTTCTTCGCGGTCTTCTTGACCAGGGAGGGCTCGCGCGCCGAGTCGGCGGCGGAGCCCGAGGCGGTATCGGTGTCGGCATCGACGGCGGCGGCCTTGTCCGACTCCTCGGCCGAGGCGGCCTTGTCCGGAGCCGGGTCGGTGTCCTGCCTGTCGGGGTCGGCCTCGGCGGCCTCGGCCGGCGTGTCCTGGGCCGGGTCGGCTCGTGCGTCGTCGTCGGGCACGTCCTCGGCCGCCGCGTCGCCGGCCTCGTCGTCCTCGTCGTCGCCCGGGTAGGTGCCCACCAGGGTCTCGGGTGCCTCGCGCCCGGGGTGCTTGCGGCCCGAGATCCAGATGTAGGCGATCGCGCCGACGAACACGACGATCGCCGTCCAGTTGTTCAGCCGCATGCCCAGGATGTGTTCCGCGTCGTCGACGCGCATGTACTCGATCCAGAATCGGCCCACCGTGTAGCCCGCGACGTAGAGCGCGAAGGCGCGGCCGTGGCCGAGCTTGAAGCGGCGGTCGGCCCAGATCACCAGGGCGGCGACGCCGATGCACCACAGCGACTCGTACAGGAACGTCGGGTGGAACGTGCCGGCCTCGCCGGGGTGGATCACGTTGTGGTCGCCGTCGATCTCGACGGCCCACGGCACGTCGGTCTCGCGGCCGTAGAGTTCCTGGTTGAACCAGTTGCCCCACCGGCCCACGGCCTGGGCGATGACGATGCCGGGGGCGAGCGCGTCGGCCACCGCGGGCAGTGGGATGCCCCGGCGGCGGCACGCGATCCACGCGCCCACTCCGCCGAGGGCGATCGCGCCCCAGATGCCGAGGCCGCCCTTCCAGACGGCGAACGCCTGCGCGGGGTCGCCGCCGTCGCCGAAGTACGGCTCCGGCGTGGTGATGACGTGGTAGAGACGGCCGCCGACGAGGCCGAACGGCACCATCCACACGGCGAGGTCGCCGACCGTGCCGGCGCGACCGCCTCGGGCGACCCAACGTCGCTCGCCGAGCCAGATCGCGATGACGACGCCGATGATGATGCACAGCGCGTAGCCGCGCAGCGGGATCGGACCGAGGTCGATCTGGCCGCGGGAGGGGCTGGGAATGAATGCGAGGTCCATGGCGGGTACGACGCTACCGGGTGCGGGGCCCGCTGTGCGCCGGCGGGCATCCGCGAACGGGCGCGGCGCCGTGGATTCGGCGCCGCGCCCGGGTGGTGTGATCGGGGTGAAGCGGGTGGTTTCGGTCACATCGCCGGGCCGTGGCACCGATACCCGGTGTCGGGTGTCCGGCACTGCGACCGCGGCGACGCGATTGCCGGTACTAGGACTTGATCGCGGCCTCGATCTGCGCGCGCAGCTCGTCCGGGGTGGCCAGGCCGCGGCCTTGGACGACCAGGGTGATCGGCTTGCCGTTGACGCCGGCGCTCGGGGTGCCGGTGACCCGTGTGTTGCCGATCTTGGCGTCCTGGAAGTTGTTCTCCACGTTGTCGACCCAGCTCGCGTAGGACAGGTCGTTGACGCAGGTGTCGAATTGCGGCGTGCGCAACCCGTCGACCTTGCCGGCGAGGTCGAGCAGGTACGAGCGGCTGGAGAACTTGTCGTCGAGCTCGTCGGGCTGGTTGGCGTAGAGCGTGTCGTGGTAGGGCGCGAACTTGCCCGCGGTCTGCGCGCATCCGGCGGCGTTGGCGGCGTACTTGGAGCCGTTGCCGCCGAGTTTGCCGTCGAGGAACGACGCGATGTGGTAGTCGATCTTGATCGTGCCCGCGTCGGCCATCGCCCGCATGGTCGGGCCGAGTGCCTTCTCCACCTCGTGGCAGATCGGGCAGCGGAAGTCCTCGTACATGATCAGCGTGGGCGCGTTGGGATTGCTGCCGACGGTGATGCCCAGGCCGTCCGAGGACAGGTTGGCGGGCGCACTGGCGGGCTTGGTCAGCGCGCTCTTCCAGGGCCCCTTCTTCTTGTTGGTCTTGGACATGCCGACGATCACGCCGATGACGGCCACGACCACGAGCACCGCGACGACGGAGCCGGCGATGATCATGACGCGTTTGCGGCGGTCGACCGCCTGCTGACGGGCGCGCTCCTGCGCCATGCGTTCGCGCGCGGTGCGCTTGCCTTCGGAGTTCTTCGAGCTCACGTGGTCTCAGGGCCTTTCGGTTCCCGGGTTCCGGGGTTTCGGTATGCGATCTCGCGCTCGTCCCGGCCCTCGTCGTACGCCCGGGGCTCCGGTGCGTCGTCCTCGTCCTCGTCGTCGTCGTCCTCGTCCGCGAGGTCGTCGTCGTACGGGTAGGGCGGTTCCTCGGGGAACAGCCACGCGTCGGCGGACCAGCGGGTGCGGGGGAAGACGATCAGCCAGATCGCGAGCAGCAGGAAGCCGCAGTCGCGCAGGATCTCTTCGAGGTACGCGGTCTTGTCCGGCTCGACCGGACCGCCGCCGCCGAAGCAGCCGCAGTCGATCGCCAGGCCCCGTGCCCAGGCTTGGGCGATGCCCGCGATGAACACGAGCAGCAGCAGCGCCGACAACGACGCCACCAGGCGCGTGCCCAGGCCCAGGATCAGCAGCAGGGCCAGGCCCAGTTCGAGGTAGGGCAGGGCGTAGCCGATCGGCTCGACGAGGTTGTCGGGCAGGATGTCGTAGCCGCGGACCGCGTAGGCGGCCTGGTCGGGATCGAGCGCCTTCTCCCAGCCGGCGTACGCCCACACGAAGGCCAGGCCCAGGCGGGCGAGCAGGCCGATCCACGGGGTGGCCCGGCGCAGCTGCGCGCCGCGGCCGCCGGTGGTGTCCGGGGGGGCCGCGGCGCTCACCGCTCGGTCACTCGCTCGCTCGTCGTGCTTCCCACGGTCCGACCTCCGTCACTGCGGGTGAGGATCAGGAACGACCGGCCCGACCCTCCCCCACACCCGGACCGGCGCATGGCCTGTCTAACCGGCGGAAGGTGCCTGAGGTTGCGTTCCGAGAGCCGCCTTCCCACTCCCGGGGTTTTCCAGGCGTTGGTCGAGCAGTTCACGAAGGTTGTCGGCCGAACGCATGGCCGAGTTCCCGCTCGGCACGACTTTTCCGTCGACGGCGACGGAAGGGGTCGAGGAGACGCCGGATTTTTCGAACGCGGTTTCGGAGTCGGCGACCCATTGGGCGTTGGCCGCGGTGTTGACGCACGCGTCGAACGCGGGGCCGCGCAGGCCGGGCACCTGGTCGGCGAGTTCGAGCAGTCGGGCCGTGGTGTAGCCGTCGGTGGACTCGTCGGGCTGGTTGCCGAAGAGCACCGAGTGGTAGGCGGTGAACTTGCCGGCGTCGACGGAGCAGCGGGCGGCGTTGGCGGCCTTGACCGAGCCGTTGCCGCCGAGTTTGCCGTCGAGGAAGGAGGCGATGTGGTAGTCGATCTTGATTTTCCCGGCTTCGGCGTAGTCGGCCAGGAGCGGGCCCATGTTCTTCTCGAAGCGTTCACAGAACGGGCAGCGGAAGTCCTCGTAGACGGTCACCGTCACGGGGGCTTCGTCGCGGCCGACGCGGATGGTGCCGTCGGGTTGTGCGGCGGCCGTGATCGCGGCCAGGTCGAGGCCGGTGCGGATCGGGGCCTTGGGGGTCGTCCTGGTCGGGCCGGTGCGGTCGCCGGAGGAGTCCTTGTCCTTGTCGTCGTCCAGGAACAGGACGCCGAGGACGGCGGCGAGGGCGGCGACGACGATCACCCCGACGACGGTCAGGATCACGGGTGTGCGGCGGGTCCTGGTGGTGCTCAACGCGTTTCCTCCGAGTTTCGATGGGACGGCACCGACGTTCGCGGGCGGGTCGGACACCGGTGAAGGGGTCCGGGGCGTCGCGGTGCGGCATGCGAACGGCCGCCGCGGATCGACCGCGGCGGCCGTGAACAGCCGTCTGTATTTTGGCGTTTTTTTACGCGCTATGCGCTGTTCATCGCTTACGCACGCCTTCGGCGAGTTCCGCCGCGAGGGCGCGGACGGCGTCGAGGCCGGCCGCTTCGTCGGGCGCGTCCTGGAGGGCGCGCACGAACGCGGAGCCGACGATGACGCCGTCGGCGTACGCGGCCACCTCGGCGGCTTGGGCGGCGTTGGAGACGCCCAGGCCTACGCAGACCGGGAGTTCGGTGGTTCGGCGGGTGCGCTCGACGAGGTTGCCGGCGAGGTCGCTGACCGAGACGCGGGTGCCGGTGACGCCCATCAGGGACGCGGCGTAGACGAAGCCGCCGCAGTGGCGGGTGGTGTAGGCGATGCGTTCGTCGCTGGAGGACAGGGCGACCAGGAAGATCCGGTTCAGGGCGTGTCGGTCGGTGGCCGCGATCCAGTCGTCGGCCTCGTCGGGGATGAGGTCGGGGGTGATCACGCCGCTGCCGCCGGCGGCGGCGAGTTCGGTGGCGAAGCGCTCGACGCCGTAGCGCTCGATGGGGTTCCAGTAGGACATGACCAGGGTCGCGGCGCCGGTTTCGGCGACGGCGCGCACGTTGTCGATCACGTGGTGGGTGTTGGTGCCGCGGGCGAGGGCGTGTTCGACCGCGCGTTGGATGACGGGGCCGTCCATCTGCGGGTCGCTGTACGGCAGGCCGACCTCGATGACGTCGCAGCCGCCCTCGACCATCGCGCGCATCGCGGCGGCGGAGCCTTCGGCCGAGGGGTAGCCGGCGGGGAGGTAGCCGACGAGGGCGGCGCGGTTCTCGGCGCGCGCGGCGGCGAGCACCCGGTCGAGCCTGGTCGCGGTCGTGGGGGTGCTCACGGGTGTACTCACGGGTGTGGTCACGACTGCTCCGCTTCCGCGTCGAGGAGATCGAAGTACTTGGCGGCGGTGTGCATGTCCTTGTCGCCGCGGCCGGAGAGGTTGACCAGGATGGTGGCGTCGGGGCCGAGTTCGCGACCCACCTCCATCGCGCCGGCGAGGGCGTGCGCGGATTCGATCGCCGGGATGATGCCTTCGGTGCGGCACAGCAGTCGAAACGCCTCCATCGCGGGGGCGTCGTTGATGGGCCGGTAGATCGCCCGGCCGCTCTGGTGCAGCCACGCGTGTTCGGGGCCCACGGCGGGGTAGTCGAGGCCGGCCGAGATGGAGTGGCTGTCGCGGGTCTGGCCGTACTCGTCCTGGAGCAGGTAGGTGCGGGCGCCGTGCAGGACGCCGATCGAGCCGCCGGTGATGGAGGCGGCGTGCCGGCCGGTCTCGACACCGTCGCCGCCGGCCTCGAAGCCGTAGAGGCGCACGCTCTCGTCGGGGATGAACGCGTGGAAGGCGCCGATCGCGTTGGAGCCGCCGCCCACGCACGCGCAGACCGCGTCGGGGAGCCTGCCGGTGAGGTCGAGCACCTGCTGCCTGGCCTCGACCGAGATGATCTTGGCGAAGTCGCGGACCATGGCGGGGAACGGGTGCGCGCCGGCCGCGGTGCCGAGCAGGTAGTGGGTGGTGTCGACGTTGGCGACCCAGTCGCGCAGGGCCTCGTTGATCGCGTCCTTGAGGGTGCGCGAGCCGATCGCGACGGGGATGACCTCGGCGCCCAGCACGCGCATCCGGGCCACGTTCAGGGCTTGGCGTTGCGTGTCGAGTTCGCCCATGTAGACGACGCATTCGAGGCCGAGCAGGGCGCACGCGGTCGCGGTGGCGACGCCGTGTTGGCCGGCGCCGGTCTCGGCGATGACTCGGGTCTTGCCCATGCGCTTGGTCAGGATGGCCTGGCCGAGCACGTTGTTGATCTTGTGCGAGCCGGTGTGGTTGAGGTCCTCGCGCTTGAGGATGATTCGTGCGCCGCCGGCGTGTTCGGCGAAGCGCGGGGCCTCGGTGATGATGCTGGGGCGTCCGGCGTAGTCGCGCAGGAGGCCGGCGAACTCGCGCTGGAACTCGGGATCGTCCTTGGCCTTGTCGTAGGCCGCGGTCAGTTCGTCGAGGGCCGCGATCAGGGCTTCGGGCAGGAATCGTCCGCCGAAGACGCCGAAGTGGCCGGAGGGATCCGGCTGTTGGGCAGTGCTGGACATGGCTGGTCCTTGTCGGTGTTTGCCGCGCGGGCGGCACGTTGCTGACGGTTGGTCAGGAAACGTGCCGGCGCCATCGGGCGCCCGGCACTTGGCCGGGCTCGCTGCCGATGACGTAGCGCACGCGGCGACCGCGTGCCCTGCGGGCGGGCGCGCGACAGCCGCGAGGCTTGCAGCCTCGGGCCAGTCGCGGGTCCATGCTCATGGGTTGTGCTCGCTCAGCCGCGGGTGTGGCGGATCGCGGGGTGGGTGCCGGCGGCGACGAGGTCGGCGACCGAGCTGCGCGGGTCGCGCCCGGTGACCAGCGACTCGCCGACCAGGACGGCGTCGGCGCCGCTGTTGGCGTAGGCGATCAGGTCGTGCGGGCCGCGCACACCGGATTCGGCGATGCGCACGCAACGGTCGGGGATCATCGGCGCGATGCGCGCGAAGTTGCCCCGGTCGACTTCCAGGGTCTTGAGGTTGCGCGCGTTGACCCCGATGACGGTGGCGCCGGCGTCGAGCGCGCGGGCGGTCTCCTCCTCGTCGTGCACTTCCACGATCGTGGTGAGACCGATCGAGCGCGAGCGCTCGATGAGCGAGACCAGCGCGTTTTGCTCCAGGGCCGCGACGATCAGCAGGGCGACGTCGGCGCCGTGCGCGCGGGCCTCCCACAGCTGGTAGCTCGTGACCATGAAGTCCTTGCGCAGGACCGGGATGTCGACCGTGGCGCGGACCGCGTCGAGGTCGTCGAGCGAGCCGCCGAAGCGGCGCTGTTCGGTGAGCACGCTGATGATCGAGGCGCCGCCGGACTCGTAGTCGGCGGCGAGGCCGGCCGGGTCGGCGATCGCCGCGAGCGCGCCCTTGGAGGGGCTGGAGCGCTTGACCTCGGCGATGACGGCGATGCCTTCGCCGCGCAGCACGCTCTCCGCGTCACGGGGCGCCGGCGCCTTGGCCGCGAGTTCCTTGATTTCGTCAAGGGATACGCGGGCCTGTCGTTCGGCGAGGTCGGCGTTGACACCGTCGATGATCTCGTCGAGAACAGTCACGCCCGTACATCCCCTCGTTCGTCCGGAGAACCTGCTCCCCCGGCCCTTCGATGGTATAGGCCTATTCGAACAGGCCCGGCCACGCCGTACTACCGCCGAAAAGGTGGCAGTGCTACCGCCGAAGAGGTGGAGGCAGCATACGGCGTCGCACGGTCGATCCATACGCACGGTCCGGCAGCCGGAAGCCCGATCGGTCACTGTGCGTCAGGGTGCCAGAGCCGCGCCGAAGGGCAGGTCCCGGACGACCCAAAAGAGCAGTACGACCACCAAAAGGCCCCACAACCAACGGGGATCGGACAGCGATCGGCGCGGCTCGCCGCGCGCGGTGCGCAGCGTCCAGCGCAGCCACAGCCAGCCGATCACCGGGAACATCAGCACCGCGAGCGCGTTGTAACCGAGCGCCGCGGGCACGTCCAGACGAGTCAGCGCGTGCACGCAGCGCAGCCCGCCGCAGCCGGGGCAGGCGAGGCCGGTCAACCACAGGTAGGGGCACGGCGGATAGTGGCCCGACTCGCGCGGATCCACCAGGCCGACGTAGGTCGTCGCGGCGGTGACCAGGGCGAGCGTCGCGGCCGGCAGGCCGAGATTGCGCAGCCGGAAACCGGGGGTGGGCGTCGGGTGCGCCGAGGGCGTCGTCACGCGCTCATTGTGACCGCGAAGGGGCCCGTCACAGGTGACCCAGCGTGTCTTTCCACCCCAGGACGAACACCCCGACCATCCATGTGGTCCAGAAGATCACCCCGAGCAGGACGGTCCCGATGGTCCAGTTGCGCGCCCGCAGCGAGGCCGTCTCGGCACCCGCCCAGTCGCCGCGCTGCCATCGCTCGTTGACGCTGGTGGCCGCGAGCAGCGCGGGCACGCCCGCGACGAAACAACAGAAGACGGTCGCCAGCACGGCCCAGGCAAGGTAGTTGTCGGGTGCCCGGGGCGGCGGTGGGCCCGGGGTCGGCGGCGGCCCGTAGGGCACGGTGTGGCCGAACGGTCGAGGATTCGACCAGTCCCGTGTGCGGTCCTCACCGCCACCGGGAGGTCCCGGATAGCCGTAGGCCACATTTCCCCCTTGATGCGTGCGTACGTGGGTACACCCGCAGCCGCCTGCCGCGAGACCGGCGCCCGCGTGCCGGTGGGTGTCGTGTCGTGACACACCGGGCAGGACCGGACACGGCCCGACCCGGGGCGCACGCTCACCCTAGAACAGCGGCGCGCCGCCGGGGAGAGCGCGCGTCCCGGGTCGGGTCACGCGAGGTACAGGTCGTGCTCGGAGCGAGGTTCAGCGACGTGCGGGGGCCGCGCCCATGCCGCCCATGCGCATGCCCAGACCGGCCACGCAGCCGACGAGGACCACGGCGGCGCCGGCCCAGAACAGCATGACGCTCGCCGCGATCATGGCGACGCCGGAGATCGTGCAACCGATCAGCGCCAGTATGGTCACGGTCCAGGCCGCCGGGGTGCTGCCGTGGTTTCCGCCTTGCGAGGACATCGCTTTCTCCTTCGACTTCACACACGTGGGCGCGGCCACCGCGACACCGTCTTCGGTGCTCGGTTCACGACCGCGCGGCATCCATTGTCACCGGTATGGAGTAGTGCTCAGCGCGTGGGGTCCTCGCCGCGGTCGAGCGCGTTCCACAGGTCGGCGTTGGTGGCCGTGCCGCGGCGGGGCGCGGCGGCCGGCCGGCCCTTGCCGGCGGGGGCCTCGTAGCGGTTGGACATGCCCGGCCAGCGGCGGCCGCGGACCAGGACCAACAGGCCGGCGAGCAGGATGGCGATGCCGCCGCCGGCCGCGAACCACGGCCAGACGGCGTGCGTGACGTCCACCGCGCGC
>NZ_WWJX01001002.1 GCF_009865215.1 Streptomyces sp. SID3343 | reverse complement strand
TGAGGTGCCCTATTTCTTCCGGACAGTGGCCCGCGTAGGGTTGATGAGATCCGGAAATGAGAGAGAACGTGCCACCAAGGTATCCACAGCAGTTCAGGGACGAGGCCGTCCGCATGGTGATCGACGGTCCACGTCCGATCTCTCGTGTCGCCGCCGAGCTCGGAATCAACGACTCCACGCTCAGGGGCTGGGTGAAAGAACATCGCCTCGCCGGAGAAGACGACATCGAAGCCCCGGGCGACGCGAAATCGGACCGCGAGCTGCAGCTCGAACGGGAAGTCAGGAAGCTCCGTGAGGAGAACGCCTTCCTGAAAAAAGCGTCCGCCTTCTTCGCACGCGAACAGGGGTGAGCGCGCGATACGCGCTCGTCGAAGCGGAGAAGGCCCAATTTCACATCGCCGACATGTGCCGATGGTTGGGGGTGTCCCGATCCGGATTCTACGAATGGCGTGACCGACCCGCCTCCGTCACCGCCGACCGACGAACACGCCTCAAGACGATGATCCGCGAGATCTTCACGGCGAACCACGAGACGTACGGATATCGCCGTGTGCACGCCGTCCTGGCGCGCTCCGGCGAGGCCGTTTCGCCCGAGTCGGTGCGGGCCCTGATGCGCGAACTGGGCCTGGTGGCCTGCCAACCACGTCCCTGGAGGCCGGTGACCACCCTCGGCGACGGGGCCCACCCGCGGATCCCGGACCTGATCCGACGCGACTTCGAGGCCGACCGGATCGGCACCAAACTCGTCGGCGACATCACCTACATCCCCACGTGGGAAGGATTTCTCTACCTGGCCACGGTCATCGACTGCCACAGCAAAGCAGTTGTCGGTTGGGCCATGGCCGACCACTTCAAGACCTCCCTGATATCGTCGGCCCTGGACATGGCCGCGAAACGGATACGCATCGAACCGGATGCCGTCTTCCACTCCGATCGAGGCAGCAACTACACCTCCGAAGAGTTCGCGACGGTGCTCGCAGGGCACCGAATGAGGCAATCCGTCGGCCGCACCGGCGTCTGCTGGGACAACGCCATGGCCGAGTCGTTCTTCGGAGCCCTGAAGAACGAATGGCTCCACCGATACGTCTTCACCACACACGCGAAAGCACGCGGCGAAGTCGTCCGATACATCGAAGGATTCTACAACCGCCGACGCCTCCACTCGGGACTCGGCTATCGCACACCCCACGAAGTCCTGCATCCCAAGCGGGAATTGAAACTCGTGGCATAACAAAGACAGCAATTAACCTGTCCGGAAAACGCGGGGCTCCTCAGTCGTACCCACCCGGGGCCCACTGCGGGACGAATCCCGGTCGGCCGCAGCCGGGGCAGGGGGCGGGAGTGGGCACGGCGGGTCTTCCGCCGCAGGTCGGGCACAACACGAGTCGCAGTCCCCCGTCGAGGGTCGCGGGCGGTCACGGCTGTGGTCGCGTCACCGATGCCCGGCGGCCGTGCGGCCATCGCGCGGCGTCATCGGAATCATGCCGTGCGCGACGGACCACGTCACGAGGGCGAACCGGATCGTTGACGTGAGTCGTGTCTCAAGGCCGGGCCGTGGAAGTCGACCCGAACGGTTGCGGTCCCCCACCCGACGCGCAGCCGGCCTCGGCGATCGCGTGACCGGCACCACGGGTCGAAGCCCGCCGGGCCCACCCCGACCATCGAGGCAATTCCGCTACTGCGCTGCCCGCTTCGGGGCGCAGGGCGGTCCCGTCGCCCAACTCCCCCTCGCGGTGAAGCCGTTCGGCACCACCGCACCACCGCACCACCCATCCCCGCAGCGACCGCCCGCCTCGGGCCGGCGCGCCCCACGACGGAGCCTCCTGGCCCCACTGAGCCTCGAACAGCTGCACCACGAACAGCGGTTGCTCCTGCACCACATCGCCGAGCCGGCGGGCTGCCGCGCGGCGACACCGTCCGGCACGCACTCGACGAAGCAGGCTCCCCGATCCGCCGACGCCACTCTGCCGGCATCTCGAGAAGATCGTTTCTCGCACCTGGCTGGAGAAGCAGTACCAGACGGGGCGTCACCCGACACCTCGACGACCACGCCAACCACCACACCGGGGAAACCCGGTTGCTCTTGCCCGAACGCCGCTGACAGGGTCTCGACCATGCCTACCTTCTCGGCGCACGACGGAACCAGGCTCGCCTACCACGTGTTCGGCGACGGCCCCCCGGTGGTCTGCCTGCCCGGAGGCCCAACGGATTCCGCATACCTCGGCGACCTCGGCGGCCTTTCCGCCCACCGGCAGTTGATCAGGCTCGACCTCCGGGGCACCGGCCGGTCCGCGACAGCACAGGACACCGCCTGCTACCGCTGCGACCGACTCGTCGACGACGTCGAAGCCCTGCGCGAGCACCTCGGGCTCGACCGGATGGACCTGCTCGCGCACTGCGCCGGCGCCAATCTCGCCGCGCTCTACGTGAGCCGCCTTCCGGAGAACGTCGGCAAGCTCGCGCTGATCACACCCAGCGTCAGGGCCGTCGGCCTCACGATCACTGGAGACCTTCGGCTGGAGACCGCACGGCTCCACCGGGACGAACCATGGTTCCCGGAGGCGTTCGCGGCCTTGGAGGCGATCGTGGCGGGCAAGCCCACCGCCGACGGCTGGAAGGCCGTCGCACCGTTTTCCTACGGTCGCTGGGACGCGGCTGCGCAGGCGCATGAGACCGCCGGGGACGAGCGGATGAACCCGGAGATCGTCGCTGCCTTCGGCGCCGAAGGCGCTTTCGCCCCGGACACCACCCGCGCCGCGCTCGCCCGGTTCACGCCGCCGGTCCTCGTCCTGGCCGGGGAAAGGGATCCGGGAGCACCGCCTCACACCATGGCCGAGTTCGCGGACCTCTTCCCGAACGCCGAACTCGTTGTCCAGCCCGGCGCCGGTCACTACCCGTGGCTCGACGACCCCGACCGGTTCGTGGCGACCACCGCTGCGTTCCTGGCTTGTACGAGCGCCCCGTCGTCATAACCGGAACCGTGAGAGTTCCCAACACGAATCCAGGTGGCACACCGAAAAGTAACCACCTCGCCGACCGCGCTCGCACCGCACCGGAACGGCCCTGCGGCGCCGGCGCGTCGGTGTCTATGTGTGGGCCGCCGCGCCTTGTGATGGGGGCGTTCGGTGTGGGTCGTCATCGGCTCGGGCGTTGGGCGGGTGGGCGGCTCGGGCGGTGGTACGCGAGTTGTTCCAGGATTTCCTGTTCCTTCGGGGTGATCCCTTGCGCGCCGGGGACACAGTCCGGGTGTGCGCTCGGGGGTGGTGAGAGCCGCGTGCCGGACATGATGCGTCCGGCTGTGACCTGTGCCTGCCAGATCTGGCGGAGGAGTTCGGTGCCCCGGGAGACGATGAGGCGACGCAGTGCTCTGGCGCGAAGCCCCATCGAGGACGAGGTCGGGACGGTTGTGGTCATGACAGGCCGAACTCTTCGTCGATGAGGTCCATGACTTCGGTGAGGCTCGCCGACGAGAGATCCAGATCCGTCGACGGCTCTCGGGTCGAGGGCAACGTCGAGCGATACCGGTCCAGGAGGGCCTCCAGTTTTTCCATCACGACCCGTTCCGTGTCGGGATCCACCGCTGCCGCGGCCAGGCTGGTTTCCAGCCGCTCCAGTTGGGTCAGCACCGGCGGGGCCTCGGCCGAGCGGAACAGTAGGTGACCGAGGTGGGTTGCCAACGCCGTCACCGTCGGGTGGTCGAAGACCACCGTGGTCGGCAGTTTCAATCCGGTCTCGCTGGTGAGCCGGTTGCGCAACTGGGTTGCCGTCAACGAGTCCAGACCCAATTCGAGCAGGCCCTTGTCCACGTCGACCGAGTCGCTCGAAGGATGGCCGAGCGCGGTCGCCGCGAGCGCACGAACCCACGCGAGCAGTTGTCGATCCTGTTCGGGGCGGGCGAGGCCGGACAGGCGCTCGGCC
>NZ_WWJX01001001.1 GCF_009865215.1 Streptomyces sp. SID3343 | reverse complement strand
GTCACCACCGACCCGGTCACCACCGACCCGGTCACCGATCTGGTGAACCGCTACCTGGCCGTCTGGAACGAACCCGACCCGCGGATCCGAGACGCGGCCGTCAACGCCTTGTGGGCCGAGGACGGCCGGGAAACGACCGAGTCGGCCGTCTTCACCGGCCACGATGAACTCCGTGAACGGGTCGCGTCCGCGCACGAAAGACTGGTGCACCAGGGCGGATTCGTATTCCGCCCGGCCGGGGACGCGACGGCGCACCACGACATCGTCCGGTTCACGACGTACATGCTGCCCGCCGCCGGCGGCGACATCGCGTGGGCCGGCCACATCGTCGTACTGCTCGACGCGGACGGACGTATCCGGCGCGACTACCAGTTCGGCGTGCCCATCACCGATCAGGGCTCGCACACGCGTGCCGTGGTGGAGGAGTTCCGGCGCCGCGTGGCCGGCGGCGAACCGGAGCACATCGCCGCGTTGTTCGCCGACGAGGTCGACTGGCAGGTCGACTTCCCCGCCGAGGGCCACCCGGCGACACCGTGGATCCGCCCGCGCTCGACGCGGGCCGATCTCGCCGACCTCTTCCGCGAACTGGCCGCGGCCCACGTCCGCGACGAGCGCGACCCCGCGGTCGCGCGCACCGTCGTCGACGGCACGGACGCGGTGATCCTCACCGAGATACGCCGGACCGCCAAGTCCACCGGCACCGCGTACACGGCCGCACTCGCCCTGCGCCTGAGCGTCGAGGACGGCCTGATCACGCGCTATCACGTGTACGAGGACAGCCTCACGGTCAGCCGCGCCCACACGAGCTGACGCACCATCAGGTCGGGCCCTGGTGCCGCTGATTCGACCTGAGCCGACGACCGCTGCCCGGCGGACGGCACACCCCTGCCCCTCCCCGGTCAGCGCAGCGTCCGCGCGAGCAGCGCCGTCGCCCGCGACCATGCGTCCGCGGCCTGCTCCGGCCGGTACGAGTCGCGCTCGTCGCAGAAGAAGCCGTGCGGGGTGTCCGGGTACACGATCACCTCGTGCCGGGCCCCCGCCTCCTTCAGTTCGCGGCCGATCGAGTCGCGCTCGGCCGCCGTGTACAGGTGATCCGCCTCGCCGATCAGGACCAGCACGGGCGTACCCTGCGCGGCAATCGACGCCGTCAGCTCGACGATCGGCTCGGGGCCGCCGAGCGCGAAGTCGGCCGAGGTCAGCCAACCCGGATAGAACGCCACCAACGCGGCCAACGGCACCTGCGTCGCGGCGTAGTAGGCGAGGTGACCACCCGCGCTGAGCCCCAGCATCGCGGTCGGCGCCTCGCCGAACCGTCGGCCGAGCGCGGTGATCGCCCCCATGACGTCGCGACGCACGGCGTCCCGCTCCCACGCGCCCACGAGTTCGAAACCGCGGGCGCGGCCCACATCGTCGGCCGACAGCTCGATCCGCGTCCCCTGCCGATGATTGAAGTCCGGTACCAGCGCGCGATATCCGAGCCGCGCCAGCCGCTCGGCGACACCGCGCACGTAGCCCGTGACACCGAACATCTCGAAGCCCACGAGTACGTTCGGGTAAGGACCGGGCCCCACCGGTCGGGCCAGATAGGCCGACATCGGCGCGGCCTCCCCCGCCACGTCGACGTCGATCCACTCGGTGACGATCCCGACGGCCGCGTCCCTTTCCACACCCGAAACCGGCCCCTCGCCACCCGCTTCGCCCCGGCCGTGCACATCGGCGCCGCCCATCACGCGCTCCCTCGCTTCGTCACCGGCGCCCCGAACGCCCGCCGGTCACCCGCCCACGCCGACCTCGGAGCCGCCGCCTCCAGGCGGGCGACCTCGGCGGCGCTCAACTCCACGTCGGCGGCCCCGGCATTCTCCGCGAGCCGAACACCGCTGCGCGTACCGGGAATCGGGACCACGTCGTCGCCCTGCGCGAGCAACCAAGCGAGCGCGAGTTGGGCCGCCGTGACGCCGCGTTCGTCGGCAAGCGCACGAACCTCGGCGACGATCGCCCGATTGTGGTCCAGGTTCTCGCCCCGAAAGCGGGGATCATCGCGTCGGAAGTCGTTCGCGGCAAAGGCGTTCGGGTCCACCGCCCCGGTCAGGAACCCGCGCCCGAGCGGGCTGTAGGGCACCAGACCGATCCCGAGCCGGCGCGCGGTGGGGAGCACATCGTCCTCCAACTCCCGCCACCACAACGACCATTCCGATTGCAGTGCGGCGATCGGGTGGGTCGCGGCGGCCCGCTCCAGTTGCTTGGAGTCCGCCTCCGACAGACCGAGATACCGCACCTTGCCTTCGGCGACGAGTTCGGCCATCGCGCCGACACTCTCCTCGATCGGCACGTGCGGATCGACGCGGTGTTGGTAGTACAGGTCGACGTGGTCGACTCCGAGACGCTTGAGCGATGCCTCCAGGTAGCCGCGCACGTCCGCGGGCCGCGCGTTCACCCGGGTCGTGCCGTCCGCGCCCCGTACGATGCCGAACTTCGTGGCCAACACGACCTCGTCGCGCCGGCCGACGATCGCCCGGCCGAGCAACTCCTCGTTGTGGCCGGCGCCGTAGCTCATCGCGGTGTCCAGCAGTGTGACGCCGAGGTCGAGCGCCCGCCGGACCGCCGCGATCGATTCCTGCTCGTCGGCCGCACCGTAGCCCTGTGACAGGCCCATACAGCCGAAGCCGAGCGCGGAGACGGTGAGACCGTCCCGGCCGAGCGTTCGCGTCCTGATGATCATGCGAACGACGTTAGACGCGTCGCGCACTGGTATCCATAGCCTGCTGTTACTGGTAACAGGAGTGCCAGGCTGAACCCCAGGACGAACCACCGGTGCCGGCACACGGCCACGCCACGGCCACCGGCACCGGCACCGCCACCGCCACCGCCACCGCCACCGGCCTCAACCTCAGCGCAACCCGAAGCGTCACCGCCCAACCGACCACACCACGAACCGCCGGCTCCGAACCGCCGATCGACCCGGGAGCACCAGGATGACCGACCGCCCCGCCCGCGAACTCGCCGACTTCCTGCGCTCACGTCGCGATCGGCTGCAACCGGCCGACGTCGACCTACCTGCGGGCACCCGCCGGCGTACCCGCGGCCTACGCCGGGAAGAGGTCGCCCACCTCGCCGCGATCTCGACCACCTACTACACGTTCCTCGAACAAGGCCGCGACGTACGCCCCTCCCGCCAGGTCCTGAACGCCCTCGGCCACGCACTGCGTCTGGCCCCGACCGAACTGGCCCACCTCCACCGCCTCGCTCACGGCGCCCCCTCCGGCGCACCCGTCGCCGCGCCCGAGACCCTCGCCCCCGCCGTCGCGGCCCTCGTCGACCGCCTCGACCCGTACCCGACCTACGTCACCGGCCGCTGCTTCGACGTCCTCGCCGCCAACCGCGCGGCCCGCGCACTGTGGACCGACTGGCGCGCGCGGCCGCCCGAGGAACGCAACATCGTGTGGTGGACGCTCGCCGCGCCCGAGGCCCGAACCACGCTCGTGGACTGGGAGTTCGAGGCACGCTCCGCCCTCGCCCGGTTCCGAATCGCCGCCGACCGCAACCCGGGCGACCCCGACTTCACCGCACTCGTCCAACGCCTGCGCACCGACAGCGCAGAGGCCGACAGATGGTGGCCCGAACACGACGTACATGCCCTCGGCTCAGGCAAAAAGCGCCTAAGCCACCCCAAGCTGGGCGTACTGGACCTCGAACACGTCGTACTCCAGGTCGCCGACACCCCAGACCACAAGCTCGTCACCTTCACCACCCACCCGACAACCCTCACCGCAATCGCGGCGTTGCCGGACACCCACTGACCGCTCGACCTCACGACACGCAGGCTGTCCACGGGCCTCCACGGCCTACGGCCTCTACGGCAGGTCCGGTGAACCGTCAGCCCTTGATCGCCGTCACGAATGCCGACCAAGCATTGCCGTCCACGGTCAGGTACCCACGTTCACGGTCCTTCGTGTCGCGCAGGACGGCAGTTTCCGCGAGGGCAGCACTTTCCACGCAGTTGTCCGAGCCTTCGCTACGCGTCGGCTTGCGCCACGGGGCCCCGCTCACGTCTCGCTCCCTGGTTCGCCCTCTCTCGGATCGGGTTCACGCGTCGGACGTGTAGGTCACGCGCGATAGAGCGCCCGGGCGCGGGCGGCGTTCACGGGCGCGTCCGCGCCGAAGGACAGGAAGTGGCCCAGTTGCCACGTCTGGGTTCTGCGGGCCTGGGGATTGGCGGTGACGACCCACGGCGGATAGACCCGGAAGCCGCGCTTGCCGCCCACGCCGGCGGTCGAGACGATGTCCCGCTCGCGCAGTACCTCACACGGGAAGACGAACTGCCCGAACCGGCCGCCGCCGTCCCGCGCGCTCACCACGAAGAGATCGACGGCGTCCCCGGCGTCGAACGGTCGGATCGGGCCGGCTTCCGATCGCTGCCACACGGTGACGAACCCACCCACCTTGGTCGGAGTCGTCTTGGCCACCCGAAACCTGACCGAGCGTCCGTCCACGGTGAGTTCGTACGCCCCGTACTCGGCACTCTCCGCCTCGGCCACCGGCCGCGAACACACGAACCCGGCCGGGTCGTACACCAAAGCCCTCGCCGCGACGAGGTCCCGATGCACCGCTGCCCCTGGGCCGCCCGGGGTTCCGACACCCCAGGGCTCCTCGGTATCCACGGCGGCGTTTCGGTGCGTCGTCATCCCCCCATCCTCACACCGGTGGCACCAGCGTGAACCAGCGGTCGAGCGTCTCCCGGTCCCCCTTCACCCCGGCAAGTCGATCGGCGGGAATCCGGTGCCACAGGAACAGCATCAGATCCGACGCCGTCCCGGCCACCTCGACGTCGCACGGCTCCAGACCCCCGGGGCCGAGCCGTACATCCCCGCCGTCGAACTCCACCGCCCAGTCACCCACGCCGTCCGTCTGCCGGAACCGGTATCGCTCACCCGCGCCCTGGGGAGCCCGCGTCCATTCCCGCCGCGCCGGTGCCATCACCTCGAACGTCTGGCGCACGGCGTCGGCCGCGAGTTCGGCGTCGATCGGTCGGGCCGCACCGATCGCGCCCTCGGCATCCCAGCGATGGATGGCCGCCTCGATACTCTGCACGCGAACCCAGAACCCGATGGTGCGATCCTGCCCGTACGTCCACACGGCCTCCGTCGTGTCCACGCTCTCGAACAACGCGGCCAGCGCCGAGGCCCCACGCGCAAACCAGTCGATCAACCCGGGCGGCACCGGACCGCCCACCGCGTCACTCCCCGGCAGCGGCCATCCGGTGAGATCCACCGGGAGTTCGAGAAAACGCAGGTCCGCGCCCTCTACGCCCTCCGCACCCTCCGCGCCCTCTGCTGTCTTCTTCGACTCCTCCGGCTCCGTCGACTCCTCCGGCTCCATCGGCCCCATCGGCCCCATCGGCTCCATCGGCTCTGGAGTCTTCGGCATCTTCGGCGTCTTCGGCATCTCCGGGAGTTCGGAGAGCCGGTCGCCGACGATTCGGGACACGCCGCGCTGTACCCCGCCCAGGTGCATGACCAACTCGGCCACCGACCACTCCGGGCAGGACGGCACCATCAGCCCGCGGTCGGGTTCGGCCCGTGACTGCTCCTCGGCTGCGGCTCGCCGAACGGCGGACTCGAAGGCCAGGACCTCGCGACGAAACAGCGGAATGTAGTCCATCCACCCACCCTGGCACCCGAACAGCCCTCACCACCCGAAAACCGGCCTTCGTCACCGCCCGGGTCACGGTCGGAACCCTCCGCCCGGCCGAACCGGGCTACTCCGCCGCGTAGACGCGCTCGCCGCCCACGAAGGTCTCCAGCACGCGCGTGGCACCGATCTCGTCGATCGGGGCCGCGAACGGGTCGCGGTCCAGGACGACCAGGTCGGCGTGATTGCCCACCACGATGCTGCCGGTGTCGTCCAGATGGTTCACGTACGCGCTGCCGGCCGTGTATGCCGAGAGCGCTGCTCGCAAATCGATGCACTGCTCTCCGAAGAAGACGGGCGACGCGTCCCCGGCGTCGTGGGCTCGACGATTGACCGCCACGTGGATGCCCTGGAGCGGGTCCGGGCTGGACACCGGCCAGTCGCTGCCGGCCGCCAGGGTCGCGCCGCTGCGCGCCAGGTCGCCGAACGGGTATTGCCACGCCGCCCGTTCCGCCCCCAGGAACGGAATCGTCAACTCGTCCATCTGCGGCTCGTGCGCGGCCCACAACGGCTGCATGTTCGCACTCGCCCCCAACTCGCGAAAACGCGCGACGTCGTCGGGATGCACGACCTGAAGGTGCGCCAGGTGCGGCCGGGTGTCCTTCCACCCGTTGGCCGCCCGCATCGCCGCGACCGCGTCCAGGGCCTCCCGTACCGCGCGGTCCCCCAACGCATGGAAGTGCACCTGGAAGTCGTGCGCGTCGAGCGCCGTGACGTACGTGCACAGCGCCTGCGGATCGATGAAACTGATCCCGCTGTTGTCCGACGCACATCCGCACGACGTCAGATACGGACTCAGCATCGCGGCGGTGAAGTTCTCCGCCACCCCGTCCTGCATGATCTTGACCGTCGTACACGACAGCCGCCCCCGGGTACCGGCCGCCCGCCGCGCGAGGAGGTCCTCGATCTGCTCGATCCCGCGATCGCGCTCCCACCACAACGCCCCGACCACCCGGGCCGTCAGCAACCCGCGATCCACCGCCGTCAGATACGCGGCCGTGGCGTCCGTGACGTTCGCGTGCGCGCCCAGGAGCGCGTCCTGCCACGCCGTGATGCCCAGCGAGTGCAGCAGTTCCTGCGCTCGCAACAGCGCCGCGACCTGGTCCTCCGCCGTCACCGCCGGCAGCAGTCGGCCGACCAGATCGGCCGCGCCCTCCTGGAGCACGCCGGTGGGCTCGCCGTCCGCGTCGCGCTCGATCCGCCCGTCGGCCGGGTCCGGCGTATCGCGCGTAATGCCCGCGAGTCGCAGCGCGAGACTGTTGGCCCACGCGCCGTGATGATCACGGTTGGGCAGGTACACCGGACGGTTCGGCACGATCGCATCGAGCATCGACCGGTGCGGCAGTCCACCGGGAAACGCCTCCATCGACCATCCGCTGCCGGTGATCCACGCCAGGTCCGGGCGGGCGTCCGCGTACTCCCGCACGCCCCGCTCGTAGTCCGCGAGCCGCACGTACCCGGACAGGTCGCACTGCCCCATCTCGGTACCGCCGCCCACCGGGTGGATGTGCGCGTCCTGGAAACCCGGGATCAACAACCTGCCCGCGAGGTCGACGACTTCGGTTCGCGCGCCGATCCACTCCCGGACCTCGTCGTGTCCGACCGCGACGATCCGCCCGCCGCGCACGGCCACGGACGTGGCCCGACTGCGGGCGGCGTCGACCCGATGGACGGATCCGCCGGTGAAGACGACGTCGGCGGCCTGCGCATCGGTGGCGGTTACCTTGGCGATGGTGTTCATGAACGTTCCTTGATTGCCTGGAAGTCGATGGCGCGCTTGCCGGTGCCGTCGTTGCCGTCACTACTGCCGCTGCTGCCGTTACTGCCGCTACCGCCGTTGCTGCCGCTGTCGGCGTTTTCGTCGAGTCGGTCCATCGGCAGTTCGATCGCGTCCGCGTCCGTGCCGCGGCCGGTCTCGAAGTACGGCGACCGGCGCACGTACTTCGCGTAGGCCGCCATCACGAGTCCCGACACGATGATCACGACCGGTACCGAGAACATGAACCACCCGTTGTCCGGGCTCAGTTGGAAACTGTCGCTCATCGTGAGGTAGTCGTACGACAGGTATCCACCGACCCCGAGCAGCGCCAGACCGCTCACCCCGGGGACCACCACGGCCCGTACGCCTTCCCGCAGGTCGGTCCGCAGCGTCGGCCGAAAGCGCACGGCGCACGCGACGGCGGTGAGGCCGTAGTAGAACGCGACGATCAGCCCGATCGAGTTGACCGCGGCCAGGATCATGTCGTTGAGCTTGGGGATGCCGATCGCGAGTACGGCGGTGCCCGCGGCGATCGCCATGATCAGTACGGTGCCGATCGCGGGTGAGCCGAAGGTCGGGTGGATTCGGGTCCAGACCTTGCCGAGAGTCTGGTCGCGACCCATCGCCAGCATGCCGCGCGCGGTGGGGATGACACCGGACTGGAGGGAGGCGATGGCGGAGAAGATCAACGCGATCAGCGGCAGGCTCGCCCACGGCTCGCCGGCCAGATGCGCGCCCAGGAACGTCAGCCCCTGCGGGCCGTTCTCGGCCATCTCCGGGACCCTCATCACGCGCTGGAAGGCGATCGCGCCGAGCAGGAACATGCCCAGCATGCCGAACAGCGCGATCAGGCCGCCACGGGCGGAGTCCTCCGGGTTCTTCGTCTCCTCGGTGACGCTGAACGCCGCGTCCCAACCCCAGAAGAAGAACACCGCGAGCACGAGCCCCTGGGCGAATCCGGCCCCCGAGCCGATCGCGAACGGGTTGAACCACGAGAACGAGAACGGCTGGTCGCCCGCCGCGATGGCCCATACGCAGAACACGGCGAGCACGGTGTACTCGAACACGAGCAGATACGTCTGCAACCGTGTGGCCTGGCGCACCCCGGTAACCGCCAGGATCGTAACGATCACCAGCACCACGAGGCCGATGACGGTGCTGAGCTTGGTCGAGTTGGGGTCCAGGTCAATACCGACGAAGCTGTGCCACTTCGCCTTGTTGGCGAATTGGAGCAGCACGGACCCCGTGATGGCGGAGGTGTACGCCAGGAAGATCACCGAGCCCGCGACGGCGACCCACCCGGTCAGAAAGCCGGGCCAGGGGCCGAGCGACTTGCCGACCCAGACGTAGCCGCTGCCGCAGTTCTGCTCGACGCGGTTGAGCCGGGCGTACGCGCCCGCGATGCCGAGCATGGGCAGGAAGGCGATCAGGATGATCGCAGGCGTGTGCAGACCGACGGTGGCGGCGAGCGAGCCCATGCCGACACCGATGCTCGTGGTCGCGGCGGTACTCGACGCGGCGACCGCCATGCCGTCGACGACACCGAGCGACTTGCGCATCTCGGGCGGTGAGCCGCCTGGGGGCAGGGTCGTGGACATCGGCGCTCCAAGGGAGGCGAGGGATTTGCAACAGGGGGTGGACGCCGATGAAACAGCCTGGGTCGGAATTACGTCAATGGTGTTGACATAAGGTGTCGGCCGAACCCGACCCGAACTCGTGGACGTCGATCGGGTCGTCCTACAGGGCCGATCACGCTCCGGCCCGCAAGGTTCCGGCCGAGCCGCACTCGCACTCGCACAGACGTCGGAGGTACCCGTGGATCGTGTCGCAGGGGAACGGCGACGCCGCCGACCGACCAAGTCGGGGGGCGTTTTGTCCGAGGACGCCATCGTGGAGTGCGCTGTCAGATTGATCGGACACCACGGCCACGAGGCACTGACGGTACGCAGGCTCGGCGCCGCGCTCGGGTGCGATCCGACCGCGATCTATCGCTACTTCCGAGGTACCGACGACCTGCTCCTCGCCATCGCCGACTTCCTGATCGGCGAGACTCTCGTGGGCTACCGGCCCGGCCCCGACTGGAGCGCGTCGCTGCGCGATCTGGGCCTGCGGGTACGCGACGGCTACCTGCGCCACCCGCGTGTCGCGGCCGTCGCGGCCTCGCGCGTGACTCGGCGACACAACGAGTTCCGGGCGGTGGAGATAGGGGTGTCGCTGCTCCTGTCGGCCGGCTTCCCGCCCGCCGACGCGGTGCGCTACTACCAGGCGTTCATCGACACCGTGCTGGCCCACGCGGCCCTGGAGGCGTCGTTCGCCGCGCTCGCGCCCGAAGTTCGCGCGGCCGACGACCGATCGTGGGCGGAGACGTACAACTCGCTGCCGGAGGGGGACTATCCGGGCATCTCGATCGTGCGCCGACACCTCCCGGAGGGCATGTCCGGGAGCGCCTTCGAAGACGTGCTCGACATGCTCCTGGAATCCCTGGCCAGACGGGTGTGACGAGAGGCGTGCCAAGGCGCGAGGTGGCGTGAGGAGGCGCGAGGAAAGTGCGCCGAGGGCGCGAGCAGAGCAGGGGGAGAGCATGGGCAGAGCGGGGGGCGAGGCGTGACGAGAAGCACAAGGACGGTCGTGACGATCTTCTGACACTGCGTCAACGATGCAGGTGGGCACGCGCGTCGTAGGGGGTGTCGCGGACTCGGTATGGTTGCCCGTGTTTCCAAACCTCACCACTCCCACGGGGGACCCGTGCTGATCGACAAGTTCATGCATGGCGTTGTGGCTCCCACCGCGAAGGCCCTCTACCGCCCCCGCACCGAGAATCGCGAGAACGTCCCGATGACCGGGCCGGTCATCATCGCCAGCAACCACCTGTCGTTCTGTGACAGCGTCGCGATTCCCCTGGTCATGCCGCGCAAGGTGTCCTTCCTCGCGAAGGCCGAATATTTCGACGGCCCCGGAGTCAGGGGCCGGATCAGCAACAGCTTCTTCAGCGGCATCGGCGCGGTCCCGGTCCCGCGCGGCGAGCACGGTGCCGCGAAGGCCGCCCTGGAGACCGCGCTGTCGGTACTGGAGCGCGGCGACGCCTTCGGCATCTACCCCGAGGGCACCCGCTCGCGCGACGGTCGGCTGTACCGCGGACGTACGGGTGTCGCGTGGCTCGCCCTCGCGGCGCGGGCGCCGGTGGTGCCGGTGGGGATCATCGGTACGGACAAGATCCAGCCGATCGGCTCGAACATCCCCAAGTTCAGCCCGCGCGCCCTGATCCGCTTCGGCGAACCGCTCGACTTCTCACGCCACTACGGCCGCACGGACGTCGCCCGGGCTCGCCGCGAGATCACCGACGAGATCATGGAAGCGATCCAAAAGCTCTCGGGCCAGGACTACGCGGGCGTGTACAACGACAAGCCGGTCGAGGTCTGAAGTTTCACCTCTCCTCACCACTGAAGGACCGAAGTACCGAAGGGACCTTGAAACACTCCGAAGCACCCGATCGACAACCGGATCGGGTGCTTCGCGTACGGGCGGTTGGGGCGTCGATGACCTTGATGCCCCGTCCGGCTCGTCCTGCTCGTCCGGCTCGTCCGGTCTCGTCCGGCTGCGTGGTTCTGGCCTTCCTTCTCAGCCCAGTTGCTCGGCCAGTCCGACGATGACGCCCTCCGGGCCGTAGATGTAGCAGAGCAGATAGCTGTCCCCGAACCGGGCGATCTCGCCGACGAGTTCGGCGCCGTAGGGGCGCAGGCGCGCAACGGTGTCCTCGATGTCGTCGACGGCGAACATGACGCGGTGCGTGCCCAGGATGTTGTGCGGCCGGTTGCGCGGCCCGGCACTGATCGCCGTGGGGCTGCGGTACTTCGCCAGTTCGAGGCGGCTGTTGCCGTCCGGGGTCCGGACCATCGCGATGTCACAGCAGACGCCGTCGAGTCCGGTGCACTGGTCGGCGACGAGGCCCTCGACCGTCGCTCTGCCTTCCAGTTCCATACCCAGTTCCACGAAGAACGCGATGGCGGCATCCAGGTCCTCGACGACGATGCCGACGTTGTCCATCCGCTGAATCCCCATGCCGGTTTCTCCTTCTTCCTCGTGCGGCCGGTGATGGCCGCTGATGCCCCTGGGACGGAGCCGGTGGCCCGTCCTCGACATCCTCGGACCGCGAACTTCGAAAAGAATCCGGATCCCGTCTCGGCAGCGCTACAACAGACCCGCGTGCCGGGCGCCACCACCGAGGGTGAGTGCGCCGAAGACGGCCGCTCCCGAGAAGACACGCAGCCGCACCGCGCCGCCCTCGCTTTTTCCATGCTTCCTCAGGGATTCGCAGCGTGCGCGCTCGCGCATCGCCCCGCTGCCGGCGGAGGAGTTGGCGCGGCGGGCGCGGACGGGCAAGGAGTTGGCGCGGCGGGCGCGGACGGGCCCGCGTACGTTCTTCCGCCGCCTACAGGGCCGCCACGGGCACGGCGCCGTTGCCGCGGCTGCTGACACGCAGCGCCTGGCCCAGGCCCAGTCCCTCCAGGGGCGGCCGGGTCCCTCTCGGAGACGGCTGAGTCCCTCCTGTCCCGGGGACGACCGGATCCCTCCCGGGGACGACCGACCTTCCCATCGAACAGGCCGGCGAGCGCGGCGGCTTGGGCGCCTGCGCCGACTCCGCCACCACTTCGCCACGCTGGTGGGCGTATCCCCGCCCTCGACACCACCCGCGCAGGAGGACCGTGGGGTCGGGTGTCACCGGGCGGCGCGCTCAGAGGTTCGGGTGACGGCTTTCCTGTCGGGGCCGTGCCAGTCCAGGCACACAACGGTGGCGTCGTCCTTCGGTGGCCGTCCGTCGTAGGCATCGGCCACCGCGCCGACCAAGGCGCGCACGACCTCGCGCGGGTGCTCGCCGGCGGTCTTGCGGATCAGCCCGGGCAGGTCGACGGTGCGCGCCTCGCGGTCCTGCATCCCGTCGGTGTGGAACACGAGACGATCGCCCGGGCGCAGGTCGAGATCCTGTGCGCGATAGGAGATCGGTCCGACGACGCCGAAGGGCAGGTTCACCGCCAAGCGCACTTCGTCGACGATGCCGGCGCGCAGTCGCAGGGGCCAGGGGTGGCCGGCGTTGACGAGTTGCGCGCCGCTTCCGTCGAGGGCGATGCGCAGGAGTTGGCCGGTGGCGAAGGTTTGTCGGCCGTGGTCGACGAGGGCCTGGTGGGTCTGGCGGGCCTGTTCGGCGAGATCGGTCCCGGCGCGGCGGGCGCCTCGGGAGGCGTTGATCAGGAGGGTGGCGATGAGGGAGGCGTTGACGTCGTGGCCCATGGCGTCGGTGATGGACAGGTGCAGGGTGTCGCGGTCGAGGCTGTAGTCGTAGGTGTCGCCGGCGATGTCGGAGGCGGGGACCAGCGCGGCGGCGAGGGCGAATTCGGGAGCTTCGCAGGACGGGGCGGAGGGCAGGAGTTGGCGTTGGATCTCCGCGGCCAAGCTGACGGTGGTGGTGCGGTTGCCCCAGTGGTAGAGGTCGGTGAAGCGACGGTCGGTGACGATGATGTACGCCAGCGCGTGCGCGGCCTCCTCGATCTGGGCCGGCACGTCGGGAGTCATCTCGGTGAGGAACAACTCCAGGACGCCGATGGTGTCGCCGCGGTTGGTGACGGGAGCGAGCACCCGTTGCCCGTGGTCGCCCGCCGGCGCCACAATCGGTTTCTGGGTGCGCAGGACTTCGTCGTAGACGCCGCTGCCGGCGAGCGAAACCTGTTCGGCAGGGCGTTCGTGATGCGTGTCCGGCGTGTCGGTGACTCGCAGGAGACGCCGGCCGACGACGTCGACGAACAGGAACGACACGTATCGCGCGTCGAAACGCTCGCGCAGGTTGCGCGCCACGACGTCGAGGGAGCGCACCGGCGCGGCCGCTTCCGCAGCCGCCAGCACCTCGGCCAGTTCGATCCGATCACGCGCCACGTCAACCTCCCGAAGTTCCCGACTCTCCTTCCCGCCGACGCGACAACAATCCTCACGGCGAACCACCTGCGGCACATCTGCGGCCCACCTGCGGCTCGAACGCGCCTCACCGGGGCGGGTTCGCGGCGGCCGGGGGCGCACCCGGACGAGCGTATGCGCCACGGGTCGCCCCGCCTTGTCGGCGTGGGCCGAGTCCCGGTTCGGCCGGGCCGGTCGAAGATCACCCGGACAGGCGACCGTGGGTGCTCGGGGGCTTCAGGTGCGCGCTCGGGCGCTCGGGCGCTCAGGGGCTTCAGGTACTCGGGCGCTCAGGTGCTCGGGCAAGGAAGGGAGTCGTTGCGGGTGCGGCACGAATCGTGCGTGAGCACCGCTCTTATTCGTGATCACCATTCTCATTCATGATCGCCGCTCTCACTCGTGAGCGCCGTTCTTGTTCGTGAGCACCGCTCTCGTTCATGAGCATCGCTCTCGTTCGTGAGCGCCGTTCCTGTTCGTGAGCACCGCTCTCGTTCGTGAGCGGTCGTCTTTGTCTTACCTGTTACAGCTCCTGCCCCGCCCCCTGACGGTCTTGGGGAGCCCTACCCGATGCGGAAGGTGCCGCCCGGTGGCGACGGAGACGCGGTCGCCGTCTTGTCGGTGACCGGCGCCACGTCTCGCGAGAAGACACGAGCCTCGATGCCCGACAGAACACGGGCCGGGATGTTGTCACCCGCCGTACGGCGGGCCAGTTGCGAGACCGGCAAGCCCACGGTCGACGCGACCACGACCAGGTTGCCGAAGCGGCGGCCGCGGAGCACGCCGGGTTCGGCGATCAGGACCACCTCCGGGAAGACCGCGCGCAGGGTGGCGACCTGGGCACGGGCGAAGTCGAGGTCGCCGCCGTCGGCGATATTGGTCGCGTACACGCCGCCTTGGCGCAGCACCCGGGCCGCCTCGGCGGCGAATTCGCGTGAGGTCAGGTGCGCCGGTACCTGCGCCCCACCGAACACGTCGACGATGATCAGGTCGGCCGAGTCGTCGGGGCGGGCGGTCAGTTCTTCGCGGGCGTCGCCGGTGACCACGTCTATCGCGGCGCCGGCCGGCATCGGCAGGTGCTCCAGGACCAGCGAGACCAGTTCGGCGTCGAGTTCGGCCACGGTTTGCAGGGAACCGGGCCGGGTGGCCGCGATGTACCGGGGCAGGGTCAGACCACCACCGCCCAGGTGCAGCGCGGCGAGTGGTTCGCCCGGTTCGGCCGCGAGGTCGACGACGTGGCCCAGCCGTCGCGTGTACTCGAATTCCAGGTGCGCGGGATCGTCCAGGTCCACGTACGACTGGGGTGAATCGTTGAGCGTGAGCAACCACGCGCGGGGCCGGTCGATGTCGGGCATCAGCAACGCCGCACCGAGATCCGTCGCCCGCCCCACCGGAATCGACTCGGTCGGTTCTAGCTGATCGTCGTACATGGACCGATTGTCTCGCAGCCCACGCCTCGTTCCCTACGCCGGCGCCGCGCCGGGCCGCTGCGCGCGGAACGGTAAACGGTTGGCATGATCGACTGGAGCGGCCGCGCAGCGCCGCCGACCCTGTACAAGCGAGCGGATTTTCCCGGGAGCAGCCATGAAGTTCACCAAACTCGGCCACGCGTGCGTACGTTTGACGACGGACCAGGGCACGGTGGTCATCGACCCTGGAGCGTTCAGCGAGCCTGACGCAATGGCCGGCGCGGATGCCGTACTGGTCACGCACGAGCACTTCGACCACGTCGTCCCGGACGCCCTGCGGGCGGCCGCAGCGGCCAATCCGGACATGGAGATCTGGACCAACCCGGCCTTGGCCGCGCAGTTCGCCGACCTGGGCGGGCGGGTACGGGCGGTGACACACGGCGACACGTTCGAGATCGGCGGCGCTCAAGGGCTGTCGGTGCACGTATACGGTGAGAAGCACGCGATCATCCACCGGGACATTCCCACCATCGACAACGTGGGCTTCCTGATCGAGGACCTGGTCTTCCACCCCGGCGACGCCTTCATCGTGCCGGAGGGACCGACCCCCACACTGCTCGTACCGTCGAGCGCGCCCTGGCTCAAGCTCGGTGACGCGATCGACTTCGTCCGCGAGGTGGCGCCGAAGCAGGCGATCATGATCCACGACACGTTGTACAACGACACGGGCCTCGACTTGGTCGAACGCCTGCTGACCCAACTCGCCGGCTCGGACTCACGCGCAATCCGCCGCCTGACCCCCGGCGAGAGCGCAGACCTCCCCACGGCCTGACGCTCGCTCCCCACTCGCACGGCGTGCCCGAACCGGCCGAACCGCCGAACCTACCGAACCGAGAGCACTGCTCACACTCGCAAGCCCGACCCTGACCCGAGCCGAGCCCGAGCCCGAGCCGACCCTGCGCCCGAACCGGGCTCGACCCGGCCCGACCCGAGCCGAGCCGAGCCTGAGCCGAGCCGAGCCCGAGCCGACCCTGAGCCCGAGCCGGGCTCGACCCGGCCCGAGCCGAGCCGAGTCGAGCCCGAGCTCGTCACGAACCTGGTGCAGGGACGATGGCCTACAGGACGCCGAGAGCAGTGCTCTCGGTTCGGATCATCAATCTCATCGCGAGGCGCCATTGCCACAGCAGCGGCAACGGCATCCACTCCGCGAGGGACTCCAGGCGCGAGCACTGCTCTCGTTTCATACCGCTGCTCTCGTCGCAATGCGTGTAGCCCTGCGTATCACAATCGAGAGCAGCGCTCTCGTATGGGATCACCGCTCTCGCGGCGGCCGCACCACCCACCGCACCACCCAACCGTCGCCATTCGTCCGATGCCGCAGGCGGGCAGGCCGGTTGCGAGCGGCGCTCACGTTTCGGCTCACCGCTCTGGTCGCCCGTGCGGCGGCACCCGCCCAAGTCGAGAGCAGTACTCTCGCCTTGGATCACCGCTCCCCCCGCGAGCGAAGAGTCGGGCCGTCGCCGTTCGTCCGACGCGGCGAGCAGGGCGATTGCGAGCAGTGCTCACCTACCGGATCGGCGCTCTCGTCGCGACGGGCTGGCATCCCGCCCAAACCGAGAGCAGCGCTCTCGTCTTGGATCATCGCTCTCGCCACAAGTGAAAAGTACAGTCGCCGCCGTTTGTCCGATGCCACGGGGAGCCGATTGCGAGCAGTGCTCACTTATCGGATCGGCGCTCTCGCCGCATCGCACACCGGCACCCCACCCAGATAGAGAGCAGCGCTCTCGTTTTGGATCACCGCTTTCACCACGAGCGTAAGTCGGACCGCCGCCATTCGTCCGACGCCGCAAGCATGCCGGTCGCGAGCGGTGCTCACGTTTCGGATCACCGCTCTCGTCGCGCGGGAGGCGGCATCTCGCCCGATTCGAGAGCGGTGCTCTTGTTTTGGATCACTGCTCTCGTCGCGGTGCGGCGCCCTGCCCATTCGGAAACCGCGCGGCCCGTCCGGGTCCGCGCCACCCCGCCCCCGGCCGGCTCCGCATCGTCGCGACCGCCACCGCCACCGCCTGTGCCCACTCGTCCGTCATAGGCAACCGCCCCCAACCAACCCACGAAAGTACTGCTCTCACTCCGGTAACCGATTCGCCACGGCCGCTGCTTGGCCGCTGCTACGGTTTGGCCTCGCGTCGCGGGCCGTGCGGAAACGAGAGCGATGCTCTTGGTTTGCGGCGCGACCCCGCTTTGTCGGAGGGCGCGAGCGGTGGTCGTCGCGAGAGAAGGCGTCAGGTCCAAGGCTGCGAGAGCGGTGCTCTCGATGGGTGGCGGTGATCACAATTTTTTGCGAGAGCACTGCTCACTACCGGGACTGTTGATCACGTTTACAGGGAAACCTCTTCAGTTGGCCTGAACTACTTGTCGTCACCGGCCGCCGACCATCACTATGTGCAGCGAAACAATCGGAATTCTGGGGGGACGCGAACATGTCCGGTGGATACGACGGCGGCGGATACGGCGGCGGATACGGCTACGGCGCTCCGCCGCCCAACAGGGGTAACGGGCTCGCCGTCGCTGCCCTCGTGTGCGGCATCGTCGGGCTTCTGTGCTTCGGCTTCATCCTCGGCCCGCTGGCGATCATCTTCGGCGGCGTAGGCATCAGCAAGGCCAACCAAGGCGCCGACCACAAGGGGTTGGCCATCGCCGGCCTCGTGCTGGGCATCGTCGACGTCGCCTTCCTGCTCATCTTCATAGCCGTGTGGGGCAGCATCATCCCCTACGCCTAGGCCCCGCCCGGTCGGCCGACCGACCGACCGGCCAACCGGTTCGGTCGGCCTTCGACCTCCGGCCGCACTCCCGAAGCCGATCGGAGCCCGGCCGAGGCCAAGTCGAAAGCCCGGCCGGGACCGGTCGCCACCGGAACAGCCCTGATCTGCGCCGATCAGAGCCCGGTCAACGCCCGACGCGACAGACCGGCCCGATGAACACGCCGCGCCACCCGTCCCTACCCGTGCTCGCCATGCAACCCGCGCACGGCGTACGGAACACGACGCGCGCAGCACCACACGCGGCACGCGGAACACGGAACACGGAACACGGCGCATCGCACCCGACCGCCCCACCGTCACACCGCCCCACCGTCACACGAAGCGGACCTCGCGGCAGTCGGCCCCGTTGAACGCCAACAACCGGGCGCCTTCCTCCGCGAGGGCCGCGCGGTCCGCTTCCCCCACCGGCCGAAACGGCTCGATCTCCAACACAACAGCCGAATCACCACGGATCGAACCGCCACCGATCGAACCACCCCCGGTCGAACCCCCACCGCGCGAGCCATCCCCCCGCGAAGCACCAACCCCCGCACCGCCACTCGACGCCCCCGCCCGCGTGATCCGCCACAGCCCCGCGACGAACCCGTCCACCAGGAACGTCGACCGGATGATTCCGTTGATGGTGAACACCCGTTTGCGATCCGCGTCCGAGATGATTCGGGTTCGATCCCCGTGCGACAGCAGCAGGTTGTCGAACTCCGGCAGGAATCGCACCGGCGCGGGCGCGTCCTCGGCCGGCAGCGGAGCGTCCGGGACGTCGAACAACTCGCGCCCGGCCTCATCGCGGTACACCGCCAGCGCCGGCCGCAGCCGCTCGACCGCCTCGCGCAGCCGCGTCAACCCGGACCACGCCTGCATGTCCGCGACCGTGGCCGGCCCAAACGCCGCCAGGTACCGCATCAGCATCGCGTCCGGCGCGACCGACGCCGCCAACGGCCGCCCCAGCCAGTGCTCGGCCGTCGTGCACGCGGCCTGCGCGCTGCGTCCCCACAACGCCCGCGGCGGGACCTGTACCAACGCCGCCTGGCTGCGCAGCGTGTGCGCAAGGGCTTTCGGGTCCTCCCCCGGGAACCGCTCGGCCAGCGCGAGCCCCAATACCTTCGCCGTCAACGGCCGTTCCGCCATCAGCTCCCGCCCGGCCGCGACGACCTCGGCAACGTCGACGGTCGAATCGCCCAGCCCGTGCACGACGTTGCGGTACAGGCTCGCGTCGTAGATCGGCTGCACGATCGGCCGGATCGCCACGCAGTCGTCGGCCGTCACCAGGTGGACCGTGCCGCGCATCAGGCCGACCCGGACCACCCGACGATCCGTCAGCAGCTCGGACAGCTCCGCCGGTTGGAAGTCGACCAGTCGGGTCCACAAGCCCGTGTACGGCGGGTGCGGTGCCTGCGCCTGCATGCCGACCAGGTGGCTGATCGCCGCCTCGGCGGAGACCTCGTGACGGCGTGTCAGCAACTGGCGTTCGAGCAGTGCGCGGTTGAGCCGACGAGGCCCCAGGGTGGTGATCTCCATGGCCGAAAGACTAGGTCGCATTGCGGCCGGAACCTGGCCGCAATGGCTGCCAGACTGCAGCTATGTTGGAGACCTCGGCACGCTTGCTCCGCCTGTTGTCCCTTCTCCAGTCCCGCCGCGACTGGCCCGGAGCCGATCTCGCCCAGCGGCTCGGCGTCAGCGCCAGGACCGTACGGCGCGACGTGGATCGGCTCCGCGAACTCGGTTATCCCGTCCACGCGTCGACCGGCACCTCCGGCGGCTACCGGCTCGGCGCGGGCGCCGCGTTGCCGCCGCTGTTGCTCGACGACGACGAGGCGGTGGCTGTCGTGGTGGGTCTGCGTACCGCCGCCGGCGGCACGGTCGCCGGCATCGAGGAGACCTCGGTGCGGGCCCTGGCCAAGCTCGAACAGGTGCTTCCCGCCCGGCTGCGCCATCGCGTAGGCGCGCTCGGAGCGGTCACCGTGGCGCTGCCCACGAGGGGCGAGACCGTCTCACCCGGCGACCTGACCACGATCGCGTCCGCGTGCCGCTCGTTCGAGACGCTGCGTTTCGACTACCACACCCACCACGGCGCCCAGGCGCTGCGGACGGTTCAGCCGCATCGGTTGGCGTGTACCGGGCGGCGTTGGTATCTGCTCGCGTGGGACGTCGACCGCGAGGACTGGCGGACGTATCGGGTCGACCGGATGCGCCTGCGTACTCCCAACGGCCCACGGTTCTCGGCGCGTCCGCTGCCGGATGAGGACGTTGCCGCGTACATCTCGGCGGGCATCTCGACGCGCGCGTACACGTACCGCGCCACGGTGATTCTCCATCTCCCCCTGGAGGCGGCCGCGTTGCGGATACGGACCGGTGACGGCGTCCTGGAGGCGATCGACACCGACAGCTGCCGGCTGACCACCGGCGCTCACTCGATCGACGCTCTCGCGGTTCACATCGCCTTCATGGATGTCGACTTCGAGGTGGAGAGTCCAGCCGAACTCGTAGACCGTGCCCGGGAGTTGTCTCGACGCTGGGCGAGGGCCGCGGGTTGAGGCCGATTGGTTACCGTACGCCCTCGTAAAACTACACAAAGTCTCCATTCCTTCATCGAGTATCGCTCGATCGCGCCTCTCCCAGCGTCGGCGAATCCGACAGGCAGGGCCTGGGATCTTCGTCGAAGACGACGATTCGAGTCCTGCACCCGCTGCCTACCGTGGGCGCTCCCCGGCGGTACGACGCGACCGTCGAGGTTCACCACCCCGCCCCCACGCCCACCGTCTCCCGCGACGAAGGCCGAGGCACGATGACGGAGGAACCGACATGACGCCGGATCAAGGACGAACGGGTCAGGAACCGACGGCGCACGAGCCGACGGATCGAAGCCCCGCCCCGAACGCGGCGCCGTCTCTCCGCCCTCTCGTCGCCGAAGACGTGTACCGCCTCGCCCTCCCCGGCGACCCGACTCTGCACCCGGCCGGCGACCGGATCGTGTACACGCTGACCACGCAGGACGCCGAACGCGACCGGCCGGTCACCGAGTTGTGGGAGGTGGACGCCGTCGCCGGCCCTGCGCGCAGGCTCACCACCGGGCCCTCCGATTCGTCGGCGCGCTGGTCCCCCGACGGCGACCGGCTCGCCTTCCTCCGCGCGCCCGAGGCCGGGGACGGCCCCGCCCAGTTGCACGTCATGCCCGCGTCCGGCGGTGCCACGCTGCCGCTGACCGAACTGCCCCTGGGCGCCGGGGCACCCGTGTGGAGCCCGGACGGCACGCGGATCGCGTTCTCGGCGCCCGTGACGCCTTCCGACACCATCGACCCGAATGCGCCGCTCGTGATCGACCGTGTCGACCACAAGATCGACGGGCTCGGCCGCCGCGGCGACATCCATGTACATGTGCACGTGCTGGACACGCGTACGGGTAAGACCACCCGCCACACGAACGGCGAGTTCGACGCGGGCTCCCCCGCGTGGTCCCCGGACGGCAGGCAGCTCGCGTTCGTCGCCGCGAGCGGCCCGGACGCGGACCTCACCGGACACTCGGCGGCCTACGTCCTCGACCTCGAAGACGGCGAGCCCGCCGAAGGCGCCGAAGGCGCCGACCGTCCCCGGCGCGCCCCCTCCCTCCGCCCCCTGGGTTCCGGGATGGCCACCGCCGGCGCCGTCACGTGGTTCCCGGACGCGTCCGCGCTCCTGGTGACCGGCAACGCGAGCATCCGGGCAAGTCACCTGCGGCTGTTCCGGGTTCCGCTCGACGGCGGCCCGACCGTCGACCTCACCGCCGAGTTCGATCGCAACGTCATGCCCGGCGGCGGCGGTTACCCGGGAGCGCCCGCGACTCCGGTCGGCGACGCCGTCGTCTTTTGCGCCCGCGAGCACGGCTCGACGCGCCTCTACCGGCTCGAACTCGACGGCACCATCACCCGGTTGCCGCTGACGCCCGATGCCGGTGTGGCCGGCTGCTCGATCGCCGAGAAGGTCGGCCGGGCCGCCGTCACCCTCGCCGACGTCGACACGTTCGGCGAGATCGCGGTGATCGACTTGGCCACCGGCGTCGCCACGCGGCGCACCGAGCACACCGCCGAGGCGTTGGCCGGCGTACTCGTACGCCGGACCCAGGCCCGGGAGTTCGTGATCTCCGACGGTACCCGCGTCGACGGCTACCTCATGCGCGACCCCGACGCGCCCACCCCGGGACCGTTGTTGGTCGACCTGCACGGCGGCCCACACAACGCGTGGGCCCGGCACGCCGACCCGTACCACCCGTATCACCAGATACTCGCCGCGCTCGGCTGGACGATTCTGACGCTCAACATCCGCGGCAGCGACGGTTACGGCGAGGAGTTCTTCACCGCGGCGCTCGGCGCGTGGGGCAAGGCCGACGAGCGCGACGTGCTCGAACCGGTCGCCGAACTGATCGCCGAGGGGCTCGTGGATCCGGCGCGGGTCGCGCTCACCGGGTACAGCTACGGCGGCTATCTCACCTGTTGGCTCAGCGCCCGCAGCGACGTGTTCGCGGCGGCCGTGCCGGGCGGGGTGGTCACCGACCTGCGCACGGTGCTCGGTCCGTCCGACTGCGGCGGTCTGCTCGTCGACTCCGAACTCCTCGACGAGCAGGCGTTGGTCGCGAACTCGCCGATCACCGAGGTGGCCCGCGTCACCGTGCCGACGCTGATCCTGCACGGCGCCGCCGACGACAGGTGCCCGCCGGCTCAGGCCGAGCAGTGGTTCCACGCGCTGCGCACGCGCGGAGTACCGGTGCGGCTGGTCCTGTACCCGGGCCAGTCTCACCTGTTCATCCTCGATGGCCGACCCTCGCACCGAGTCGACTACACGCGTCGGGTCGTGGCCTGGGTTACCGAGCACACCTCCTCCCGCAACGCGCTGTGACCAGCGCAAACACCATCCCAGGGGGGCTCTCGCCGTGGGCCCGGATCCGGCCTACACTCACCGCCAACCAGCTGTAGCCGCTGCCTCGGACGGACCCGTCGGACGAGGAGAACGAGGAGGACAGTGATGGCCACGCCCGCTGCGCACACCGCCCCGCCCACGTTCTCTGCCCTCGTGCCACCCACGAACACGGCACGGGGGCGTCCGCAGGCCGTTCTCGGGCGGATCATCGACGACCTCGGCTCGACCCTGTTCGAGGTCGTCGCGGGTGTACCGGATCACGAACGTCAGGTCACCGGCGTCCTGATCCACGACCCGCGCGACGAACCGGCCCGGCTCCCGGGGGCGATCGTGCTGGGCGTCGCCGTGTACGACGCCGAGGCCGTCACGGCGCTCGTCCGGCGCGCGGGCGAGTTGGGCGCGGTGGCGGTGGTCGTGCGCGGTCCGGTACCCGTGGACGCGGCGATGGCGGCGGCGGCGGTCGAGTCGGACGTGGTCGTGTTCGGCCTCACGCCCGGCGCGTCCTGGTCGCAGGTGGCCACGCTGCTGCGCTCGTTGCTGGCCGTGGACGAGATCGACGCGCCGCGGGCCGGCGAGACCCTCGCCGGCGTGCCGGCGGGCGACCTGTTCTCGCTGGCCAACGCGATCGCGGCGCTGCTCGACGGGCCGGTCACGGTCGAGGACCGCAGTGGTCGGGTCCTGGCGTTCTCCGGTCGCCAGGACGAGGCCGACGGCCCGCGGATCGCGACGATCCTGGACCGTCAGGTGCCGGCCGAGCAGTTGCGGCTGCTGGAGGAGCGCGGCGCCTTCCACGCGCTCTATCAAAACGATCGGCCGCTGTATCTGCCCGGTGTGTCCCAACTGCCGCGCGTGGCGATCGCGGTGCGCGCGGGGGACGAGATCCTGGGCTCGATCTGGGTCGTGGTGCGCCAACCGCTGTCCGCCGAGCTCGAACGCGCGCTCACCGAGGCGGCCAAGGTCGTCGCGCTGCACCTGCTGCGTCGGCGGGCCGGCGCGGACGTCGAACGGCGGCTGCGCGCCGACCTGCTCGCGACCGTCCTGGAGGGCGGCCCGGCCGCCGTCGACGCGGCGACGCGGCTGGGCCTGCGTACCCAACCCGCGTGCGTTCTCGCGCTCGCGGTGCTGGGCGAGTCGGCGATCGCCGAACGGGCGGCGGAGGAACATCGCCTCACCGACGCGCTCGCGCTGCACCTCGCGGCGGTCCACCCGCGTACGGCCACCGCGCGCCTGGGCGGCTTCACGTACGCGATCGTGCCCACCGCGTCCGACGCGCAGGCGGTGCGCCTGGCCGAGGAGTTC
>NZ_WWJX01001000.1 GCF_009865215.1 Streptomyces sp. SID3343 | reverse complement strand
CGGCGTGGACGTGGCCGGCGGCGCCGTCGGCGCCGGCAGGGTGCAGGTCGCGCCGCGATCGGGCAGTCGGCCGGACGTGAGGTAGGCCGTGACCGCTCCGTCGACGCACGCGCTGTTGCGCCCGAACGCGGTGTGCCCGTCGCCCGTGACGCTCAACAACCGAGCCCGTCCCATGGTTTCGGTCACGTTGCGGGCCCACGCGAGCGGTGCGAGCGGGTCGCCGTCGACGCCGATCACCAGCGCCCGGGTGCGGCCGGTGTAGCGCCAGGGGCCGTCGAAGCGGTCGTCGGCTCGGACCGGCCACAGGGCGCACTTGAGTTCGCCGTAGCCGTACACCCGGCCGAAGTGCGGCGACCTCGCGGCAGCGGCGGCGAAGTGCCGGTCGTGCGCGCGCAGATCGGTGGGGATGTCCCGGTCCAGGCAGGAGTTCGCGAGCTGTTGGGCCGTCACGTCGTCCGGGCCGGTGGGCAGTTCGGTCGTCGGTACGTCCTGGGCGTCCATCGCGGTCAGGTAGGCGGCGAACGTGGGCCAGGCGTCGGAGTTGATCAGTCCGCCGATCGCCTGCGTGAGCAGCAGACCGCCGGTGAGGATGTCGTGTCGGCCGGGGTTGGCGAGCCGGTTGCGCTCCAGCTTGTCCACCAGGGCGTCGAAGGCCCTCGCGGGGTCGCCGTTGCCGAACGAGCACAGCGCGGGCGTGGCCTCGCACCAGTCGAGGAAGCGGCCGAGCGCGAACTCGCTGGCGGCGAGCTGGTCCCGGTCGAAGCGCAGCGGGTCGGACACGTACTCGCGCCCGTCGATCGCCGCGTCCAGGACCATCGAGCGGACCTTGTCCGGATACCGAGCGGCGTAGATCTGCCCGACCACGGTTCCGTAGGACTGACCGAGGTAGCTGAGCTTGTCGTCGCCCACGGCCCGGCGCAGCAGGTCCAGGTCGGCGGCCGAGTCGGCGGAGCTCATGTTCCGCAGCAGGGTCGGGTCGGTGTTGCGCCCGCAGGCGGTGGTCAGTGCCTTGGCCTCGGCGATTTTGGCCGGGCGGTCCGCGAGCGTGGGGTAGGCGGGCAGCGGTTCCTCGATCACCCGCTCCTGCTCGTACGTCATGCAGTGCGCGGTGGGCGAACTGTTCGACTGGCCGCGCTGGTCGAAGCCGACGACGTCGAACCGGTCGGCGAGGGCGGCGAAGGGGGCCGTGCGTTGCCGCAGCAGGGCGATGCCGTTGCCCGCCTGAAGTCCTCCGTTGACGAACAGCGTGCCGATCCGGTGTGTCCGATCGCGGGCGGGGATGCGGATCAGCGCAAGGTCGGTGGTTTTGCCCTTGGCCGTCGAGCCGGTGCGCATCGGGACGGTGGCGGTGGCGCATTCGAAGCCCTCGCCGCACGCCGTCCAGGTCAGTGTGGGCACCTTGGGCGCGGGGGTCGCGACGGCCGAGGACGGCACGACGAGGGTGGTCGCCACCGCAGCCAGGACGGTGGCCGTGGACACCAGCCACGAGCGGCGGCGGGATGTGGTCGGTGGCCGTGACCGGAACGGCGACTGCGCCTGCACGGTGGTCTCCTCGCGATCGGGCGCGCCTCGCCCGAGGGGTGGGCGCGCGGTACGACGGACGCCACGACATGCTGGAACATTCCGTCACCGACCGCCCGAGATCTTTGTCGGATCTGTCGCAGTCGGCGCCGCGACTGCCCGGTCGGCCACGGTGACCGTCGCCGCACGACGCTCGGACGAGGACGAGGACGGAGACGAAGACAGGGACGAGGGCAGGGACGAAGACAGGGACGAGGGCAAGTGCATCCGGCCCACCGCGCCCCGAGCCACCCGCGCCGTTCAGTCCGAGTACTGCGTCTCGGCGTCGGCGCAACCGCGAAACGGCGCGATGTCGGCGGCGAGTTGCTCGATCCCCTCGCGATCCGCCTTGCGCAGCGCCCGCACCGGTTCCACCGTCACCCGCAGCTTCTTGCCCTTCTTCTGCGAGCGCCACAGCGCGACGAGTTCGCCGTCGCCGAGCACCACGCCGGGGTTGGCGGTGTGCTTCCACACCTGCTTGTGCAGCTTGGCGTCCGGGATCGCGGTGGCGCGGTCACGCAGTTGCAGCCACGGGTCGTACGCCGGCAGCATCCGCAGGCCGCGGACCTCGGGCGGTGCGGTGAGCGCGTCGTGGTCGTCGCGGTGGATCCACGCCGTGCGCCCGTCGAAGCGCACCTCGCGTAGTTCGTCGGCCGCCGCCTGCCACGCCTTGGCCGCGACCGTCTGCGACGTGCCGGCCCACTCCGCGAGGTGTTCGGGCGTGGAGGGTCCGTAGGCGCGCAGGTAGCGCCGGACGAACTCCGCGCGCGCGGCGGGCGCCGCCATGCGCGCCGGCCGTTTGCCCAACCACTGGTCGGTGCGCACGAACGAGGCCTCGCGACCCTCGCGCGGGGCGATGACGAACAGACCGGTCAACGACACGGCGCGGGCCAGGATGGCGGTGAAACTGCTGAAGGTGTCCGGCTCGAACCACCCGGAGAACTCGTCCGGCATCCGCTTGCCGAGTTCGACTCCCATCTCACGCTTCGTCAGGACCCGTCCGTCCAGAGCGTCTTCGAGGGCCGTCCTGGTCATCTCGACGACCTCGACCGCCGAGCGCTTCATCCCGTCGAGCATCGGGACGAACCCCTGCACCGCCACGCGCCAGGATTCCTCGTCCTCGGGGAGCATCGGCCTGGTGAACACCGGTAGGTCGCGGGTGGGGAACAGATACGGCGACTGCCGCACCGTCCAGGCCTGGAGCAGTGATTTGTCGTCGGCCAGCGCGGTGTCGACGTCGTCGACGCGCAGGCCCGGGCACCGGGCCAGGAGGGCGAGTCGGCCGTTGCCCGGCGGGGTGTCCTGGGTGCCGGCCGCGCCGGCCGCGGCCCACAGGTCGGGCGCCGGGTCCGCGTCGGTCAGGTGGTGACCGGCCGCCCTGAACGCAAGTACCTGTGTCCTGTCCACTTCACTCACGAGCGCACCTCTTCGATGGTTCGTCGAACGCGTCGGTCGGAATGCACGACGATGCTACGCGGATATGCGCCGATGCCCGGGATTTCGACGGATTCCGTACAGACACGAGAAAGAAAGCGTGCGCCCTGCGCCGATCCGAGGTAATCGTGCAAGTAATGCGAATACACCGGGAAATGAGGCGCGCGCCGAGTCGCCTCGGAACGGATGGCGATGCCTGTTCCTGACCGCGAAAGCGAGCCGAGTACGACCCGTGACGACGGAACGACCGTGTCCCTGCCCGAATCGGTGGCCGTGGTCGCGCGCCGTTCGCCCGGCCGAACGGCCGTCTTCGACGCGGGCGGACACATCTCGTTCGCCGAACTCGACGCCGCCGCCGACCGATGGGCGGCGGCGGTGGCCGACCGGGTCTCCCCCGGCGGCTGGGTGGCGGTGTGCGGGCGGCGGGGTTCCGCGCTGGTGGCCGCGGCGTTGGGCTGTCTGCGGGCCGGCCGGGTGTACGTCCCGCTGGATCCCTCCCACCCCGCCGAACGGATCGCGCTGACCCTGGCCGACGCCCGCCCCGAACTGGTCCTGGTCGACGACCACGCACCGGCGGCGGTCGCCGACGCCGCCCCCGCCCTGGACTTGGGCGCGGAGCTGGCCGCAACGACGACGCGGCCGGTGCGCGTGTTCGCCGCGGATCCGGCGTACGTGATCTACACGTCGGGCTCGACCGGCACCCCCAAGGGCGTGGTGGCCACCCACGGCGGCCTGGCGACCCTGGTACGGGCGTTGTGCTCGGAGGGCCCGTCGTTGGCCGAGGGCGACGTCGTGTTGTCGGTGGCGTCGATCGCCTTCGACATGTCGATCACGGACGTCTTCGTGCCACTCGCGGCAGGCGCGTCCGTCGTGCTCCCGGCCGACGACCGGACCCGCGATCCCGACGTGCTGCTCGACCTGATCGACCGGCACCGCGTCACCACCGTCCTGGCGACCCCGTCGTTGTGGCGGATGCTGGTCCTCGCGGGGTTGGGCACGAGTGGCCGGCAGCGGGTGCGGGCGTTCGGCGGCGGCGAGAAGCTGACCGAACGGCTCGCGCGTGAACTCCTGGAGCGCACCGCGTCGTTGCACAACGGCTACGGCCCGACGGAGACCACCGTCTACTCCACGTTCGCACCGATCTCGGACCCGGCCCGCCTGCCCCTGGGCGCGCCCATCGCGGGCACTCGGTTGTACGTCCTCGACGAGGACGGCGACCTGCTCCCGCCGGGCCCGCGCGGCGAGTTGTACGTGGGCGGACTTCAGGTGTCCACCGGCTATCACCGGCGACCGGCCCTGACCGCGGCCAGGTTCGTCCCCGATCCGTTCGCCGGGGTGCTCGGCGCGCGGATGTACCGGACCGGCGACGTGGTTCGGTTGAGCGCCGACGGCGACCTGCACTTCCTCGGGCGGACCGACGATCAGGTCAAGATCCGCGGCCATCGGGTCGAACCCGGCGAGATCGTGGCCGTGTTGGAACGGCTCCCGTCGGTACGCCAGGCGGCGGTGCTCGTGCACGAGGACACGCTCGCCGCCTGTGTGGTGGCCGAGCCGGGGCACGCGCCGAAGGCGGACGAAGTCCGCGCGCACGCACGCCGGTTCCTTCCCGAGGCGATGGTGCCGAGCCGGGTGGCATTCCTGCCCGCCCTGCCGGTGACGGGCAACGGGAAGGTCGATCACGCGGCGCTGCTCGCGTGGCAGGCCCCGGACGGACCCGACGAGCAGACCGGGCCCGACCACGACGGGGCGCCGCAGGGGCCGACCGAGATCGCGGTGGCCAAGACCTGGGGGGAGGTGCTCGGGCGCGGCGACGTCGACGCACTGACCAGCTTCTTCGACCTGGGCGGGCACTCGCTGCTGGCCATGGAGGTGGTGTCGCGCCTGCGTACCGAGTACGAACTGGAACTACCGGTCTGGGAGTTGTTCGCCGAGCCGACGGTGCGGGCGTGGGCCGCAGTGGTCGATCGCGCGGCGTCCGCCCCGGCCGCCGCGGCGGACGCCGGGGACAGTCGGGCCGCGCTGTCGCCCGAGCAGCGCGCGCTGTGCCACGCCGAGCGGCTGGTACCCGGGATCACCTCCCCCGGGCTGACGGTCCGGGCGAACCTGACCGGCCCGGTCGACGCCGGACGGGTCGCCGAGGCGTTGGCGGCGGTGGTGCGCCGCCAGGAGTGCCTGCGTACGCGCTTCGAGCCCGTTGCCGAGTACGGCAGCCAACTCGTCTCGCCGTACGTGGAGTTCGACCTGTTCGAGGAGGATCTGCGTGGCGCCGCGGACACAGCGGAGTCCGGGTCGGACGAGGCGATGCACGCGCCGTTCGATCTGGCCCGGGGGCCGCTGCTGCGGGCCGCGCTGCGGCAGTTCGAGGACGAGCGGTTCGAACTGGAGATCCGGGTGCACGACGCGGTGGCCGATGCCGCGTCGCTCGGTGTGCTCGTGGCGGAGTTCGTGGACGCGTACGCGAACGGCCCGGCGGCCGAGCCCGTCGCGGTGCGCTTCGCCACGCTCGCCCAGGCTCGACGCGAAGCGTCGTCGGGGGTGGCGCTCGCGGACGCGGTCACCGCGTTCGGGTCCGCGCTGACCGACACCGTGCCGGTCCCCGAAGGCGCCTACGCCACGGGCCTGGTGCCGGTGCGACTCGACGCGCCGGCCGTACAGGCCGTGTCCGATCTCGCGCTGGCCCGCGGCGTCACGGTGGAATGCGCGCTGACCGCGGCACTGTTGCGGGTACTGCCCGAGGAGTGGGGCTCGTCCGTCGTGGTCGCCCGGGTCGAGCCGGGGCGCTCGCCCGACACGCGTGATCTGGTCGCGCCGTTGTCGACGTTGACGTTGTCGGCGATCGATC
>NZ_WWJX01000999.1 GCF_009865215.1 Streptomyces sp. SID3343 | reverse complement strand
TGGTCGCCGCCGCCGCGGTACGGGCCGGGCAGGGGCAGCAGGTCGCGGTGGTGGGTCAGGTCGTGGTCGATGAAGGCGATCTCGCCGGTGGTGGTGATCAGGATGTTGCCGGGGTGGATGTCGCCGTGTCGCCATCCGGCCCGGTGCCATCGGTCCAGCAGTGCGAACGCCCCGTCGGCGACGTCGCGAAGTCGGGGTGCGACGTCGTGCGGGGCGCCGGGTTCGGCGGACGATGGCGAGGCAATCGAGGTGCGGCTGGGCAAATGGGCCGGCGAAGAGCGCACCGCCGCCGTCGATTTTCTGGGGCCGGGCAAGGTCGTCGGCGTGCGGACCGCCGGCGCGGCCTCCGCCCCCGGGTCGGGTACGTGTGTCGAGCAACAACACCGTGCTCGTCCTGCCCAAGCTGTACCCCACATTCGCCAACGGCGTGATGGTCGACGAGATCGGCGTCCCCGGCGACTACCGCGCCCCGTCGACGGTTGGGACCGAGTGCCACCGTCGACGTGCCGCCCGAAACGGCGCGCGTTGTCGAACCTTTGCCGAACAAGCACTTGTCGTCTGCGATACAGCTGACTAAGTTTCAGAAACTAAGTCTGCCAAGGGAAGCGAAGCACCAACGGTGAAGCGAATGGGCGGCACACACATCGACGCGACCGCGAGCAGGCCGCCTGGCCTGGTGTCCGGCGGACACCGTGCGGAGAACATGCGTCGCGGTAACGCGTCCGCCACTCTTCGCGCGATTTTGGCCCACGGCCCCGTGTCCCGTGCGGAGATAGCCCGACAGACCGGGCTCTCCGCGCCCTGCGTCACCAAACTCACCGGCAGTCTGATCGCGGCAGGGCTCGTGCGCGACCTCGCTCCCCAGGCTCCGACCGACCTGGGCCGCCCACGAATTCCCGTCCGGATCGACGCCCGCGGCCCAGTCGTCCTCGGTCTCCACTTCGGCCTGCTCCGCACCACGCTCGGCCTCGTCGGCCTCGATGGCCGAGTGCACGCGCAAACCGCACTCACCCACACCGGGCGCACCCCTCGAGAACTGGTCGACCAAGCCGCCGCGGGCGCGGCGGCCTTCCTGGCCCGGCACGCGGCCGACCGTCGCCTTCTGGGCAGCAGCGCGAGCATCGGTGGTTGGGTCGACAGCACCGAAGGCGTCGTCGTCGCACACCGCCCGCTCGCCTGGACCGACGTGCCGCTTCGCGCGATGCTCTCCGATCGGCTCCCCGGACCGTTTCGCTTGGAACAGCACACGCGGGCCACCGCGCAAGCCGAACTCTGGTACGGGGCGGGTCGCGAAGCCGACGACCTCGTGCTGGTCTTCGTCGGCAACGTCGTCGACGCCGCCGTCGTCATCGACCGAGTCATCCACCGCGGGCCGAACTCGGCCGCCGGACGCATAGCGCACCTGCGCGTCGACGCCGTCTCGCACGTGCGCTGCGCTTGCGGACGTACCGGCTGTTTGGAACAGGTCGCGAGCGACGCCGCCGTTCTCGCCGCCGCCGCGGACGCCGGGCTCGCCGCCGACGACCTCGACGCACTCGTCGCCTTGGCCGACGCGGGCGACGAGACCGCCGACGGCCTGCTGCGCACGCGAGCGCGTCTCGTCGGCCGAGCTGTGGGCACCGTGATCGACGTCGTCAACCCGGAACGCGTCGTCCTCGCGGGGTCCGTGGTCACCGAGGGCGCGTATATGGATGTTCTGCGTGCCGAGGCCGAGTCCATGGTCTATCAAGGACGTGGAGTGGGGAGCCGCGTTCAGGCCACCACTCTCGGCGTCGGCGCGCTTGTCGTATCCGCCGCGGCGCCGCTCCTCGCCGATGTGCTGTGTGACCCGTTCGCGTACGTCGAGGACGTCGCATGAGCACGTCGACGACGCGTCATCCCACGTCATCCCCGTCACAGGGCGGCCCGACCCGCGGGGCCGCGCGACCTCGACCCTCTTGGCGTCGTCCTGCGAGGCTCGCACGTGACTGACCTGACGCTCTATCACTGCGCCGTCTCCGAGCGGACCAGCTGGCTCGTCCTGCGCCTCCGCACGTCCGACAGGCTCACCGCCTACGGCGAATGCTCCGACGCCGGCCCGCTTGCCGACGTCGTCGCCGCACTCGACGAATGGACCCCGTTCTTCCAGGCCGAAGACGTCGTCGGCGACTTCGCCCGGGATCGCGACGCCCACCGGGTTCGCGACCTCTTATCCGAAGGCGGACCGCTTCGCGAGCACTCCACCGCCGTAAGACAAAGGGCCGGGGCCCGCTCCGGCTTTCTCCACACGACCGTGTGGGGCGGCATCGAGCAGGCGCTGTGCGACCTCGCCGCCCGCGCCGCCGGCGTGCCGTTGTGGAAATGGCTCGGCGGCACCCGTCCCGAACCGCTCCCGCTCTACGCCAACATCAATCGCGCCCCCGGCGGCCGCGAGCCGCGCGACGTCGCCGCCACGGCCGGCCAAGCGGTGGCGGCCGGGTTCGGCGGCGTGAAACTCGCTCCGTTCGATACGCCGGGCGATCGCCCACTGCCCGACCTGGGCCTGAGCCGGGTCCGGGCCGTCCGTCAGGCCGTCGGCGCCGGCCCCGGCCTGATGGTCGACTGCCATGAACGTGTCGTGCTCGACGAACTACTCCCCGTCCTGGACGACCTGCTCGCGCTACGACTCGACTGGCTTGAGGACGCCGTCGGCATCGAGCACGTGGACGAGCTGCGCAGGTTGCGTAGATACACCGGCGAAGTCCCGCTCGCCGGCGGCGAGTTCGCCACCGATCGGGGTCAGATCGAGGCCGTCGCCGACCTTCTCGACGTGGTCATGCCCGACGTCAAGCACGCCGGTGGTGTCCACGCCGCGCTGGCCCTCGCGCACGCCGCCCTCGAGGTCGGCGCGTCCGTATCCCTGCACAACCCGAGCGGTCCGATCGCCACGGCCTTCGGCGCGCACGTCGCCGCCGTCGTCCCCGGTGTCCTGGAGTACGCGTTCGGCGAAGTTCCCTGGCGTGGTGACGTCCTGACGAACGGTGAGCCCGTTCGGCACGGTCACTACATCGTTCCGGACGGCCCCGGCATCGGCTTGGACCTGGACACCACCCACTCCTCGGTCACCCCCGTATGGTCCGTCAGCCTCCAGGAGCCCAGATGAGCGTCCTTGCGACACAAGGGATATCCCGCCGCACCATGCTTGGCACCCTTGGACTCGGTGCTTCGTCCCTGGCTCTCGCCGGCTGTCGATCGGCCTTACACGAAGCATCGGGCAAGGGAACGGGTAAAGGCGGCCCCGCCGCCGGCGGAATCCTCAGGATCGCGCAGAGTTCCGACATCCAGCCCGCGACGGTCTTCAGCCACAACAACCCGAATATGACGATCTGTCGCACCGTCTTCAACACACTCATCGAATACGACCACAAGACGCTGCAACCTCTCCCGGGGCTCGCCGAATCGTGGGAACTCAAGGGCGACACCTTGACCTTCCGGCTCCGCCCCGGCGTCACTTACCACTCGGGTCGTCCCCTCGACGCCCGAGATGTGGTCTTCGCGATCACGAACCTGCACAAGGACAACGTCTCCTCACAACTCAAGCACGTCGCCAAGGCGATCGCCGACATCGACAGCGACGGCCTCGACGTCCGGCTCAAGCTCGCCCGTCCGATGAGCAACGTCTTCGACCTGTTCGAGATTCTCGTCATCCCCGACCGCGAGTCGATCGCCGAACTCGCCAAAGGCAGCCGGATCATCGGCACCGGGCCCTTCCGTGTCGCCTCGTACTCGCCCGGAGCCGGCCTGAAACTCCGCCGCAACGAGAAGTACTTCAAGCCGAGCCGGCCCTACCTCGACGGCGTCGACATCACCATCGTCAGTCAGTCGCAATCCATGTTGTCGTCGATGCGCTCCGGGCAAACCCACCTGGTCCTCGACATCGCGCCCCTGGACGCCGTCGGGGTCACCAACGACCGCAGGTTCAAGGTCGTCGCCGCCGACCCCTACGACTCGGCCTTCTACGTCGCGTCCAACGTCTCGGTGAAGCCACTCGACGACAAGCGTGTGCGTCAGGCCATCGCATGGGGTATCGACCGCCAACGCATCCTCGACCAGGTCCTCGGTGGCATCGGCACCACGTCGTCGCTGCCGTGGTCACCCACCTCGCCCGCCTACGACGCGGCCAGGGCTCGGCACTATACGTACAACCCGGAACGGGCCAAGGAGTTGATCAGCGAGGCCGGTGCCAAGGGCGCACGACTGGACATCGTGTACAACGCGGGCCTGGGCGCCAACGCGCGCATCGCGGAGATCGTCCAGTACAACCTGAGCCAAGCCGGAATCGACGCCCGCGCGGTCCCGCTCCAGGCCGCCGACTTCCAAGGCCGACTCACCGGCGGAAAACTCCCCGGCCTGTTCGTCAACGGCCACGGGTTCGGACAACTGACGCCGGCCACTCTCGTCAAAGGCGCCTTTCCGTTCAACGCGGACAAGAACGCGTCGAACTTCGTCAGCCCGGAATACCAGTCCATCGCCAACGCCTTGTGGAGCGCCGCCGATCCGGCCGCCACGAAGGCGGCGTCGGACCGCGTCAACGACTTCCTGCTCGATCAGCAGTTCGTCACCGACCTGGTCACCAGCGCCCACACATTCACCGTCACCAAACGACTTCGGGGCCTCGCCTACTCGATGTTTGACTACCTGAACCTCGACGACGCATATCTGGATTAGGCGAGCCCCGGCACGCAGGCCGTGCGCGAGCCTCGCGCCCAGGCTGCTCACGCCCACCCTCACGTTTTCGACCCGAAGACTCGGACCGAACGGACCGAACGGACCGACCATGCTTTCGTATTCCTTACGGCGCGTCCCCTCAGCCCTGCTCGTCCTGCTCGTCGCCTCGATGCTCGTCTTTGCCGTGCTGCGACTGGCCCCAGGCGACCCCGCGGTCGTGCTCGCGGGGCCCGACCCCACACCGCAGGCGGTCGAGGCCGTCCGCGCCCAACTCGGCCTCGACGACTCGCTCGCCTCGCAATACTTCCACTGGCTCGGCGGACTGCTCACCGGCGACCTCGGCGACTCGTACATTCTCGGCGCACCCATCGCCACACTGATCGGCTCGGGCCTCGGCGCCACCCTGGAACTGACTCTCGCCGCGCTCGTCCTGGCCATCCTCATCGGCGGCACCCTCGGGCTTGCCCTCGGCGCGGGCCGGCGTCGCACCGTACGCACCGGCGCAGGCGCTGTCACCGGGCTCGCGTTCGCCGTTCCGCCGTACGTCAGCGGTGTCCTGCTCGTCCTGCTGTTCTCCCTCGCCTGGCCGATCCTGCCGGCGGCCGGACGCGTCGCCTTCCTCGACGATCCGGAGATCGCCGCGCAATACCTGCTCATGCCCGCCCTGTGTCTCGCCCTGCCCGCGGCGGCGGTCATCGCCCGTTTCCTCGCGGCCTCCATCCGCCGTGTCCAGGACGAGGATTTCGTCCAGACGGGCATCGCCAAAGGCATCAGTGCGCAACGCCTCCTCTTTCGCCACGTGTTGCCCAACGCGCTCCCGCCCGTCATCACCGCCCTCGGCATCCAAATCGGCCAACTCCTGGGCGGAGCCATCGTCGTCGAGGCGATCTTCGCGTGGCCGGGCATCGGCCAACTCCTGCTCAACGCGGTCCTGGGCCGTGACTACCTGCTCGTCCAGGATCTGCTGCTCCTCGCGGTCGCGGTGTCCGTCGTCCTCCAGACCGTGACCGACCTCGCCCACGCCGCGATCGACCCGCGGCTACGACCGGAGACACGATGACCGCCACCCCCACGGCGACCAGCACCCCTTCCACTACCACTACCACCGCCACCGCCACCGCCACCGCCACCGCCACCG
>NZ_WWJX01000998.1 GCF_009865215.1 Streptomyces sp. SID3343 | reverse complement strand
CGGGCCCCGCTCGTCCGCGAAGGCGTCACGTGAGGAGGTCCCATGCGCACACCCCCCGCGCACACGACCGAAGCACGCCCGAGCCTCGACCGGGCCTACCTGGTGTGCGGCGGCGCGCTGCTCGCCGGTCTCGTCGCCCTGGTGCTCCTGGTGACACACATGAGCGACGCCCGGCTGGCACCGACGCCGGCCCGCAACGGTGTGCTGATCCTGCTCGGCATCGGCTTCGCGCTGGCCGGGCTGTTCGTGATCGCCCACCGATCGGGCCTGGGCCTGGGCTGGCTGCTGCTGTGGACCGGCTTGACCCAGACCCTGGGGCGCGCGGTGCTGATGGCCGCGGCTTTCGCCGGGGTCGGAAACCCGTGGGCCACGATCGCCATCGTGCTCGTTCTCGTCTGCGACGTGGTGTACCTCTTCGCGATGTACGCCCTGCCGTTGTGGCTTCCACAGGGTCGGCTGCCGCGCGGGCCGGTGCGCGTATACGCGGTCGCGGTGGCCGGTTGGAGCGTCGTGCACGCCTACGACGACCTGGCCGAATCCGAGTTCTACCACGTGCCCAGCTTCCTTCGACACGGCGTCTGGCCCGAGGTGCTGCACTGGCTGCGGCAAGGGGTGACCGCGCAGCAGGATCTCGTCCCACCGCTCGTCGTGCTGACGAGCCTGGTCGTGATGACCGTGCACTGGGTGCGCTCCCCCGGCCCGCACCCGATGCGGCTCGTCCCGCTGCTGCCCTACCTGGCGTGGCTCGCGGTGGTCTTCGGCGGCTACCGACTCGACGTCTCGCCCGGTACCTACGACGCGCTGCTGTACGCGAGTTCGCTGACGTGGCCGGTGACCTTCGCGTACGCCTTCGCGCGGGACCGCGAGTGGCATCTGGACCGGTCGACCCGGCGGATGCTGGCCACGTTCGGACTGGCCGCCGTGCTGATCGCGGGCTGGTTCGCGGTCGCGGCGGGGCTCGCCGGGTTCCTGCCCGGCGCCCGCTCCACCGGCGCCGTGGTTCTGGCCGGCGGGGCGCTCGCGATCGGCATCCTGATCCGCCCCACCGTGACGTGGGCGATGCACGTGGTCGACCGCTTCTACTACGGCGAACGGGCCCGCCCCTATCAGGTGGTGCGTGACCTGGCGACACGGCTGAGTCGAGCCGTCGTACCCGGCGCGGCGCCCGCGCTGCTGTGCGAGACCGTCGTACGCGCCCTGCACCTGCCCGGCGCGAGCGTCGTGGTCGACACCCGGCGGGGCACCCGCGAACTCGCCCGGGTCGGCACCGGCGGCGCCGGTGGCGCTGCCTTCCCACTCACCTACGAAGGCGTGGTCATCGGCCGACTGTCGGCGCCGCCGCGTCCCGGCGAGGACGTGCTCGACCGGCAGGACGTCGAGGTGCTGCGCTTCCTGGCCGACCAGGCGGCGCCGGCCATCGCTTCGTTGCGACTGTACGAAGACCTTCAGGAGAGCCGGGAGCGGATCGTGCTCGCGCGCGAGGAGGAGCGTCGGCGCCTGCGCCACGACCTGCACGACGGGCTCGGACCGGCGCTGTCCGGCACCCGCCTGCAGGTGGACACCGCCCGTGCCTGCGTACCGGCCGGCACCCCGGCCGAGGGGACGCTCGCAGTCGCGTCCGAGGGAATCGGGGAGGCGATCGTCGAGTTGCGCCGGATCACCGAGGGCCTGGCCCCGGCCGCGCTCGACCGGATGGGTCTGGCCGGCGCGCTGCGCGAGTCGGCGGCCCGGCTCGACGGTCGGACCGGATCGGGTCCGCTGATCCGGGTCGAGGTCGACCCCGATCCGCTGCCGGCGCTGCCGGCCGCGGTGGAGGTGGCCGTGTACCGGATCGGCGGCGAGGCGCTGAACAACGTCGTGCGCCATGCGCGGGCCGCGCACGCCGCGCTCACGGTGCGAGTCCGCGCGGCCGACGTCACGGTCGAGATCTCCGACGACGGCCGCGGTCGCCCCGCCGACTCGGACCGGACCGCGCACGGGATCGGCATGCGGTCGATGGCCGAGCGGGCCGAGGAACTGGGCGGCACCTTCACGGTGGGCACCGGCGAGCGCGGCACGCTGGTACGGGCCGTCCTGCCGCGGCCGACGATCGAGGCCCGGGACGAAACCGGGACCGATGCCCCGGATCTGCCCGGGACCGACCCGTGACCTCGGCCGGATGTGTCCGGGACCAGGGGCGAGCGAGATTGGTGGAGCGGTGATCGTCTTGATCATCGTTTCGCACCTCGCCCGACGGAGGCACCAGAAATGACACCCGAACCCCGCCGCGCCAACTCCCCGAAGGTCGCCGTGGCCGGTCTCGTGGCCACGCTCCTGGCGATCGTCCCGTGGGTCAGGCGGCACCGGAGCCCGGACGGCAAACACCCCGTTCCGGCCGAACCGATGCAACCGGACTCGCAGAACACCCGGTGCAAACCGCCGAACGTGGTGTGTTGACCGGCTCGTCTCCGGGCCCCGCCACGTCGACGGATCCGCAGGCGCGTGAAAAAGCCAGTGCCCCCGCCGGTCGAACCGGCGGGGGCACCGACGTGTGTGGAGTCGGTGGCGTTGGAGTCGGTGGCGGGCGAAGTGGGTGGCGGGCGACGTCGGCGGCGGCACCGTCGTGTGCGTCCATGAGGACGGGCGCCGGGGTGGCGCACCGGGGGGAGCGCCGACGTGCCGATCCGTGAGGGGGCGGGAGCGGCGATCGAGCCGGCGACGCTCACGGCTTCGGGGTGTTCACGACTGGGCGCGGCGATCGAGCAGCGTCGTGTCGTGTCGACCGGCGACGAAGTCCGGCTCGTCCAGGATCTCGGCGAGCAGCGGCGCGGTAGTGTGCATCCCCGGCCCCACGACCCGCAGTTCGCGCAGCGCGCGGCGCATCCGGGCCGGCGCCTGGTCGCGGCCCTGCCCCCACGGGACCACCTCGGCGAGCAGCGAGTCTGGCACCCCGGTAGCCCGCGGCCCGGGCCCCGGCCACCGCCCACGCGGCGAGCCGGTCCGCGAGGCCGGCGGGCAGCCGGGGTGCCGGTGACTCCTCGACGAGCTTTTGGTGCCTGCGTTGTACCGAGCAGTCGCGCTCGCCGAGGCGCACCACGTCGCCGTGCGCGTCGGCAAGGATCCGGATCTCGATGTGCCGGGCGCCGTACGGGTATTGCTCCAGGTAGGTGAGGCCCCGATCTCCCCCGTACCCCCGGCAAATCGCGCCCGGGGGCGGCTTCACACCACGGCGCGGCCCCTTTCACGCGGGACGAGTACCACGGTCAGTCGGTGCGGCGGCTCCACGGCGCCGTCGGGCAGCAGCGCGCCGGTGTCGTCGAAGACCACGACGCCGTTGCACAGCAGGCTCCAACCCTGTTCGGGATGACTGCTGAGCACCTGGGCGGCCAAGTGGTCGGGGGCCGCCGAGTCGGGACAGGGAGGGACGTGCCGGCACATGATCCTGGTCCTTTCGAAGGAGGTGCCATCCGGTGGCCGCGAGTCCGTCCGGTCCCGCGTTGTGTCACCTGACGATCGATGTACTCGCCCTGCGCTCCCGGGTGTCCCGGACGAATGAGGCCACGGCCCCGAATCGGCCCTCCCCGAAGCCCGGTTCACGGGCGGCGCGGGCCCGGAACGATGTGGTCGAACAGCCCCGTACCGCGCCCGTGTCACCCGGTGCAGCCGCATCGGCCGTGGTCACGGGGCGATATTCGGTGTCGTTGTCGGTGCCACTCGGGGTAGCTTTCGACGGTTGATCACGCCCGTCGGGCGGCCGTCCGACCGGATGGGCCGACGACGGTTCGAGAGCAGGGAGTACGAGATGCGGCGTCGCCTCGGAGCAGTCGAGTTGCTGTGTACCCGCTTCCCCACTCCCGAGGATCCTCGTGCCCGACCAGACCTTGAATCTCGGCATTCTGGCCCACATCGACGCCGGTAAGACCAGTCTCACCGAGCGTTTGCTGTTCGACAACGGGGCCGTCCCCGAACTCGGCAGCGTCGACGCCGGCAACACCCGCACGGACAGCGGCGACCTGGAGCGCGAGCGCGGCATCACGATTCGCTCCGCGGTGGCCACGTTCGTCACGGGCAACCTCCGGGTCAACCTCGTCGACACTCCCGGTCACCCCGACTTCATCGCGGAAGTCGAGCGCGCCCTGTCGGTGTTGGACGGGGCCGTGCTCGTGCTGTCCGCCGTCGAGGGCGTCCAGGCGCAGACGCGCGTACTGCTGCGCTCGCTGCGCAGGATGCGGCTGCCCACCCTGATCTTCGTCAACAAGATCGACCGGGCGGGCGCGCGTCCCGAGAGCCTGCTCGCCGACATCCGGAGCAAACTCGCCCCGTACATCGTCCCGCTGAGCACCGTGACGGATCCGGGCACGGTCGCCGCACGGGCAGTGCCTTCGCCGCTCTCCCGAGCCGATGTGCGCGCTCGGACCGCGGAGATCCTCGCCGAGAACGACGACACACTGCTCGCCCGCCTCGTCGACGGCTCACCCCCTTCGGTACCCGAGCTTGAGGATTTGTTGACGGCGCAGACGGCCGCCGGTCTGGTGCACCCGGTCTTCTTCGGATCGGCGTTGACGGGCGAGGGCACCGGGGAACTCACCGCCGGGATCGCGTCTTTCCTTCGGCCGCCCGTATCGGACCGGCGGTCGCCGGCCTCCGGCATCGTGTTCGCCATCGAGCGGACCGCCGACCGAGAGAAGGTCGCCTACCTCAGATTGTTCTCCGGGCGTGTGGGTGAGCGGCAACGCGTCACCTTCCACCGCACGAACGCCGGCGGAGACAGCAGCGAAGTCACCGGCAGGATCACCGGACTCGACGTCGTGGGCGGTCCCGAGCGCACCGCGGGAGCGGATCCGAGGCATGGCGGGACCGCAGGCTCCCGGCGACTGGACGCGGGCAGCATCGCCAGACTTCGAGGGTTCCCCGGGATCCGGGTCGGCGACCGGCTGGGGGCGGCGACTCGACCGACCGGGCACGTCCATTTCCCTCCACCGAGTCTGGAGACGGTCGTCCGGCCGTACCGGCCCGGCCAGGAAGCGCGGCTGCACGCCGCCCTGACCGCCCTCGCCGACGAGGACCCGCTGATCCGAACCCGACCGGCCGGTGGCGGTACCACCTCCGTGTTGCTGTACGGCGAGGTCCAACGGGAGGTGATCGCCGCCCGGTTGCTGCGCGACTTCGGGGTCGAAGCGGCCTTCGACCCGGTCACGCCGGTGTGCTTCGAACGGCCCACCGGAGTGGGGGAGGCGCTGACCGAGATGGATCGGCGCGGCGCGCACGACTTCTGGGCGACCGTCGGGCTGCGCGTCGAGCCGGCCGCGGCCGGATCCGGGGTCGGCTTCGTGCGCGACGTCGAATGGGGCGCGCTGCCCCGGGCCTTTCACCGGGCGATCGAGGAATCGGCGCGGCACACCCTGCAACAGGGGCTCTACGGCTGGGAAGTGACCGACTGTACGGTCACCCTGGTCCGCGCCCGCTACCGATCGCCCGCCAGTACGGCCGCCGATTTCCGCAACCTCACGCCGCTGGTCCTCATGCGGGCGCTCAAGGTGGCCGGTACCCGCGTCCACGAGTCGTGCCAGTCGGCGGAGATCGAGGTCCCCGCGGACGCGCTCGGCCCGGTCGTCGGGTTCCTCGGCACCATCGGCGCCGATGTCACCGGATCGGTGGAGGAGAACGCCGCGTCGTGGTTGGTCGGCGCCGACCTGCCGGCCCGAGTGCTCCCGGAGTTGACCAGGGCGTTGCCCGGACTGACCCACGGCGAAGGCACCGTGTGGTCGCAACCCGGCGGAAGTCGACCGGTACACGGCCCGATCCCGCTCCGCGAACGCCTCGACGGCAATCCCCTCGACCGCGACGCGTACCTGCGGTTTCTCGCCGACCGCAACCTCGCTCGCGCGGACGACACCGGCACCGCCCACCGGGGAACGCCCGTCGCCCACTCCGTCACGCCCGAGGCGGCCCCGAGGCCCCGGGAGAATGAGCAGCCGCGCGGGAATAAGGGAAGAAAATAGCGTTTGCGAACGATTCATCCACCTTGTGGCGGATACCAATGGAGTGAGACTCGATCAGCCGAAAGAGGGTGACGAGCGTGAGCGCGTCAACGTCGTCTCGCATCGAACAACATCCGGACATCATGGCCCTGCGTGATCACTCCGAACGGGCCGCCGCCAATCCGGTCGCGCAAATGGCCGAGGCACTGGGCATCCTGTGCGGCGTGTATCTGGCCGCGTCCCCGTGGATCGTGGGCTTCGAGGGCTTCACGACCCTGCGGGTCAACAACCTGATCACCGGCCTTGCCATCGCGCTGCTGCTCGGCGGCCTGGGCTCGGCGGCGTACGAACGAACACACGCGATGAGCTGGGCGGCCCTGTGCCTGGGCGCCTGGACGATCGTCGCACCCTGGGTGGTGTCGGGAGCAGTCGACACCACACGCACCATCACCAGCAACGTGATCGTCGGTGGGGTCACGTGTCTGGCGGCCTTGGCCCTCGCCGGGATGGGAGTCGCCGGGCGTCGCCGCGTGTGACAGGGTCCCGAATACCGACCGGGCCGACCGGAATGCAGCAGCACCGGACAGCACGCGGAACGGATCACCGCTCCCCCGCGGACGACGATTCACCGGCAAGCGAAGCTCGCCGCATCGTCGCCCGCGGTCGTGCGGGGCGCACCGCTCCGGTCGTCGACCCCGATCGTCACCCGGCGTCATGATGCCGGGGAGGTGCTTTTCGATGACCACGAAAGACGGCGGCCGTCCGCTCTCCGACCAGGAGCAGCGCGTCCTCGGACAGATCGAGGAGTCGCTCGCTCGGGACAAACGCCTCAGCCGACTGTGCGGCAGGTTCGATGCCGCCCGTACCGCCTCCCGACCGACCGCACACCGAGTCCTGGGCGGCTCGGCGATCGCACTGGCCGTCCTGGCCACGGGCACGCAGGCCGCCGCGATCCGCACGGCCGCACCGGTCCTCGTGGTGGTCGCCCTGTGCGCGTGGGCCCTCACGTCGTGCGCCGTCGCCGTCTGGCTCCGCGCCCGCGCGCTGGACGAATCCTGGACGGCGCCCGCCCGCAGACGGCGGTTCCCGTCCCGCCGACCGGGGTTCCGCAACCGTGGAAACCGGTGGCCGGTGCGCCGAAGGAGGCGACCGGGTCTGTGACCGGATTCCCCTGGGCTGCGCCGACGACGCGTTGCCCACCGGCAGCTACCTGGTGCTCTCGCACGCCTCCGCCGACTTCGACCCGGCGCGCGCGAGCAGTGGCGCGCAGGTGTACGACCGGGCGACCGCGCCGGTCGTGCTGCGCTCGCACGCGGAGGTCGAGCGGTTGTTCGCGGGCTTCGAGTTGCTCGATCCCGGGCTGGTGAACCTGCCCCGGTGGCGCCCCGATTCGCGCGAGGCGGGCGAGTACGACCCGACCTGGTGTGGTTGTACGGCGGCGTGGCCCGCAAGATCCGACCACGCCGCCGGCCCTCCCCCCGGGCCCGGTCAGCGCTCGGACCGCGCCCCGTCGCTCGCCGCAACGGCCGCCAGGTCGATCACCTCGCGCTGGTGCGGCGCGAGGTCGTGTCCCCCCTGCGCGCCGACGACGGCCTGGAACGGGTCCTCGATGGTGGGCACTCGGGCGAGCGCACCGATCACCGCGAGGCCGCAGAACGGTACGTGGGCCGGGTTGTAGCCGCCCTCGTGGGACATCGCCAGCCGACCGCCGCAGCTCTGCGCCGCGACGTCGAGCAGCCGGCCGGTGAGCGCCCGATAGCCCTCGGACGTCAGCAGTTGCCGGCCCAGCGGATCCATCGCCGCCGCGTCGAACCCCGAGGCCACCAGGATCAGTTCGGGCCGGAAGCGGGTCAGCGCCGGCACCACGGCCCGGTCCATGGCGTACAGGTAGCCGCCGTCTCCCGTGCCGGGCGGCAGTGGCACGTTGAGCGCGTAGCCGCGGCCCGCGCCCTCGCCACGCTCGGAGCGGTAGCCGCTGCGGGGCGGGAACAGCTCGTCCTGGTGCAACGAGATCGTCAGCACGCGCGGGTCGTCGTAGAACGCCTTTTGCGTGCCGTTGCCGTGGTGCACGTCCCAGTCGACGACGGCGATGCGCTCCAGGCCGTACACGTGCATCGCGTGATGGGCCGCGATGGCGAGATTGCCGAACAGGCAAAACCCCATCCCCGTCGCCGGCTCCGCGTGGTGGCCCGGGGGCCGCACGAGAGCGTACGCGTTGTCCACCCGCCCGGCGAGCACCGCGTCGACGGCCTCGATCGCGCCGCCCGCGGCCAACGCCGCGATGTCGTACGCACCCTGCCCGAACGGGGACAGGCCGTCACCGGCGTCGCCGCCCCCGGGCCGCTCGCTCTCGGCCTTGATCCGCTCCAGGTGGGCCCGGTCGTGGACGCGCAGGATCTCGTCCTCGGTGGCCGGCCGCGGCGCGATCCGGGTGAGGTGGTCGATCAGGCCGGAGACCACGATCAGTTCGTGGATGCGCCGCTTGGTCTCGGAGTTCTCGAAGTGGATCAGCGGCTGAACGCCGGCCCGGGGGTCCGAGCGGAACAGGCCGGCGCTCGTGCCGGTGTCGTGCCAAGCGAACATCTCGTGGTAGACGTAGCCCGTGCTCATTCGACCTCCGGGTGAACTCCCGTGCGCATTCGGCCGGTCCGAGTGCGTCAGGACAGACAGCGTGCGCTCGGCGGTGGGCCCGGCGGGTCCGTGAGTTCACGGACTCCGGCGCGGGCCGGGGAAGGGCAGGTGCGGGCGCGGCCCCCGGCACAGCGCGGCGACGTCGCCCAGGCTCCCGGGTTCGGCGCTCGGGAGGAGCAGGCCCACGCGCACGGCGACGGCGGCCAGTTCGCTGCGGGACGCGCACCCGAGCTTGTCCAAAAGGCGTTCGACGTAGGTCTCCACGGTGCGCCGCCCGATCGCCAGTCGTTCGGCGATCACCGGGTTGCTCGTGCCGTTGACGATGGCGGTCAGTACGTGCAGTTCGCGGTCCGTCAGGCGGTTCTCGTTCGGGTGGGGCCGGGAGAACACCAGCGTGCCGACCCGGTTGCCGGCGCGGCCGGCATCCATCAGCAGGCCCTGCTCCCAGCCGCGGCCGCGCGGCCACAGGAAGGCCAACGGGGGCCGGCGCAGGCGCGCGAACCGGTGGGCCAGTTCGGTGAATCGCGGGTCGGCCGGCAGCGGGCTCGCGGCCCGGCCGGACAGCGCGAGCACCTGGCCGCGCTCGGTGAGCCGGCTGCCCGACCAGTCGCCGGTCAGCTGGGCGTCGACGTGCGGGTAGTGCTGCGGGTCGACCTGCGGGGCGAGCGTGCGGCCCACCTCGGCGACGAACGCGCGAGCGGATTCGCCGAAGGCGTGGCCGCGGACGGCGCTCATGTGGATCAGGCCGACGGTACGTCCGTCCTCCGCACGCAGGCACGCGGAGAGCCCGTCGTCGAAGCCGGCGGGTTGGAGCCACTCGCGAAAGTGCGGCGAGGCCCGGAAGTCGAGGTCGTCGTCCATCAGGAGCGGACGAGTGGCCTCGACCAGCCTGCGCCCCCAGCGCGTCCGGGGCATCGCGCTCAGGTCGGCCGACACCTCCCGTCGGTACCCACGCTCGGCGACGACCACGAATCGGTCCGCCACCGGATCCCAGCCGCACACCTGCACGGCCCCGACCGAGGGGATCGCGCAGCTCAGGGCATCGAGCGCACGCACCCAGTCGGCCCCCTCGGCCCGCCCGAGCGCAAGCCCGAGCCCGACCGCGGCCGACAGTTCCCGTCTGTCCATACGAGTCTCCAGGGCCGGGCCTTCGGGAAGGACGTGCAGCGGGGCGCCGAACCGGACGAAGGCGGGCGCCTGTGGTGCTCCTGCTCGGAACACATAATTTGACCCCAAACGATAAGCTCGTCCACACCCACCCCACAAGGCTTCCCGCCAAGTCCGCGCGCGGCGTCCACGGTCGCGGTCTCGTCCGATACGCACGTGTGCGCCGACGGACGGCTACGTCCGGTACGCACGTGTGCGCCGACGGTCGGCTACGCCGCAACGGGCGCAGCGCACCCGCCGGTTCGTTCGGGTGCGCAATCGCCCGGGCCACCGGCACGTCCGTCGGTTCGGCGGGCACACCATCGGGGTGGCCGCCCAGGGGTAGAGGCCACGGCCCGCAGCGGTGGCTCCGGCCGGGAGTCGAGCCATGCGAACACGCCGTCGTCGGCGGCCGGGGTGGGGTCGGGTCCGGGCTTGCCGGTTCGAGGGTGCGGTCGTCCTCGGTCGGGCGGCAGGCGGTCCTGGTCCGGGGGTGCTTCCCTCCAGGATCGTGACGAGGTCGATCGGGTCGAACGCGCCGGTCGTCCCGGTTCGTCCGTCCGTTCCGGTTGTGCTCGCCACGGCCGGGGCTGCGGATTCGCGGCAGGGCCGCAACGCAGCGATGGGAATGGGGCCAGGCCCACGATTCGGGGGGGCCTGCCGGATGTCGAACGGGCCTGCCGGCTGGTCGACTTGTCCGGTCGGGACGAGTGACACGGAGGTTGACATGGGTCGGCGAGCGGGTGGGCGGCGGTGGGCGGTCGGGGCCGCGGCGGTTTCGGTGGCGTTGGTGGCGGTCACGGCGTCGGCGTCGGCGGGAGGCGCGCCTCGTGGGCGCTACGACGAACGGGTGTTGCGCGGTGATCTGCGTGCGGTGGCCGCGGTCGGGGGCGGCTCGGTGAACCTGTCGGCCGAGGTGCGGGTGGGTGATCGGGTGGTCCGGGGGAGGTCGGGGACCTCCGTGGCCGGCACCCGGACGCCCGTCCCGTGGGACGCCCGGTTTCGGATCGCGAGCACCACGAAGACGTTCACCGCGACGGTCGCGCTGCAACTCGTCGCGGAGGGGCGGCTCTCGCTCGACGACACCGTCGAGCGGTGGCTGCCGGGGGTCGTCACCGGCAACGGCAACGACGGCGCCCGCGTCACCGTGCGCGATCTGCTCCGGCAGACGAGCGGCATCTTCGACTACGTCGAGGATCCCGAGATCCAGGACACGCTCCTGCGCGACTTCGAGAGCGTGCGCTACGACACCCGGCCCGCCCGCGACCTGGTCGCCGTCGCGATGCGGCACGCGCCGGCCTTCGTGCCCGACGGCGCGCGGCCGAAGTGGGCGTATTCGAACACCAATTACGTGCTCGCCGGGATGATCGTCGAGCGGGCGGGCGGCCTGCCCTGGCGGGAACAGGTCGAGCATCGGATCATCGCGCCGCTGGGCTTGCGGGACACGTCGGTTCCCGGCGCCAACCCGTTTCTCCCCGGTCCGCACAATCAGGTGCTGGTGGACTTCCCCGACGGCAACCGCCGCGACGTCACCGACGCGAGTCTCGCGCACGACGCGGACGCCGGCATCGTCGCCACCGCCGCCGACCTCGACACGTTCTTCCGGGCCCTGGTCACCGGGCGCCTGCTGCCGCCCGCCCAACTCGCCGAGATGCGCACCACCGTGGAGCGCTCGAACGACCCGGACGACCTCGCCGAGTGGCCGCAGGGCGGCTACGGACTCGGGCTGCGCTGGGTGCCGCTGACCTGCGGCGGCGGCTACTGGCATCACGAGGGCGACGGCTTCGGTTCCTATGTGCGAACCGGGGTCACCTCCGACGGATCCCGCGTCGTCGCGCTGTCGATCACCTCGAACGGCGCGCCGCCGGACCAGGTCCGGCTCAACGCCGCTACCCGCGTCCTGGTCGATCACGCTCTGTGCGCGACCTAGCCGGGCTTCGCCCGTGCGGCTGCGCAAGCGGGCACCGTCCCGTTTCGACGAGGGCGCCCCGCCGACTCCCGCCGCCGGGAATTACCTGCCACGACGGGTGTTGGCAAGAGTGTGATCGCGCTGCCGCCGGGTGTCCGGTTCTCGATTCTCGACAGGTCGCTCACCCTGCGCGGTGAGCATCCCTCGCACGCGCTGCGGCACGCCGTGGCGTTCGCTCGGCACGTGGAGAACCTGGGGTATCACCGCTTCTGGGTCGCGGAGCACCACAGCGTGCCGGGCGTCGCCGGATCGGCGCCGACCGTGCTCGCGGCCGCGATCGCCGCGGCGACCGAATCCATCCGGGTGGGCACCGGCGGGGTGATGCTGCCCAACCATCAACCACTCGTGGTGGCCGAGCAGTTCGGTGTGCTCGAAGCGCTGTATCCGGGCCGGATCGACATGGGCGTGGGGCGGTCGGTCGGTTTCACCGACGGCATCCGCGCCGCGCTCGGCCGGGGCAAGGACGCGGCGGCGGACTTCCCGGCCCGACTGGCCGAACTGCTGGGCTACTTCCTCGGCGACCAGAGCGCCCACCCCGGGGTGCACGCGCAGCCCGCCGAGGGCCTGCGTCCGTCCCCCTTCGTCCTGGCCACCGGTGCGGGTGCCGGCCACGCGGCGGCTGCGGGCGTACCGCTCGTGGTCGCCGCCGCGATCGGCGACGAGCGCATGACGGCCGCGATCGACCGCTACCGCGACACCTTCCGGCCGTCGGCGTGGGCCTCGCACCCGTACGTCGTCGTCGCCGCCGCGGTCGCCGTCGCGGACACCGAACAGGCGGCCTACGACCTGCTCGCGCCCGAGGCGTGGGCATCCGCGTACTCCCGCACCAAGGGCGAGTTTCCGCCGCTGATCCCGGCCGAGGACATTCGCGGCCTCCCGATGACCCCACGCGAACGGGAGCATTTCGACGAGGCCATGCGCCACCAGATCCTCGGCACCGCGGAAACCGTCGCCCCACGAATCGCCGGCCTGTTGGCCCGCACCGACGCCGACGAGCTTTTGATCACCACCGGCGCCCACGACCGCATCGCTCGCGCCGACTCCACTCGCCGCCTGGCCGAACTCGTCGGCACGGCGCCCCGCGTCCGCGCCGAGTCCTCGGCGTGATCGGGTTTCGCCTCGATCACCCCACGGTCGACGCCCGGCCGCCGACCGTGGGGTGATCGCAGGATCAGGGCAGGGTGCGCAGGTGGCCGGAGATGGAGCCGGCGAGCGCGTAGCCGTTGGTGGCGTCCCAGTTGGCCGACCACGTCATCGCGCCGCGAATGTTCGGCCAGGTGGTGGTGGGGTGGTAGCTGCCGCAGTTGGTGCCCAGGGCGAGGCAGTCCAGCGCGTTGTTGACCACGCCCGGCGACACGTAGCCGCTGCCGGCCGCGCGGCCGGTCGCGGGCACACCGATGGAGACCTGGTCGGGGCGCAGCCCGTTCTGGAGTTGGATGCAGGCTTGCGCGGTGATGAAGTTCACGTTGCCCTGGGAGTACAGGCCCTGATCGCAGCCCATCATCGTCCCGGAGTTGTAGTACTGCATGTGGACGATGGTCAGGATGTCCTTGATGCCCAGCGCGAGCACGAAGTAGGCCGCCTGGGTCGACTGCATGTCCAGGGTTTGCGGGGCCATCGTGATGATCAGGCTCGGGCCGACCTGCGCCCGGATCGCGCGCAGCGCGCTTGCCATGTGGGTGGGATTGACGCCGTTCTCCAGGTCGATGTCGATGCCGTCGAACCCGTATTCGCGCAGCAGCGCGGTGGCCGTGGTGCCGAAGGTGGTCGAGGACGCGGCGTCGCCGACCCACACCGCGCCGAGTTCGCCGCCGACCGACAGGATCACCTTCTGGCCGCGGGCGTGCATCGTGACGATGTCGGCCTTGAGGTCGGCGTCGGTGTATCCGCCCAGGGCCGTGGACAGGCCCGGGTCCACGCCGAAGGTGATCGCGCCGTTGCGGGTGCGATCGGCCTCGGCGAAGGCCACCGCGACCAGGTTGTACGACGTGGGCACGTCGCGCAGGCGCAGCGCGGTCGAGCCGTTGACGAAGTTGTGCCAGTAGCCGGTCATCACCCGCTTGGGCAGACCGGTGGGGTCGCCTCCGGTGGGGCCGTCCGGTGCGGTGGTGGCGGCGATCGGGGCCGTGCGCGCGGAGGTTCCGGCGCTGTTGCTCGCGGCGACGCTGAAGGAGTACGCCGTCTCCGGGGTCAGTCCGGGTATGTCGGCCGAAGTGCCGGTGACGGTGGCCACCTTCGTGTCGGCGCGATACACGTCGTAGGCGGTGGCGCCCGGGACCGCGTTCCATCCGAGCGAGACGCTGCGCGCGGTGGTGGCGGTGACGGCGAGGCCGGTCGGCACGGCCGGGATCGTGACGGTGCCGCCGGGGCCCACCAGCGAGACGTCGTCGGCAGTGTAGGCGGCCTGTCCGTACCAGCCGTTGAGGTAGATGGTGACACTCGTGGTGGCTGCGCCGGTGTGGAACGTGGTGGCCAGCTTTTGCCACGTCGAGGCGGACGACGTCCACGTCGAGACGTCGGACGTGCCGGTACCGGAGGCGCCGAAGTAGATGTACGAGCCCTGCACCCAAGCCGACGCCGCGTAGTCGGAGTTGGGCTGTACCGCGACCGTCTGGGCGCAGCGGGCGTAGTCGGCGCCGGCCGGGGTGGCCTTGAGCGCGCCGGCGCCGGCGTGCACGGGAGTGGTGGTCGCGTTGCCGGTGCCGCCGCTACAGGTCCAGCCGGACAGGCCCGACTCGAAGCCGCCGTTCACCAGGAGTTCGGCGTCGGCCCGCGCGGGTGAGGCGAGCGCGATCAGGCTCGCCGAGACCACCGCGACGATTGCGGACAGTGCGGTGAGCATGCGACGGGGCGTTCTCCGTCGGTCGGCAAAGCGTGGGTGGGAGTGGGGACTTGGTGGTGTCATCGGGTGTTCCTCCCGGACGTGCCCGGCGCCTGATGGACATGGATGTGCGTGGGAACGAAAGAGATGACGAGTTGACCGGTCCGGAAACGGGGCTGTCAATAGGTCTGGACCAATCAGGCATGTTTCGGCAAGTTGGTTCAGACCTCTTTGGTTTAGACCTATCTGGTCCAGACCTATTGACCGCAGGTCCGGCCGACTTTACGTTCTTGGTGAATCGCACCACGTGAGGCTCCAGACTGTCGCAGTCCGGGAGGTATCCGTGTCCCCCACGATGTCCCTTCCGCCCCGACCCAACCTCGCCACGCGGCCCCGTCTCGCTCGGGCCGGGCCGTCGTCGGCACCGTCGCACGAAGGGATTCGAGCATGAGGGGTCGAACATCACGTCTGCTGGGGGCCGCCCTGGCCCTGGCCTTCGCGGTACCGGTACTGGGCGCTGCGGCGCCCGACGCATCGAGCACAGCCGACTCACCCACGGTCGCGGCGAGTTCGCCGGTCGCCGCCCGGCCGGCCGCCGATCCGCCGCCGACCACGTGTCCGGTCAAGTCCAAGCCCGCGGGCAAGGTGCTCCAGGGCTACTGGGAGAACTGGGACGGCGCCGTCAACGGCGTGCACCCGCCGCTCGGTTGGATCCCGATCACCGACGGCCGCATCCTCGCGCACGGCTACAACGTGGTCAACGCGGCCTTCCCGGTCATCCTCTCCGACGGCACCGTCCAGTGGCAGGACGGGATGGACGCGACGGTCAAGGTCGCCACCCCGGCCGAAATGTGTCAGGCCAAGGCGTCCGGCCTCACCATCCTGATGTCCATCGGCGGCGCGACCGCCGGGATCGACCTCAACTCGCGGGCCGTGGCCGACAAGTTCATCGCCACGGTGGTGCCGATCCTCAAGGCGTACAACTTCGACGGCATCGACATCGACATCGAGACCGGGCTCGTCGGCGGCGGCAACATCAACACGCTTTCGACCTCGCAGGCCAACCTCGTGCACATCATCGACGGCGTACTCGCGCAGATGCCGCCGAACTTCGGCCTGACCATGGCACCCGAGACGGCCTACGTCACCGGGGGCAGCGTGGTCTACGGCTCGATCTGGGGCGCCTACCTGCCGATCGTGAAGAAGTACGCGGACAACGGCCGGCTGTGGTGGCTGAACATGCAGTACTACAACGGGAACATGTACGGCTGCTCCGGCGACTCGTATTCCGCCGGCACGGTCGCGGGGTTCACCGCGCAGACCAACTGCCTCAACCGCGGGCTGGTCGTCCAGGGCACCACGATCAAGGTGCCGTACGACAAGCAGGTACCCGGCCTGCCGGCCCAACCCGGCGCCGGCGGCGGCTACATGCCTCCGCCGCAGGTCACCCAGGCGTGGAACGCCATCGGCGGCAACCTCAAGGGGCTGATGACCTGGTCCGTCAACTGGGACGGCTCGAAGAGCTGGTCCTTCGGCAACAACGTCAAGGCCCTCCAAGGCCGCTGACAGCGCCGCTTCGGTCTCCGCGAGAGAGCGAAGTCCGGGGCGCAGGCCCCCCGTTCGCCTTTCGGCGGACGGGGGGCCGCGGTGTTTCGCCGACCGGCCACGCAGCGGTCCGGTCGGCCGGAGGGCGCGGTCAGCCCACGGTCACCGGATGCCGGACGACCGCGTCGAAGAAGTAGCCCTGGGCGTTGGCCGTGGTGCGCTCCGGCTGGGTGTTGCCCGCCGTGTCGGTGGCCCGGGCGAGCAGTTCGACGGAGCCGGGCCGCGTGGGCCGCCAATCCACACTCCAGCGGACCCAGCCGTCGCGGCGCGGTTCGTCCCGTACGTCGGCCGGGCGCCAGGACGCGCCGCCGTCCGTACTGACCTCGACCCGGCGTACGCCGCCCGCGCCCGACCAGGACCGACCGTGCAGCCGGTGGCCCACGCGCGGCGCGAAGCGGGCACCGGCGGGCAGTTCGAAGGCGCTCTTGAGCGTCTGCCGGGTGAGCGGGGCGCTGCCGCCCGCCGGGTACGCCGGCCCGAACAGCCGGTAGAAGTCGGTGTTCCAGGGTGAGTACAGGGGTTGCGCGCTGACCTCGATGTCACCGACCCACTTGATCGACGCGATGCCCACCCACGAGGGCACGACCACCCGAACCGGCGCCCCGTGGTCGGGAGTCAGCGGCTCGCCGTTCATCTCGTACGCCAGGATCACGTCGTCGAGCGCCTTGCTCAGCGGCAACGGCCGCCGCACGCGGCCGAGGTCGACGCCGGCGCTGACGTAGGCGTCGTCGAGCCCGCGCGGCATGACGTCCACCGCGTCCCGGCGCACCCCGACCCGGCGCAGCACGTCGGAGAGCCTGGCCCCACGCCATCGCGCGACCCCGATCGCGCCCAGCGTCCAGGCGGTACCGGACACGGCCTCGCCCTGCTGGGACGTGAAGAACGAACGGCCGTTGCCCGCACACTCGATGGCCGCGGTGTGCGTCACCGCGGGCAGCCGGCGCAGGTCGTCGAGGTCGAGCTCGACGGCCCCGGCGTGGTCGACGAAGCCGCGCAACCCGCTGCCCCACAGGCGCAGCCGCCAGTCCCGCGCGGACAACACGGGGGTGGCGGTGTGGTTGCGGACGAAGAAGCGTTCGACGGGCGTGTGGTAGCCGGTCCCGCGCAGGGCCGCGAAGTTGGTCTCGGCGTTCGTCCCCCGAATGGTGAACACGTCGGGAGGCAACGGCTTGACGATCCCGGGCGCCGCGAGCACCTTGGCGGGCCGCGCGGTGGTCGAAGTGGTGGTCGGCGCGGCGGCCGGCTCGTTCGGCGCGGTGGTCGCGGCGTGCGCCCGCGCGCCGGGTAGCGCCGTGAACACCCCCGCGGCGGCGAGGAGGGTGAGCAGGTCGCGCCGGGACACGCCGTCGGCGCGCGCGGCGCCGGCGAGCCACTGGCGTCGGCGCCGGAGGTCGTACGAGGTCTCACTGATCGGTGTCATCGAACGCTGCTTCCGGTTGGCGGGGATCGATTCGGCGGGGCGTCAACGCAACGGGGCATCGACGAGCGCGCGTGGGCGGGGCTGTGCGCCGACCGGGGACGTCCAAAGACGCGGGAATTCAAGAACGTCGGCGGCGGCGCCACGGGCGCGGCACGGGTGCTTCAGCGGCGTATCAGGGCCGCGGCAGGGGTGCGGCGAGGGAGGATCAACAACAGCGACAGTGCGGCACGGCTTCGCGCGTCGAGGCGCGGCGGCTGTGGCGGCAGTGGCTGAGGATCACACCGAGACTGTACGGGGCAACGCCCCGCCGGCGCCGGCGAATCGGGGGAAGAACCGCCCCGATCGAGACAGTGGCGGCGACAGGTCGGGCGCGGAACGGCGAGGTCGTGCTTCGCCGTTCCGCGCCCGTTTCACTGCGGAGTTGCTCAGTTGTACACGAGCGGCGGGCTCAACGGCACGCGAGTCCCGCAGTACCACGCCGGGTAACCACCCGGGAAGATCACCCGCAGGCTCCAGTTCGTCGGTGACGGCGGAGCGGTCGCCGGCACGATGTTCAGGGGCTGGCCGGGCAGGATGCTGCCCGTCACGCGCGGGATCGGACCGAGGTTGAGGACGGGCGTCCCGGCGGTGTAGGGCGGGTTGACCGTGCCGTCGTACACCACGGCGCCACTGGGACCGTTGAAGACGGCCGTGGTGTTGATGGTGTTGGCCGCGAAGCTGACCGGCACCGGGTGGCCGATGCTGACTTTCAACAGGTTGCCGCCGGTGGAATAGGTGACCTTGGCGGTGAACCGTCCACCCCTTGCGTCGACACAGTCGTAGGGCGACGTGGAAGGGCCGCCCGCCGATGCGCTGCCGCTGAGCGTGGCCACCGCCGCAAGGGCACCGACGGAGGCGAGCGCGGCGAGCTTGGTGCGTTTCGACATACCTGACTCCTGGTTGCTGGGTTGTGCGGACCCGAACCGAACGGAGGAACCGAAGTACACCGGGTGTGACTCACCCGTAACGCAGGGCTCAGTAAAGCGCACCCGTGTATCGCCTCACAAGATTTCGCGACGGGCGATATGCCGGAGAATCCGGTTCGGCCACGACATCTCCCCGGTTGCACGAGGAGGCCGGTCACGCCGACGTTCGCCGAGGGAGCGCGGGACCGCTCAGGCGCCGGTCGGCACCCGGCCGGCCAGGTGTTCGATGATGCGCCCCGGGTCGTCGGACGCGCACGATGCGCGCACCGCGGCCTCGTGGGCCGCCGCGAGGGCGTTCAGCCGCTCCAGACGCTCGTGGCCGCGACGGGACAGGTGCACCGCGATCCGGCGACGGTCCTCGCTCGACTGTCGACGATAGAGCCGCCCGGCGTCGGCGAGCGCGTCCACGATCCTGGTCAGGCTCGCGTGCGGAATGAGCAACTCGTGCGCTAGCTCGCCCATCAACTTGCCCGAACTCCCGCCATCGGCCAGGGTTCGCATGACGAGCCACTGGTCGAAGGTGCAGTCCTCTTCGCTCAGCGCGACCGTCAGTGTGCGGGTCAGCCGGCGCTGGGCCAGGGTCACCAGCTCGATCAGCAGGGGCTCCGGGGTGACGTGCCCCGGAACCGGGGCCGCGGTTTCGGCGAAATCCCCGCCATCCATGACGTTCACCCCTTCCCGAAGCGGTGACAGGAGCATACTCGCCCGGGTGAGCGTCGAGGCAGGACTGATCGATCCGCTCGACGCGCTGCACTCCGAGCGGGACCCGCACGTGCTTCGAGTGGGCCTCGTCGTGCCGCAATCCGGCGCGCTGGGCATCACCGGCCCCTCCGCCGTCGACGCCGCGCTGCTCGCCGCCCACGAGATCAACGCCGCCGGCGTGCTCGGCGCCCGTTCCCTGGGGTTGGTCCTGATCGACGCCGGCCGGCCGCCCGGCGACGTGGCGACCGAGGTGGACCTGCTGTGCGGCGCCGGGGCCGTCGACGTCCTGGTCGGCTTCCACACCAGCGACGTGCACCGCGCGATCGAGGCCGCCGTGTCCGGGCGCACGCCCTACATCTTCACGCCACCGCACGAGGGCGGACCGCGCCTACCCGGCGTGGTCTGCACAGGCGTCGACCCCGCGCACCAACTGCGGGACGCCGTCGGCCCGCTCACCGCGCGGCACCGGCTGCGCCGCTGGGCGCTGATCGGCAACGACTACATCTGGCCACACGCGATGCACCGCGCCGCCGAGCGGCTGATCGCCGACACCCCGGGCCGGATCGTGTTCGAGCGGTTGGTCGCGTTCGGCACGGTCCGCGCCACGATCGAACCGCTCCTGGACGGCCTGCGCGCGCACCGGCCCGACGGCCTGCTGCTGAGCCTGATCGGCCGTGACCTCGTCGACTTCAACCGGGCGCTGCGCCGGGCCGGCCTGGATCGCCGCCTGGTTCGGCTCTCCGGGGCGCTGGAGGAGAACGGGCTGCTCGCGGCCGGCGGCGACGACACCGGCGGCATGTACGCGTCCATGCAGTCGTTCGCGACGTTGGCCGACGACCGCCGGTTG
>NZ_WWJX01000997.1 GCF_009865215.1 Streptomyces sp. SID3343 | reverse complement strand
CGGGGTCTCGTCGCGGCGGTGGCGATGCCCGGCCCCGCCTTCGTCCTCGTGCTCGCGCGCTCGACGGTGTCGCGTTTCCGGTGACGCCCGATGTCGCGGCCGACGGGTGCGCGTGCCCGCGCCGTCCGTTGTGGCGGAACGAGCCGCGGGCGCTGGGGTTCGGCCCGCCGCCCGGCATTCACGGCTGGCTGAACTCCCTTTCCTTGCTTGTCGGTTGCGCCCGTGTTGGGCATGACGCGGGTCGGCGCGGGACGCCCGCCACGGGAGCGGGGCCCGCGCGGATCGATCGCAACCGAGTACGCGCCTACGCCTGGTTCGCCGGCGCGTCGGCGATGCGGGCGGAGGGGAAGTCCACCGGGCGCTTCTCCCGGAAGGCCTGGCGGGCTTCGGCGTAGTCGGCACCGCCGAAATCGAGGATTTCGAGCGCCCCGGACAGCTCGTGTTGGGGCAGCGCATTGGTGAGCCAGGCGTTGAGCGCGCGCTTGGTGAAGCGAAGCGCCTGTTGGGGACCGCGGGCGAGCCCGGACGCTATCTCCAGGGCGCGGGGCAGTACCTGCTCGCGGGGAACGGACAGGCTCACCAGCCCGATTCGCTCGGCCTCGGCACCGGTCAGCTGCTCCGACGTGAGCACGTAGTACTTGGTCTTGGCCATGCCGACCAGCAACGGCCAGATGAGTGCCGCGTGGTCGCCGGCGGTCACGCCGACCTTGGTGTGGCCCTCCATCAGCACCGCGTCGTCCGCGGCCACGCTGATGTCGGCCAGGAGCGCGGTCGACAGGCCGTAGCCGACTGCGGGGCCGTTGATCGCGGAGATGATCGGCTTCTCGATGCGCAGGACCGTCGCGATCCGCTTGCGTTCGGTCTCCAGCATCGCGAGCGCTTCCTCGCGGGTGGGATCGGGCAGCGCGACGTCCATTCCGGTGCAGAAGGCCTTGCCGGCACCGGTGACGACGACGACCCGGGTCTGGTCGTCGCGCTCGACGTCGGCCCAGACCTGGTTCAGTTCCTCGAACATCGGCAGGGTGAGCGCGTTGTACTGGGCGGGCCGGTTGATCGTGATCAGCAGGACGCCGTGCTCGTGGCGCTCGACGAGGACGTTGCCGGTGCCGTGTCGGTAGAGGTCGTTCATCGGACTGTCTCCTTGTGACCCGCGAGGTGCTGTTCGGACCGGAACCGGCTGAGCGCCTCTTCGTGAGCCGGGCGCGCGGCCCGGATGTCGGCGAGTACGTCGTCGGCGGACCGCACCACGTTGCGCGGGTGCTTGAAGTGCGGGATCACGTACTTGCCGAAGAGTTCGATCGAGCGCATCAGTTGGTCGTGGGGCAGGCTGTCGACCCGCAGCACGAGCGCGTCGACGCCCATGTCCGCGTATCGCCGCACGTGTTCGATGCACAGCGCCGGGTCGCCGACCATGAAGCCTTGCGAGCGCTCGAACATGTACTCCTCGTCGTCGAAGTCGACGTCCTTGACCGCGCCCATGTAGGCGTAGTCCTTCGAGAGCTTGGACAGCCGGTCGTAGGCGCCGGTCGAGAGCTTGGCCATCTCGAACAGGGGCTTGGCCTCGGCACGGGCGCGTGCCGTGGTCTCGGCGCAGTGCATACCGCCGCTGATCACGACCATCTTGCGCGGAGTGATCGGATCCGGGTGGTCGGTGGCGGCGAGCGTCTCGTCGTAGAGCTTCACCATGTTCTCGACGAGGTCGAACCCGAGGTAGAGGCCGCCCATGATGGCGCCGATGCCCATCTCGGCGGCGGTCTCGACCGAACTCGGGCTGCCGGCGGCGGCCGAGATGGGCGGGTAGGGCGTCTGCAGGGGTCGTGGAACCAGGCTGCGGGGCGGGATCTTGTAGTGCTCGCCCACGAACGAGAACGTGTCGTCCAGGAAGGCGCGTCGGATCAGTTCGACGCCTTCTCGCCACTGGGACTTGTTCTCCGACGGGTCGACCTCGAAGGCCCGCAGCGCGAGTGTGGTGTTGCCGCGTCCGGTACCGAGTTCGACGCGGCCGTTGGACAGGATGTCCTCGGTCGCGATGCGTTCCGCGACACGCAGCGCGTGGTTGATCCGGGTCGGCAGCAGCGTCACGAGGTGGATGAAGCGGATCCGGTTCGTGAGCGCCATCAGGTACGGGTAGAGCACCTCCGGCGCGGAGACCGAGGCGGTACCGATGGCGACGTGCTGCTCGGAACTGCCGAAGGCATCGAAGCCGACGCGCTCGGCGAGCAGCACCTCTTCCACCAGTTCCCGGTAGCGGTGCTCGTGCGTGAGCCCGACCGGAGTGTCCCCCTCGGTCATGAGGATGAAGTCCATTACCGACCCTTCCGTCGAATGTTATTGGGCGATAACGTAAGACGTAGTTCAGGCCAGGTCAAGGCTCCGCACGGGTCGGCAAGCGTTAGTTTGGATTAACTTTGACTGCGGATGGGATGCCCTCCCCGTGGTACGAGTCGAGCAGGTACGACAAGAGGAGTGATTCCCGTGAGCGAGTTGCGGATCGAGCAGTTGACCTCGCCCGACATCGCACGCGCCGTCGCCGGCGGCATGCGTACGGCGGTCCTGCCGCTGGGTGCGACGGAGCAGCACGGCGCACATCTGCCGCTGTCGGTCGACAGCGAGCACGCCGACCGGCTTGGGGTTCTCGTCGCGGAGCGGCTCGGCGACGCACTCGTGCTACCGACGGTGCGGCTCGGCTGTTCCGCGCACCACCTCGGCTTCGCCGGCACGCTCTCGCTGCGGGCCGAGACGCTTGAGGCGATCTGCGCCGACTGCTGCGCGAGTCTTGCCGCGCACGGCTTCCGCCGGGTGCTGATCTTCTCGGCGCATATCGGCAACTACCCGTTGCTCGGCGGCATCGAGCCGAAGCTCGCCGCGCGGCTCCCCCGCGACCTGGACGTCGTCGCGTTCGCGGACTCGGCGGCGGTCCTCCAGGCTTGGCGCGACGCTGCCGAGCGCGTCGCCGGCCTCGGCGGGCGCGTCGGCGGTCATGCCGACATCGCCGAAAGCTCGATCATGCTGGCCGTACGGCCGGACGCGGTGCGCAACGACCGCGCCGCGGCGGGCTTCACCGGACCCATGGACGACGAACTGCTCGCCCGCGTATTCACCGACGGCATCAAGGCCATCGCCCCCGACGGGGTGCTCGGCGACCCCCGCGGCATGTCCTCCGAGCTGGGCTTTGCCTGCCTCGACGCGGTAGCCGACCTGCTCGCGGAATACGCAACATCACGTTATCGGCCGCTCACGTAAGCTGAGCCCATGACGAGCTCGCCTTCTCCCCGTACGGCATCTCCGCGCACCACCCGTCGGCAGGTGCTGATCAAGGTCGCCGGAGAGCTGTTCAACGAGCGCCCCTTCGACACCGTCACCACGGAGATGATCGGCGCGCGCGCCGGTGTGACCGGTCCCGCCCTCTACCGGCACTTCCCCAGCAAGCAGGCGTTGCTCATCGCGGTGCTCGAGGATCCGCTGAACGAACTGGTGGCGAACGCGCGCAAGACCGCCGCCGAGGTGACGGATCCTCGCGAGGCACTGGAGGCGATGATCGACTACCACGTCGGACGCACCCTCGAAAACGTGCCCTCGACCCTGGTGTTCCTGAAGAACGAACACAACGTCCCCGAAGGCGAACGGCATCGCATGCGACGGATGATGCGCCTGTACGCCGAGGAGTGGAGCGGCCTGGTCACGCGGCTGCGGCCCGACCTGTCGGACGCCCAGACCCGCGTCCTGACCCATGCCGTCTTCTCGATGATCAACGCGGTCCCCCAGTTCAACAGCGGCCTCGATCCCGACACGGTGGCCACGACCATCCGCACCGCCGCGATCAACGCGCTGCTCATCCCGGCGGACCCGGCCTGACCCGACGGGCAACCGGTCGACACCGATCGGTCCGCGGATGAGATCGACGCCGATACCGGTCGGGACACCGGCCCGGCCCCGTTGCGGTGGTGCTCCCTGGGGCAGCGTCTTGTTTCCGGTGACCTGCTGCGTGGCTCCCTCGATGGCGGTGTCGCGTGCGGAACGGGGACGGGACAGGTGTGGGGCGCGAAGCGTGGGGCAGGCGTGGGGCGAATCAGTCGACACGACGGCACCCGACGCGGCAACCGGCTTTGCCGGGCTGCGGAGTCCGTCCGAGGATGAGGAGTTCCTGTGAGCACCGGCGACAACATGTGGGGACACCGCCCCGAGTCCGGCTACACCGCGGGGACGAGCCTGGCCGGCTACAAGGTCGAGGCGAGCGACGGCCACATCGGCAAGGTCGACAAGCACAACGACGAGGTCGACGCGTCCTATCTGGTCGTCGACACCGGCGTGTGGATCTTCGGCAAGCACGTCCTGCTGCCCGCGGGCACGATCACGCGGGTGGACAGCGAGAACGAGGTCGTCCACGTCGCCCTCACCAAGGAACAGATCAAGAACTCCCCCGAGTTCGACAAGGACAAGCACCTCGACGACCGGGATCACCACACCCGGACCGGCGACTACTACGGCAACAACACACCCCCCGGGGCCCCCGGCACCGGCCCCGCCGGCACGCTGTAGTCCGTACGCGCAGCACGAGTCAACGGCGCTCCTTCCGCTTGCCGGAGGGAGCGCCGTTCGCGTGCGCGCTTCCCGGAGGGAGCGCGGCTCGCGTGCGCGATCGGGATCGGGATGTGCCGGCCGGGCAGAGCGCGCGGCTTCCGTCCCGGGCCACGAGTCCACCGACCGACGGGCGGCGGATTCGCCACCCGGGTGCACGGAAGCCGGGTGAGCCTTGCCTCGATGGTCGATTTCTGCTTGAGTTCACTCCTCAGAGGACCTGAGAACCTGAGAACATGAGAACCTGCGAGTGCCTGGAGCCGTGATGCCGTCCCACCCCACATCGAGCCCGATACCGCTACCGGCGCCCCTGCCGACGCCCGCGCGTCCCGCTGGGGAGGGCCGGTGAAGAAGGGACAACTGGCCTTCCTGACCGGCAGTCATGTCGTCAACGACCTTTACCAGGGCGCCGTCCCGGCCCTGCTGCCGTTCCTGATGTCCGAGCGCGGTTACAGCTACTCCGCCGTCTCCGGCATCGCCCTCGCCGCGACCGGCCTGTCCAGCGTGGTCCAGCCCGTCTTCGGCATGCTGGTCGACCGCGCCGCCCGCGACTGGCTGGCCCCGGCGGGCTTCCTCACCGCGGCCGGCGGGATCGCCGCTGCCGGAGTCGCCGACAGCTACCTGCTCACCTGGCTCTGCGTGGCCGTAGCCGGAATCGGTATCGCCGCCTACCACCCGGCCGCCACCAACCAGGCCCGCGCGGCGGGCGGACGGTCACAGCGCGCGATGAGCCTGTTCTCGGTCGGCGGCACCCTCGGCGCCTCGCTCGCCCCGGCCCTGGTGACCCTGGTGGTCGGTTCGCTCGGGCTGTCCGGCGCCTACCTGTTGGCCGTACCGGCCGTGGTGATGGCCCTGTTGTGGACGGTCCGCGGCCCCTGGCTGCGCAGCCGCGGCCACACCCCGGCGCAACCCCTGACGGCAGCCGGCGGCAAGGGCTCCGGCGGACCCGAACTCGTTGACGACTGGCGGGCGTTCGCCACCCTGGTCACCGCGACGGTGGGGTGGTCCATCCCCTACGTCACCGTCGTCTCGCTGCTCTCCCTGCACGTGCAGCGCGACCTGCACGCCTCCTCCGGCGCCGGCGCCGTGGCGCTGACCTCGTTCACCCTCGGCGGAGCGGCCGGCACACTGCTGGGCGGCTGGTTGGGCGACCATTACGGGCGCACGATGCCGGTGCGTACCGGATACCTCCTCGGCCTGCCGGCCCTGGCCGCGGTCGTGTTCGCGCCGACCTTTCGGTCGGCCGAGATCGCCGTGGTGGTGTGCGGGATCGCGCTGTTCCTGCCCTTCGCCCCGCAGGTGACGCTGGCTCAGGACTACCTCCCCACCCGGCCCGGCACCGCGAGCGGCCTCACCCTCGGCCTGGCCATGTCCGTCGGCGGGCTGGCCTCGCCGCTGTTCGGCCGGTTGGCCGATGCCCAAGGGTTGCGTACCGCGCTCGGGGTCGGCCTGGCCGTGTTCACCATCGCCGTGGTCGCCGGACTGCGGCTGCGGGACCGGGCCCTGCCCGCCGACCGGTCGCCGACGTCGACCCGGGAGCCGGCGTCCGTGTAGCACCGATCGGCCGGGGGCGGGGGCGGCCACCCACCGACCCCGCCCCCGGCCGTAACCTGTCCGATGACCTGAGCAGGTGGGACGCAGTCAGGCGGAAACGGAGCGCGGGCGTGACGGTTCGAGCGGTACGACGTACCTCACTGGTGGAGCAGGCCGTCGCGGAGCTGCGCCGCCTGGTCGAGGGCGGCGAGTGGCCGGTGGGCAGCCGACTGCCCGGCGAGGTCGAACTCAGCCGGTTGCTCGGGGTCGGCCGCTCGACCTCCCGCGAGGCGGTCCGGGCGCTGATCGCCGCCGGGCAGCTCCACTCGCGCCAGGGCCTCGGCACGTTCGTCGCCTCGACCGCCCCGGTCACCGATTTCGACCGGCAGTTGCGCCGAGCCGAACTCGCCGATGTCTACGAGGTGCGCGTGGCCTTGGAGGTCGAGGCCGGTCGACTGGCGGCGCTACGCCGGACCCGCGCCGACATCATCGCCCTGCGCGGCGCCTTGGCTGCCCGCGAGGAGTCCCGCGACGGGGCCGAACTGGTGGACGCGGACCTGGACTTCCACCGCGCCGTGGTCACCGCGGCACACAATCCGGTACTCACCGACCTGTTCACCACGTTCCTCGACGCCGTCCGCGACGCCTCCACGGAGATGGTGGCCGACGGGGGCCCGAGCCCCGACGACCACAAACCCGACGCCCACAGCGCCCTGGTCCAGGCCATCGAGGACGGCAACCCGCAGGCCGCCATCGAAGCCACCCGGCGCAACGTCGAACACACCCTCACCCAACTCCGCTCCGAACACCCCTGACCGGGCGAGATGACCCAACGAGGTTACGAGGACGAGCGGTTACGAGGACGAGCAGATCCGGGCGACCTCGACGGCCGAGACGGAACACGCGAAGGCCAAGGCGGCGGCCCGCCACGACCGCACCTCCCGAGCGCCCCGCCCAGCGGGCCTCGACAGGGCTCGGCGCCGTCAGGCCGGCGCGTCGAGCCCGGTGCTCCGCTCGGCGGGTGACCTCGCACGTCGGGCCCCTCCTCGTCGAACTCCGCAGGCACCGCCCCGGGTTGGGCAGTTGAGGGCATACCGGGGCCGGCGGGCAAACGTGGTGGCGGCGTCGGTTCGGTTCCATGATCATTGGTGCGCGGGTTCGGTCGGTGGGGCCGAGGCCGAGGCACCTGCGGGTGGGGAACGAGGGCGCGTGATGGGACGAACAGGGGCGAAGAGATGGCCTTGGGTGCTCGCGGTCGTCGTCGCGGCCGGTCTTGCGGGCGGCGGGGGTTACGCCACACTGGAGGTCTCGGGCGACGGGTCGACTCGCGCGGAAGCGGAGGAACGCGACAACAAGGACTTGGCACGTCTCGCGTTGCTGCGCCGGCTGGACACCCAGGCCCGGCAGACACGTTCGGTACGCCTGGTCTCGCGGGCCACCGGCGATGTTCCGGCCGAGCTCGCATCCGCGCGGGTCACGATCGACGTCGACCTTCGACACGAGGGTGTGTATCGCGGGGAGACGGATTTCCGCTCGGGGCACGCAGAGTTCCGCAGGACCGCACGAGGGCTGTACGTCAAAGGCGACCGGGGCTTCTGGCAGACCCAGGACGGGTTTCGCGACAAGCCGGCGGCCGTGGAGGCCGTCGTGGGTTCCTTCGTCGAGGTGCCCCCGGAGCAACAACCCACCGGCCAACTGGACACCGTCGCCGTCCTGGGGGACCTGCCCCGCCTCGCCCGCCTGATCGCCGCCGGCCCCGAACACGCCCAGCCCCGGGCGGACGACCCCGGCACCTTCGACGAGATTCTCCTCGACGCGCCGGCGGCCACCGGGGGCGGCGTCTTCCACGTTCCCGCGCGCGGAGTACGCGCCCTCCCCACCCTGCTGACGATCCCGCCGCACACCGAGGCCGGACAACTCGTCCCCGGAGCAGTCGTCGAATGGACCCGTTTCGACGTCCCCGTCGACGTCGACACACCCTCCGCCGACGCCACCGTGCCCTGGCCTGCCGCGGCCCTCGCCCCATGACCGTGACCGGTAGTGCCCGACCTGCGCGTAGCGCCCGTCGTGCGCCCGGCTCCCCTGTCGTGAAGTGCGGCCCTGGGCGTCGGCGGCCGTTGGCGGCGTAGCCGCAGCCGGGCACGGGCACGGGCACGGCAGCGTTCGAAACGTCGCGGTCGAACCGTTTCACGGTGTCGGGCATGGCGGTGGTCGCGTGCGGGTGCGGGGTGCGCTTGCGGCGCGGTTCCGGGGCGGGGGGCTTTCGTGGGGTCGTTCGTCACGGCCGCGCGAGGGGGTGACGCGGCCTCCGGTCCGGGCCTCGCCGGTGCGCCGGTCGTGC
>NZ_WWJX01000996.1 GCF_009865215.1 Streptomyces sp. SID3343 | reverse complement strand
GCCCGCGCGGCGGCCGCGGTCACCGCCCACGCGCGGTCCGCGCACGCCGCCGCGGTGCTGCGCGCGCCTCGCTACGTGGGGTGGCTCGCGGGGCACGAGGGCTTCGGGACGGAGAACTGACGTGGGGTCACCATGCCGGGCGGCAGGCCGACTTCGTGCGCACCACGCGACGTACGGCCGGGCGGCGACGGATCGTCGGGCTCGGCGTACCGTCCCGGCCATGTCACCGAGACCGGGGGGTTCTTGACAGGTACCGCGTGCGAGCGATCCGCAGATACGTTTCGCTTGTCGTCACCGAGGGGCCGACACGTCCGCCGACACACACCCGACGAGCCGGGGCGGGGGGACGAGACTCCCGCCCCGCCGAGACGGCGAGGAGCCCGCCGCACCGGGCCCTCGCCGTCGAGGCGGGTCCGCGCTCGTTCGGCAGCGGGTTCGGCGGTGGCAGGGGGTTCGGCAGTGGCAGGGGGTTCGGCGGGGGTGCGCCGGCCGCCGGTCAGTTCCGGACGTCCTCGGCCCCGGCTCCCTCCCCGGTCGCCAACGCCGAGCGGCGACAGGAGTACGCGAAGTAGAAGGTCAGGCCGATCGCGAACCACACCGCGAAGCGGACCCACGTCTGCCACGCGAGATAGGTGATCAGCCACAGGGACGCGCCGATCCCGAACGCGGGGATCACCGGCATCCACGGGCAGCGGAATCCGCGTGGGAGGTTCGGCCGCCTGTACCGGAGCACGATCACCGAGGCGCAGACCACACTGAAGGCCAACAGGATGCCGATGTTGGTCGGTTCCGCCGCCGAGCCGATGTCGACGAATCCGGCGATGCCCGCCGACACGAACCCGACGATCCAGGTCACCCGGGTGGGGACCCGGCGCACGGGGTGGGTCTTGGCGAACCACTTCGGCAACAGGCCGTCGCGGCTCATCGAGAACCACACCCGGGTCACGCCGAGCATGAACGTGAACATCACCGTCATGATGCCGACGATCGCGCCGACCGCGACTACATCGGCGAAGCCGTCGAGGCCGACCGCCTTGAAGGCGGACGAGAAGCCGCTCTCCGGGTCGATGTGCCGGTAGTCCCGCATGCCGGTCAGAACCAGGCAGGCCAGGACGTAGAGCACCATCGAGACGGCCGACGAGTACACGATCGCGCGCGGCATGTGCCGCTGGGCGTCCTTGGATTCCTCGGCCGCCGTGGACATCGCGTCGTAGCCGAAGACCGCGAAGAACACGGTCGCCGCGCCGGTGAACGCGCCACCGACACCGAGAGGAGAACGGCGGGCCCGGCCGTGCCGTTGGCCACGGTGCCGGACAGCGTGAAGATGCCGGCCCCGATGATGCCGCCGACACCGAGCGCGGTGAGCTGCCACAGGACCGCGGTGGGCCCGACGGGGATTTCCGGGCCCACCGCGGTGTGTCGAGTCAGCAGGCGCCCAGGTCCTGCCACACCCCCCATTGGCCGGTGGTGCCGGGCACCTCGCCCTGCGTCCACCACTTGGCCTTCCAGGAGTGGTTGCCGTAGGTGATGGTGTTGCCGGCCGTGTACGTCGCCGCGCGGTCCCACGACGGCAGCAGGCACCCGTCGGGCGGCGTGGTGGGCGGCTGCGAGGTCGGCGGCTTGGTGGTCGGTGGGGCCGTGGTCGGCGGGGTCGTGGGCGGCGTGGCGCCGGCGAACCGTACCGAGAACTTGGTGAAGTCCCACGCGGCCTGCGGGACGCTGCTGCACGCGCCCGAGGTCTTGCCGTTGTTGTCGGGCGGAGTGCACTCGCGGTCGCGGTTGACCGACCAGTTCGTGAAGCGGGCCAGGTGGTGGGCGATCGCGTAGTCGTACACCGCCTGGAAGTCGGCCTGGCGGAAGTACTCGCCGGTGTCGCTGCGCCCGTTCATCTGCGAAATGCCTTCGTGCGCATAGGCGGTGGCGGCGTCCCACCCGAACGTGCTCTGCAGGATCGCGTTGAAGTTCGTCAACGCGGACGTCTGCGCGGCCGCGCCGTTGAAGCCGCCGTCGAACGGCATGATGGAGAAGTTGTCCGGCGTGAAGCCCTGCGCCTTGGCCTCGTTGAGCATCTGCTTGCCGAACCAACCGGTGCCGTCGGCGGTGGCCGCGGTGGTCACCGAGATGTAGATGCCGGGGTTTCGCTGCTGGAGGATCTTCGCGGCGCCGATCTCGTTGTGGATCGCCGCGGTGTTCTCGTACTCCGGTTCCTCCAGGTCGAAGTCGATGGCCTTGAGGCCGTACTTGTCGATCGCCTGTTGATAGGCCGCGGCGGTCGCCTCCGGCGTACCGCAGGTCTGGCCGAGTTTGGTGCCGCCGTAGCCGCCGGCGGACACGGAGACGTCGCCGCCCTTGGCCCGGATGTTCGCGATCACGCCCGCGACGGCGGTGTCCGTCGCGACGGGCTTCGTCCCGTCCCAAGTCGGCGAACAGCCACCGCCGTTGGGCGCGAGAATGAACGCGAGTTGGAACGCCTTGAGGCCGGTGGCGTCCATCACCGCTCCCGCATCGGGGGGATCGTTGTCCAGCGGCATCAAGTAGGGGGCGGCGGCGTACCAGTTGCTGCCGATTCCGCTCGCGGCGGGGTTCGGGCCCGGGGGCGTGCCGGGGCCGGCCGCGGTGGCGCCGCCGGTGAGGGCGAAGAGGGAGAGCAACCCCGCCGAGGCCGCGGTGGCGGCCAGGGCGGAGACGTAGCGTCGTACCACAGGGACACTCCTGGGGAGAGGTGGTATAGACCAATGGCCACAGAGTGTCCCTCCGCCCCGAGGTCGTCAATAGATTGGACTGGACCAATCCGGATCCCGAGGGCGCCTGCCGTGAAGCCGGCCGAGGACGGTTCCCGGACCCCCCTCGCGGCATCTCGCCTGGGTTGCCGAGACGACCAACTACCTGTGCGAGCTACGACTTTGCCTTCGGCTGGCGCGTTGTTGGTGATAACTTTCCGCACCGGCGAGGGTCGTTCGAAACGCGCGGCTCGAAGGGTGGGGTCCGGGGGCGGCAGCGGCGGTCAGCGCAACGACAGGCGTTCTCCAGGGGAGATCAGATCGGGGTCGGGGCCGACGGCCGAAAGGTTTCTGGCGTAGAGGGCCTGCCAGCCGCCCGGCAGGTCGTTGTCGGTGGCGATGCCGTCGAGCGTGTCGCCGGCCCTGATCACGTAGTCGCCGCCGTCGGGCCCGGTGGACGCGGCGGCATCCCGGGACGTGGCTTGTCCGTTGGCAACTTCTCCGCCCGGGGCACGTTTTGGCCCGTCCGCGTTCTCTCGGCCCGAATTCGAGGCGTTGTTTTCGGTGCCTCGGCCGTGCGTGCGCTTGCCTTCGGTGCTTTTTCCTCCGGTGCTTTTGCCGAGGCCGGCCTTTCGCGAGCACACGGGCCACGCACCGGGTCCCTGCGAGCGCAGGACGTTCTCGGCGACGCGAATCTGTTCCGCTCTGGAGGCTCGGTCCGCCCTGCCCGTACCGCCGTTGGCTTTCCACGTGCTCTGCGTGAACTGGAGTCCGCCGTGATAGCCGTTGCCCGTGTGGGCCGACCAGTCACCGCTGCTCTCGCATTCGGCCACCCGATCCCAAGTGGCCTCGCTCGCGGCCTGAGCCGACGTCACGGTGACACCCAGGAACGATGTGGCGACGAGCCCCCCGACGGTCGCGTTGCGGATGCGGTGCCGGGCACGGTCGCAACCCACGACGGTCTGGGCGAACGTGATGCGGAAAGACATGGATTCCCTTCGGAATTCCCCCCGAGGAAGCCGGAGCGGAGATCGCGCCCCGAAGGGACGACTTCCGGTTCCGCACCGAACCGCCGGGCCGAGTGACCCGTCGTTCCGGTACTGCCGCCTCACCACCGGGCCGGTCGTGAGTTCCTCCGTCGTGCGCATGGAGAATCGGGGGATGCGATGTGCACTTGGCCCGGACCATAAACAGTTCTCGGTGACGGATCAACGACCGAAAGTGTTTCCGCAGGCCACAGCGGCATTTCTCGATGCCGAATCGACGGATCGGCCGAACGGCGCGCCCAGGCACCGTTTTACGTCGTTCGGCGCGCCCCTGTACGGGTGATGTTCGCGGTACGGAAAACGCGGATGCCCGGCGCGCGTACCGGACATGGGCCGGACGCCAACCCTTCGACACGCAGGGCCGAAACCGAACTCCCGGCCCGAATCGCCAACGGGCCGATGACAAACGTCGGGGTGCGGAAAAGCTTTCTTGGCGCGGCGAACGACCGACGCATCGCGTGGTCGACCTCCGTCTCCGATAGGCTGCGCCGCTTTTCGTGACGAAGATGCGGCGTCCCGATCCCTTCGGTAGGGCCGGCCTGCTTCGAGTGTCCGGAACTCACCGCGACGGCCGCACGGGGAACGAGAGTTCGGGCACGGATTTGCCCGGGTGACGGATATTGCGCTGCTTCGTGTGAACCCGGAGCGGCGGCGCTTTGATGCGTCGATACCACCAACTCGGGTAACGGCGGTCGGGGTTGGCCGATGAGCCGCCCGTTTCGGTCGCCCCGTTCCCGTGGGTTCGATCTCGTAGGAGTCAGTCGGCCGACCGGGCCGATCCCGCCGCGTGTCGGCTACTCCGTGTGCGGTTGAAGTAGCGCACGGGAATGGCGTGTTCATCGCCATTCTCTTCTCCCCGGATATCGATGCTCTGTGCTCTTCCCTCGGATTGTCGACGATGGTTTCCGCGGGAAACGCGGCGCGTCGTCGTGCGGTCCGGCGAGGCGTGCCCGGCCGCCGTTACGCCGGGTAATCACCCGAGCGGCGACGGCTGACCTTTTTCGGGGATCGGTGAACCCCGGGACCACCTTGTGCGAACCGCGGGGCAACTCTCGTCGAAGGTTGACTTTCGGCCACGTCGGCGGCCCGCGTGTCTTGCATACTCACGATCGTTGTCGACGTACCCTGCACGGATTCGTCGGCTTCGATTCTTTCGGCTTCCCGATTCCCAAGCACGCTTCCCCTGGGTCACGCCACGGGCAGCCGCCGACGCCGGGATGAATGACGGGTCATCACATCTTCATGGGCACCACACGTAGTCGTTCGATCAGTCCCCTCCATCTTCGACGAGCCGCCGTCGGCCTGCTGGTGCTGGGCTTGTTGCTGCTGATCTTTCCGGTGATCTCCTCGGCCGCGGAGTCGCCGACGTCGCGTACCGCGCGGGCCGAATACCTGACCGGCGAGCAACGCGCCATGACCCCGGGCCTGGTCACCCGATCCGGCAGCTACAGCGAACTGGCGTCGGGCCCCGACGAGAGCTTCGGCGACAGTCGGTCGCGCGCGCCGAGCTGGCTGACCGTGCCCGCCGCCGGACCCGACGGTACGGCCGCGGCCGCCGGGTCGGCGCCGGCCGGTACGCCACTGGGCAAGCGCTCACCCACCATTGCGTCGGCGGCCATGAACGTCTCGCGTACCGCGCAGGCCCTGAACGCCACGTCGGACGTGGCCGGATTCGACCACCCGCTGAGCCAGTTCCGCGAACTCGACCAGGTCGTCGGCGTGCAATCGCTCGTGCACATCGACAAGGTGCACACGGAGGCCGTGGCCCCCGCGGCTGCCGCGCCCGAGCGGGCCGCCGGGTCCGTACCGAATGCGTCCGTACCAACCGTGCCCGCACCAACCGTGCCCGCATCGACCGTGTCCGCATCGACCGTGTCCGAGGTGCCGAACGCGTCCCTACCCGCCGCGTCCGATGCCCTGCCGCCGCGGGCCACGACGGAGGTGACCGGACTGACGTTCTTCCCCGGCACCCCGCGCGAGGAGCGCCTGGAACTGCCGGCCGGTCGGATCCCCGGCGGCCTGGTCACCCGGACCCTGCACTTCCGCACCGACGATGACGGCCTCGCCATGAAGAGCCTGTACAAGGGCGACCCGGAGATGTACCGGGCGATGCTCGGCAGCGGCACGGGCTTCCTCGACGCGACCTGGACCGTCATGGTCGCCGACCTCGCCTCGACCACGACCGACTCCGCGCGGGCCGGTCTGGGTGTGACCATCGACATGCAGTGGCGCGTACACATCGACGCCGGCGACACGCTCCAACTGCGCGTCGACGGCAACGAGCGCTACCTCGACACCCAGATCGCCGAAGTCACCGCAGGCGACCCCGCCGCGACGTTCCGGCGCCCGGCCCTGCCCACCACCACGGTCTCCGGGTTCGGCCCGGCGGGTGCGAAGCCGGGCGAGACGGTCACGGTGACGGGAACCGGACTCGACGCGGGCGGGCTCGGTGCGTACGTCGACGGGTCGCCGCGACGCCTGGCGGACGATGCGCTGCGGGTGGCGGCCGACGGCACGTCGCTCACCTTCGTGGTGCCCGAGGGCGCCACGCCGGTCAAGGGTGTGCTCGTGGTCGGCACCCACGGCGAGGGCCAGGCGGGTGAGTTCCCCGCGCCGGGAGGCGGCAGCGGTACCGGGCAACCCACCGACACGCCCACCGGGGCACCCCCGAGCCCCACCGACGAAGGCCCGGTACGGCACGCGTCGTGGCAGGGCCCGGCGGTCAAGGTGGGCGACCTTCCCGAGTCCTGTGTCACGGCCGCGCAGTGGCGGGTCCCGGCCGACCGCGCCGTGTTCACGGCGGTCCTGGGTGACGGCGGCGTACGGGCACCGGCGATCACGTCGGCGGTGTTCACCTTCACGGACGACGCCGGGGCGCGGCACGACGTGGCCACCGACGCGGGGCCGATCTGGGGCCGACCCTGGCCC
>NZ_WWJX01000995.1 GCF_009865215.1 Streptomyces sp. SID3343 | reverse complement strand
CTCGGGCGCGGCAAGGAACTCCGCCACCGCGTGCGGCAGTTCGGCGAGGTCGACCGGGCGGAAGAGCGACGTGGCCGCCGGCGGATCCGGCTCCGGCCGGGGCTGTGCTTCGGTGACGACGGGGGCGTTCACGACAGGTGTCCTCGTGTTCTGTGGGTCGACTCGGTCGGAAGTAAGGCAAACCGGGATGGGGGCGAGGGGATGCGCGCGGCATCGACGGCGATCACGTCGCGTGCGTTTCGGGGGCGACGGCCTCGCGGGCCAACAATCGGCGGCCCGCGAACGCCAGCCCCGCCCCCGCGAGGGCCACGCCGAAGGCGACGGCGAACACGCCGCGCGGGCCGATCGGATCCATCAGCAGACCACCGGCCTGCTGGCCCACGGCGTCGCCCAGGACGGTGGCCAGCGACGCCCACGTGAACGCCTCGGCCAGCAGGCGTCGATCGGCGAGGGTGCTCACCAGGGTCATCTCGTTGGCGGACACCAGGGCGATGGGCAGGCTGCCGACCGCGAGGGCGACCGCGAGCGTCGCCGGGGAGGTGACCAGTACGGTCAGTCCGGTGCCGACGGCGTAGGCGAGGACCAGTCGCGGGAAGCGCACATGCACCGCGACCTGTGACTGGGCCCGCCCCAACCACAGGGCGCCCACCGCGCTGCCGACTCCCCAGCACGCGTAGACCACGCCCGTGCCGCCGGACGAGCCGTGCGCCGACACGAAGGCCGGGATGGCGAGCGTCATCAGTCCGACGGGGACGGAGCACGCGGCCATGATCCCCACGAGCACGAGCATCGCGGGATCACGCAGGACATGGCGCGGTCCGTCCCGGGAATGGGCCTCGGCCTCGCGCGGGTCGCTCGCGGCCGCCGCGTCGGTGCCGGCCGGGAGTCGTACGAAGGCGAGCCCGAGGGCCCCCACGCCGCCGATGACGGCCACGGTGGTCAGCGCCGATCCCGCGGACCCGACGAGCATCAGGGCCGCGAGCATCAACGGCGCGCCGATGACCAGGACTTCGGTGAGCAGGGCCTCCCACAGGTAGGCGGTCTCGCGTTCGGCGTCCGCCAGCGGCATCCGCGCCCACCACGAGCGCATGCACGCGTTCGTGGGCGGCAGCACGACGCCGGCGGCGACGGCCAACAGTGGCTGTGCCCAGGAACCCGGCTCGGTGGCCCACACCAGTGTCGCGAGCGTCGACGGGTAGGCGAGGCCGGTGCCGATCAGCACGCCCCGCCGTCCGCTGCGGTCGAGCCGGCGGGCGATCAACGGGCTGCCGAGCGCCATGCCGACGGTGTACAGCGCGGCGATCAGGCCGGCCTGGGCGTAACTGCCGCCCTGCTCGCGAATCGTCAACACCATGGCCAGCGACATCAGGTAGACGGGAAACCTGGCGACGACGCTCCACCCGGCAGCCCCGGCCACCCGGGGGCGGGTGAGCAGGGCGCGGAAACGGACGAGCAGACCATCGGTCGCGGGAGTCGGTTTCGCGTCCCCGGCCCGTTCCTCGGATCCGGGGTCGGTGTCGCGGCGGGATCGGCGCGGGCTGAGATTCACGACGAGACCGGGTCCGCCTCGCGGGCCGGGGCCACCTCGATCGTGAAGGCGTCGAGTACCGCGCGCATGCGCTGTTCGACCTCCGCGATCGAGGCGCCCACGACGTGGACGTGGCCCGAGGCGTTGTGCGACGCGCGGCGGGCCGCCACCGTGTCGCCCACCTCGGTTTTGAGCACGGCCTCGACGACGCCCGGCAGGCGCAGGAGTTCGTCGGCGCCGGTGACGTGCCGGACCGTTCCCGACCCGGGCAGGGGCAGCAACAGGTCGCCCGCGCAGCGCCGTTCGCGATAGTCGAGCCGGGGCCGGCGCCCGAGGTAGACGTCCAGCGTGGCGCCGAAGACGTCGAATCCGTAGGCGTGGCCGTGGTTGGCGGGGATCTCACAGCCCGCCAATCGGACCCCGATCTCGCCCGCGTACACCTGCTTGTCGACCACGAAGAACTCCATGTGCGCGTAGCCGTGGTCGATCCCCATGCCGGTGACGATGCGCTGGAGCATCGCGCGCAGGTCCACCGGCGGTCCCTCGTCGGTGCCGACGCTGATGTTGGCGTTCATCGCCCCGTCGACGATGTCCAGCGGGCGGCACGGCATCGCGCTCGGCCACGCGGTCAACACCTCGCCGTCGTGGACGAGTGCGCACACCTCCCACTCGGTACCGCCGACGAACTCCTCGACCATCCAATCCCGGGCCGCGAAGTCGATCGCGGCGACGGCGGTCGGTCCTTCGAGCCGATAGGTGTCCACGCACGCGAACGAGTCCACCGGTTTGAGGACGAGCGGCCAGCCGTGCCGCGCGGCGAACCGCTCGACCTCCGACGCGCGGCTCACCCGGGCGAACGCGGCGGTACGCAGCCCCAGTTCGCGAAACCGGCTCTTCATGGCGGCCTTGTCCCGCACCCAACCCACCTGGCGCTGGGTCAGATGGGGGAGCCCGGCCAGGGCGGCGAACCGCTGGGCGACGGCCTGACGCGGTTCGGACGGATTGCAAAAGCGGGTCGGCCGGGTGGGCAACTCGGCGGTCCAGTCCCGATATCGCCGCGCCTCGTGCTCCAGTGGCGCCCCTTCGCGCACCCAGAACGCGGGCAGATGCGCGGTCGCGCGCAGGTAGTCCTCCCGCAGCTCGGCGCGGAACTCGGCGAAGCGCAGCAGGACCAGGTCGTCGGGGAGCGCCCGGGCGGCGTATCGGGTGAACGAGGACGCCCGGTCGTCCACCATCAGCAGCACGGATCGCTCGTTCACACCGCCTCCAGGACACGCCGAACGGCCTTGACCGCGCCGACCTGTTCGGCTTCGGACAGCTCCGGGGACAGCGGTACGCACAGGGTGCGGTCCAGCCGGTCGCGGGTACGGGCGAAGCCGTCGCGGCTGAGCACGAGCGGCTCGTCGGGGGCGTGGTTCCACGGGAAGCCGTCGGCGTAGAGCGAGCGTCGGCCGGTGATCACCGGGTGCTCGGGCAACAGGTACTTGTTCAACGTCCAGTTGGCGATCCCCTCCGCGGTCAGGGCGGCCACCGCGGCGTCGCGCAGGGCCCGGTCGCCGCAGCGAAAGCGCAGGCCGACCTTCGCGTCACCCGCGGCTCGCGGCCGCACCTCCAGGTCGGCGCGGTCCGGCAGTTCGTTCATCGCGATGGTGTACATGCGCTCCAGCCCGGCGAGCAGTTCGTCGAGGTGGCGGAACTGCTGGCACTGGACGGCGGCGACCTGTTCGCTGGTGACGAAGTTCTCGCCGTAGTAGGCGTCCTGGTTCCACGTGGGATAGCGGCCGGGCACGCGCGCCGATCCGTGGTCGTGGTAGCAGCGCATCGTCGCCCACGCCCGCTCGTCGTTGGTGACCACGAGCCCGCCCTCGCCGGAGGTGAGCACCTTGTTGTGGTGGAAGCTGAAGGTGCCGGCCCAGCCCGCGGTGCCCACGGCGCGCCCGTCCGGGAAGCGCGCGCCGAGCGACTGCGCGCAGTCCTCGACGACGTACGGCACGCCCTCGGGCAGCGGCGCCACGGTGCCCTCCATGTGCGCCACGATCACCCGCTCGGCGTCGGGCGGCAGCAGCGTGGGGTCCAGCGAGAGCGAGTCGTCGGTGTCGACCAGTACCGGGATCAGTCCGCACGAGAGCACCGCGCCGGCCACGGCCACGAAGGTGACGGCCGGGACGTACACGCGGTCGCCGATCCGGGGGCGAGTGGCCAGCAGCGCCAACCGCAACGCCTCGGTGCAGTTGTGCACGGCCAACGCGTGTGCCGCGCCCAGGCGTTCGGTGGTCAGGCGTTCCAGGCGCGAGGCCATGCTCTCGCTCTCGGTCTGATAGCGGAACAACACCTGATGGTCGATCACCTCCCGGAGCTCCGCCATGTCGGACCAGTCGAGGTAGTTCGCGCCGTAGGGCAGGAAACGCTGCCCGAGTCGCTTGTCGAGGGTCATCGCGCGTCGGCCTCCGTGATCGGGTACGCGGCCTTGTCGACGACCATCTCCTCGCCGCGGAAGTTGCGCAGGTGCAGGCCGTCGGGGGTGACGGTGAAGTAGGGCTGCGCGATCGGGATCTTGCCGATCCGAGTGGTCAGGACGTACTGCGGTACGCCGAACCCGGTGATGTGGCCCTGGAGGCCCTCCATGATCTCCCAGCCCTTGGCGACGGAGGTCATGAAGTGCGAGACGCCGGTGACGTTGTCGCAGTGGTAGAGGTAGTACGGCCGGACCCGGATGCGCAGCAGCTCCGTCATCAGGGTGCGCATGGTGGCGACGTCGTCGTTGATCCCCCGCAGCAGCACGGTCTGGTTGCCCACCGGGATCCCGTGGCGCAGCATGCGGTCCACCGCGGCGGACGCCTCCGGGGTGATCTCCTTGGGGTGGTTGAAATGGGTGTTGATCCACACCGGGTGGTAGCGCGCGAGCATCGCGCACAGGTCGTCGGTGATCCGCTGCGGCAGCAGGACCGGGAAGCGTGAGCCGATCCGGATGATCTCCACGCTCGGGATCGCCCGCAGCCCGGCGATGATCTCCTCCAGCTTGCCGTCCTGGTAGGACAGCGGATCCCCGCCGGTGAGCAGGACGTCCCGGATCTCCGGGTGGTCGGCGATGTAGCGCAGGTCCTCGTCGAAGGACTCGCCCTCGTCGTCGCGGAAGTAGGTGCCGTTGACGTCGGTGGTGTGGAACTTGCGGGTGCAGTGCCGGCAGTAGACCGGGCACGCCTCGGTGACCAGCAGGATGACCCGGTCCGGATACTTGTGCACGACGCGGTTGGTCTTGCGGTAGTACGTGTCGCCGACCGGGTCGACCTCCGCGCCGGAGAACTCGACCAGCTCGCCCGAGGCGGGAACGGCCTGTTGGCGGACGGGGCACATGGGGTCGTCGGGATCCATCAGCGACGCGTAGTAGGGGGTGACGCTCCAGCGGTATTTGCCCGCGACCCCGGCGATCGCCTTCTCCTCGTCGGGGCTGAGGTTGATCCACTGCCGGGCCTTGTCGACGTTGGTGATGCGCCGACGCATGTGCCAACGCCAGTCGTTCCAGTCGGTGTCGGGCACGCGCGGACGCACGATCGCGGGGCAGGCCGCGGTCTCGGCTTCGAGGGGGGTGGCGGACATGGCGGCTCCAGGGTTGACGGGCCTTCGACGCGGGGCGGTGTACCGGGGGGCGGGGGCGGCGACAAGGCCGCGGTCGGTGCGGGGCGGTGTGGTGACGCGGCCGCTCACAACGGGGCGAGCGAGAGCTGACGCAGGGTGCGGGCGACGCGTTGCGCGCCGCGCAGATCGTCGAGGGCCGGGTCGAGGGCGTCCCACGGTGTCCGGCCGTCGCCGGCGGGCGGTGCCCACAGGCAGTCGTCGCGGGGGTCGGTCGCGAGCGGTACCGGGACCACGTGTCGCACCCGCGCGGCGAGATCGCGCTGGGCGGCCCCGAGCGGTGGCAGGAACACCAGTGGGGCGCGCCGTACTTGGGCCAGGGTGACGACGCCCAGGGTGGGCGCGGCCACGAACACCTCGGCACCGGCGTGCAGCGCGTCGACGTCCACCTCGGCGGCGCGGCTCACCCGTAGCTCCGGGGGGTCGGCCAGGCCCGCGAGGGCGGAGCGCACCGATGTGAGGCGCGTGTCGGCGACGACCTCGCACCCGCCGGTCCGGCGCAGCGCCTCGTGGACCAGCGCGCG
>NZ_WWJX01000994.1 GCF_009865215.1 Streptomyces sp. SID3343 | reverse complement strand
GCCGAGGAGCGCCGTCGGGCCGAGGAGGGCCTGCGCCGGGCCGAGGCCGACCGCCGCCGCGCCGAGAAGGAGGCGTCCCGCGCCTCCGAGGTGGCCGCGACCACCCGTGCTCGGGCCGCGCAGGAGGCCGCCGCGCTCGCGGCGGAGGCGGGGCCGCTGTCGCTGTCCATGCAGGAGACACCGGTACACGGGATCCGGCGGCCGGACCCGTCCATGGCGGACACCCCGGTGCACGGCATCCCGAAGCCGACGGCGGACGACGCGGACACCACCGAGTTGCAGCAGATACGGCTGCGCGAGGCGGCCGACGACACTCGGGAGATTCCGCAGTTGCGCTTGGACGAGACGGGGGTGTTGTCGGTGGTGGAGTCGGGTTCCTCGTCTTCGTCGTCGTTCTCCTCGTCGTCCTTGTCTTCTTCGTCTTCGTCGTCGTCCTCTGACGAAACGCGGGCGCTGCCGGCGGTGGGCGGCGGCGACGAGCGTGGGGCTGCGGACGGGGCCGTGGCGGGCGGGGCGGACGGCGCTGACGCGTCGGACGCGTCGGACGCGTCGGGCACGGCGGATGGCGAGTCCGCCGACGGGTCGGACGAGTCCGGGGAGCAGGGCAAGAAGCGGCGCTGGCGGCGCAGCAAGTCCTGACGGCCGGCTCTGCGGGCCGACCCGCGTGACGATCCTCGTACCGGGGTGACGTGGCTTCGATTGTCACGTCGCCCCGGTACGGTCGTATGGGGGATTTGGCACCGGATCGAGGAGACAAAAGCGCGTGACCGTCTGGGACGACCTCGTCGGGCAGGATCGCGTCACCGAGCAACTGCGCACCGCGGCCGTCGCCGCCCGGGCCGTGCTCGCGGGTGAGGGCGTCGGCGGAATGACCCACGCGTGGCTGTTCACCGGCCCGCCCGGGGCCGGCACCGCGACCGCGGCACGCGCGTTCGCGGCGGCCCTGCAGTGCGTGAGCCCCGATCTGGCGCTGGGCGCCGAGCCGGGCTGCGGACACTGCGACGGTTGCCACACCGCGCTCACCGGCACCCACGCCGACGTGGACGTGGTGGCCACCGAACTGCTGTCGATCGGCGTCAAGGAGACCCGCGACCTGGTCCGGCGCGCGGTGATGTCCCCGGCCGGTGGGCGCTGGCAGGTGATCGTCCTGGAGGACGCCGGGCGGCTCACCGAAGGCGCGGGCAACGTACTGCTCAAGGCGATCGAGGAACCGGCCGAGCGCACGGTGTGGCTGCTGTGCGCGCCGTCCTTGGAGGACGCGCTGCCGACGATCCGCTCGCGCTGCCGCAACGTCCAGCTGCGCACGCCGCCTGCGGGGGCGGTGGCCGACGTGTTGATGCGCCGTGACGGCATCGACCCGGCGATGGCCGCGTTCGCCGCGTCCGCGTCGGGTGGGGACGTCAAGAGCGCCCGGCGGCTCGCGCTCGACGAGCAGAGCCGCCGGCGCCGCGCCGACGTGCTGCGGATTCCCCTGGTGGTCGCCGACATCGGCCAGGCGATGGCCGCCGCGCAGCGCCTCGTGGACGCCGCCGCGCAGGACGCCAAGCAGGTCGCGGCCGACCTGGACGGCCGCGAGACCGAGGAACTGCGCGCCGCGATGGGCGCGGTCGGCAACGGGCGGATGCCCAGTGGTACGGCCGGCGTGATGAAGGATCTGGAGAACAAGCAGAAGAAGCGCGCCACCCGCACCCAACGGGACTGCCTGGACCGCGCTTTGGTGGATCTGACCGCGTTCTACCGCGACGTGCTCGCGGTGCAATTGCGGGCTTCGGTCCCGTTGAACAACGACACCATGCGGGCCGACCTCGACACGCTCGCCGGCTCGTCCACGCCGGAGGCCACACTGCGCCGGATCGAGGCGATCCTGGCCTGCCGGCGGGCGATCGACGCGAACGTCGCGCCGTTGCTCGCGGTCGAGGCGATGGTGCTGACGCTGCGGGCCGGTTGAGTCGGGTCGTTTCGAGCGGTTGCGGTGAGGGACGGCCGGGCGGGTCGTGGCGGGGACGGCTCGACCGGTGGTGGCCGGGACGGCTCGACCGGCCGTGGCGGGGGACGGCTCGACCCGTCGTGGCGAGGGTGGTTCGACCGTTCGCGATCTTGCCGAGGTCCGGTTCACTCCTTGGAGCGGGAGTGCCCGGAAAGCGGAACCCGAGACCCCCGATCGGACGTCATCGTGGGAGAGTTCCCGGGAACATTGTGGCTGGTGAGGTCGGAAGGACGGTGCGGGGTTGCGTTCCGTGACCAGGACGCTCAAAGGTCTGCTGATCGCGGTGACCCTGGGGGCGGTTGTCGCGTTCGTGTGGAGAGCGCGCAAACCGCGGGGGCCGGCCCCCGAGACCGAGGTCGCGCTCGTTCCGGGCGGATCGCCCGCGGTCGCCGTGTTGGCCTCCGGAACGGCTGTGGCCGCGCCGGCGGATCGCGGGGCCGAGCAGCTGCGCGCGTCGAGGGCGGGTCGAGACGCCGAGTCGGGCCGGGACTCGGGCCTGGGCCGGGACTCGGAGCCTGGCCGGGACTCGGAGCCGGTTCGTGATTCGGGGTCGGGTCGAAATTCGGAGCCGGTTCGGGCTTCGGACGCGGGTGCGGTCGAGGAGTCGGTCGAGCGGTCCGTCGGGAAGTCGGTCGAGCGGTCGGTCGGGAAGTCGATCCGTCCGTCGGCTGGGCAACGCGGCGACGGGGCGGGCCGGTTGCCGGTCGCGCGGGTCGAGCCGGTGGGCTCGGTGGAGTCGGCCGGACCGGCCCGACCGACCGAGGCTGTGGGTGCGTCGCGCCCGGGCGTACCGACCACGCGACACGTGCCCGATGCCGAGCCTGCGGCAGTCGGGTCCTCGTCGGCTGCTCCCACGACAGCCGGGCCCACGCCGGGCGACGCCGGGCCCGTGGTCGTGCTCGGCGCGCCGACCGAGCCGCGTCGGCGCCGAGGTGTGCGTTCGCCGGTCGGCGTCGGAGTGCTCGCGCTCGCGCTGATCGCCGCCGCGATCGGTGGCACGGTCGCGTACCGGGGGATGACCGGCGACGACGCCGAGGCGGTCGCGTCGGCAGGGACCGAGGCCCCGTCCGGCACGCCCGTCCCGTCGTCCACCCTGCCCAAGGGCGCGGTCCCGCAGCACTTCACCAAGGTGTCCGCGAAGTCCGGTGGCACGTTGGAGAGGACGACCCTCGCGGGCGCCAAGTCCGGTGTCACCGCCGACGTTTGGGTATGGCTACCGCCGGGGTACGACGCGCCGGCCAACCAGGGCCGCAAGTACCCGGTCCTGGTCGCCCAGTCGGCCCTGCCCGGCGTCGATTCGAACAGCTTCGTCGACGACTCGGTGGCGTTCCTGCCCAAGCTGGCCGCGGCGATCGAGGCCGGTACGGTCCCGCCGTACATCGTGGTCGCACCCGAACTCATGCCCTACTCCAAGCAGGAGGCGGACGCGAGTCAGACCGCGGCCAAGGACACCGAGTGCAGCGACATCCCCAACCGGCCGAAGATGGCCACGTTCCACAACGACGACGTGCGTGACGCGGTCCTGTCGACGTACCGCGCCGCCGCCGATCGCGCCTCGTGGGCCCTGATCGGGGACGGATCCGGCGGCCTGTGCGCGGTGAAGTACGCACTCCAGTACCCGCAGTACTACGCCGCGGCGGTGAGCCTGTCCGGTCGAACCACGCTCAAGTCGCCGCTGTGGGCGGCCGAGACGCAGGCCAAGGCCGCGAACGACCCGGTCAAGCTGCTCGCCGGTCACCCGGACGTACGGATCCTGCTGTCGAACCACTCCGGGGGCACCGGCACCGACTTCGCGGACGGCGCGGTCGCGCCCACGACGGTCAAGGCCGTCCCCGGAGCGAGTGGCAGTTCGACCGACATAACGCGTCAGCTGCCGGAGGCCTGGACGTTCCTGAACCGGAACACCCGGAACCCGGGGGCCTGAGCAGGTCGGCGGACCGTGGGCCCGGCCCGGATCGACACCCGTCGATCCGGGCCGGCTCGTTCCCGGCGGCACGCGGATCGGGGGCCGCGTTCGTGCGTGGGCGTGTGTTCGATGGTAGGCAGTACCAGTGAAACGAATATCCCGACTGGGACTCATCGGCCGCGCGAGCGCGTGCCTGCTCGCCGTCGCCACCATCGCGGGCTGCACCGCGGCGTCCGATCTCAGCGACGCGGCGGACTCGGGGAGCGGCCGACCGGGCGCGCCGAGTCCCGACTCGGGCCGCTCGGGCACGCCCGGTGACCCCACCCCGGCGCTCGCCCGTTTCTACACCCAAAAGCCCACCTGGAAGGGCTGCGAGACCGACGACGAGGATCAGCGGAAACAGGCCGGGGCCTTCCGCTGCGCGATGTTCAACGTCCCGCTCGACTACGCGCACCCCGAGGGCAAGACGATCGACATCGCGGTCACCCGCAAGTCGGCCGGCAAGCCCGGGCAGCGCCGGGGCTCGCTGCTGCTCAACCCGGGCGGACCCGGGGGCTCGGGCGTCGAGTCGGCGTGGTGGATGGCCGAGGACTCGATCGGCGCGTCGCTCCAGGAGTCCTACGACATCGTCGGCTTCGACCCGCGCGGGGTCGAGCGCAGCGCGCCCGTACGGTGCCTGACCGACCGCGAGCGCGACGCGTACGTCGCCGAGGATCTGCCCGACGACCCGGCGCAGGCGGAGGCCCGGTCCAAGGCGCGCGAAAAGCAGTACGCGGCCGAGTGCAACGCCAAGTCCGGCGACCTGCTGCCCTTCGTCGGCACCGAGAACGCCGCGCGCGACATGGACGTCGTGCGGGCCGCGCTCGGCGACGACAAGCTCAACTACCTGGGCTTCTCGTACGGCACCTACCTCGGCGCCGTCTACGCCGAGCTGTTTCCCAAGAGCACCGGTCGACTCGTTCTCGACGGTGCGGTCGACCCGGCCGCCGACGGCCTGTCGTCGGCCGTCGAGCAGCGGGTCGGCTTCGAGAAGTCGCTGCGCCGCTTCGCCGAGGACTGCGCGAGTCGCGCGGACTGCCCGCTCGGCCGCGACCCGGCGACGGCGCCCACGAAGGCCGCCGACTTCCTCGACGGACTTCAGGACAACCCGCTGCGCGCCGCGGACGGGCGCAAGCTGACCTCCGGCCTGGGCTGGATCGGCGTGATCAGTCTGTTGTACGGCGACAAGGACACCGCGTGGAAGTACCTGCGCGACGGGCTGACCCTGGCCATGGTCAAGAAGGCCCCCGACGCGTTGCTCTTCTACGCGGACAACTACAACGGCCGCGACGAGGAAGGCCGTTACGACAACAGCGCGGACGCCTTCGTCGCGATCGGCTGCGCCGACGGCTCCGGTGACGCGCCGAGCCCTGAGCAGGTGCAGGCGGCGTTGGCGCGACTCAAGAGCGATGCCCCGCTGATGTCGCGTGACACCACCGCCGACGACCTGACCGGCGAGGACTGCGAGAACTGGCCGTTCAGGTCGGCCGCGAAGCCGCACGCGATCAGCGCGCCGGGCAGCGCGCCGATCCTGGTGGTCGGTACGACAGGCGACCCGGCCACCCCCTACGCGTCGGCGCAGAAGCTCGCGAGTCAACTCTCCGACGCGACGCTGCTGACCTTCGAGGGCGAGGGGCACACCGCGTACGGGGGCAACAGCTCGTGCATCGACGGCGCGGTGGAGGCGTTCCTGCTCACGGGGAAGAGGCCGGCCGCGGGGACGCGGTGCACGTGAGTGTGGTGGGTGGGGGCGGCGTGGTCGCAACTGGGGCGGCACGGCGGCAACCGGGCTGCGGCGGGGGTGGGTAGCCGGCGGGGGAGGGGCGTCGCGCGCACCACCGGGTGCGACAGTCGCGGGCGCACGACGCGGTGGACGACGCGCGCGTGCTGTCGGAGGTCTTCCGACACGGGCCGCACGAGGCGGTCGGCGCCCGGGATGCCGTTGCCGCTCACCGCTCCCGACGTCGGCGGTGAACAGCGCCGGGGCGTCCCGGCGCCGCGCGGGCGGAGGGGCGGAAGGTGCGGAGGGGCGGGGTGGTGAGCGGGCCGGTGAGGG